>JAHFAU010000015.1 GCA_023250385.1 Anaerolineales bacterium
ACGGGCCGCGGTGGGTTCGACTCCCATCCACTCCCGAGTGTCGCTACGAGCCAGCTGAGCATGACTGAACCTCACTCGCAAGATTTCGCCGAACGATTGCTGCCCGAGGTCCGGGCCGTCATGGATGTGCAGCAATTCCAAAACGGCGCGGCCGGCAGTCCCTTCCTGGCTAGCTACCGCGGCCGGCTGCGGATGGAATCGGACCAGGCCTACGAACGATTGGAGCCGGCGTTCGCTAAGGCGGGGTCCACAATCCTGCTGCGCCAGGAGGGAGACACCCAAATTCTGCTCGCGGTGCCAGAGCTGAAGACCAGGAGCCCGGGCAATCCGATCGTCAACGTCCTGCTCTTCCTCGCCACCTTCGCCACGGTGCTCTTCGTCGGACTAAGCTATGCCCAGGGCTATCTGCAGCAAACGCCCTCGGCTCGCGCGGTCCCCATCATTGGACAGCCGCTCCCGTTGGCGCTTTTGTATGCGGGCAGCCTGCTCGGCATTCTGGTTGCCCACGAGTTCGGGCACTACCTCATGGGTCGATATCACAAGACGGCCGTAAGTCTGCCATATTTCATCCCCTTCCCTGGGGGGTTGTTTGGCACTTTCGGCGCGTTCATCCAGCTCAAGTCCCCACCAAAAAACCGTCGGATCTTGATGGACATTGGCCTGGCGGGACCGCTGGCGGGCCTGGTGATTGCAATCCCGGTTCTGCTCATCGGCCTGGCGCTTTCGCAAGTCAGCCCACTACCGACCCAACGGAGTGAGTTAGGTGGGACCTTCCTAGAAGGCAACTCGCTTCTGTACTTGGGGGCGAAATTCCTTGTCAAGGGAGAACTCCTGCCGGAGCCGGTCGACTACCGGGGGGTGGCTCCAGCGATCTACTGGCTGCGAGATTTGGTGTTTGGGGTTGGCGGTCCGGTCGGGGTACCAATTCCGCTTGGCGGCCTGGATGTGCAGCTCCATCCGATGGCTCTGGCGGGCTGGGCGGGGTTCCTGGTCACCGGGCTGAATCTGATCCCGACCGGTCAGCTCGACGGGGGACACGTGCTGTATTCGCTCTTCGGAAAGCGGGCAAGACTCCTCTGGCCGTTCTTGATTGCTGGCCTGCTTGGCTTGACGATCGTGTGGAACGGCTGGCTGCTGTTCGCGGGCCTGATCTTCCTGATGGGAAGGACCTACGCCCAACCGCTGGACGACATCACCCCGCTCGACCCTCGCCGCCGAGCACTGGCGATCCTCGGCCTGGTGCTGTTCGTGCTGATTTTCATCCCCGTCCCGATCGTTCCACTTAGTGGGCGTTAACCGAACGGCCATTGCCGCAGGTTGGCCTGGTTTCCTGGATTCAGGCCTAGCGGAATAGGCGGACCTCGACGAGCGAGTCGGCCTCCAGCCCGGGCGCTTCCGGCGGGATGCGAATCAGTCCGTCGGCCCTTACCAGAGTGAAGATCAAGTTGGAGCCGCCGTGGATCGGCACTGCCAGCAGGCCTTGCGGGGAAACTTCCAGCCGGACGGCCAGGTAGTCTTCGCGGCCGGCAGCAGAAGCTACCGCTGCCGTCAGTCGGGCCTGCCGGATAGAGGCCCATTCGGGCCCGCGCAGCCCCAGCAATTTCCGGAGGGCGGGCAGCAGGAATAGCCCGGCGACCACCAACGCGCTCACCGGGTTGCCGGGCAGTCCGACAACCGGAACCCGGCCGCACACGGCCAGGATCGTCGGTTTCCCGGGTCGAAGCGCCACGCCGTGGACCAGGATCCCCGGCGGGCCCAGGGTCCGGATGACCCCGGCCGTCAGGTCCCGCACGCTCACCGAAGATCCGGCCGCAATCGCAATCAGATCGGATTCGCCGAGCGCTCGCCGGGATACGGCCTCGAGTTCGGCCGCCGAGTCTCGGATGATCCCGTAGCGCATCGGTCGCCCACCGGCCTGGTCAACCACTGCCGCGAGCGAGTAACTGTTGACATCTCGAACCTGCCCGGGCGCCGGCTGCCGGTCCGGCTCCACGACCTCATCGCCGGTCGACAAAATCGCAACTGTGGGGCGAGCCCGGACCCGGACCTGGACGATGCCGAGTGCCATCAGCCCGCCTATTTCCTGAGGCCGCAAGCGGACTCCAGCCGGGATGACGACTTGACCCGCCGCAACGTCCTCGCCCTCTCGGATTACATTCTGCCCGGAGGTGACCGGCTTCAGGACCTCAATCGCAGTCCCGTCAATGGCTTGGGTGTCCTCGATCATCACCACCGCATCGGCGCCGCGTGGGATCATCCCGCCGGTGTGCAGCAGGGCGGCCTGGCCGAGCTCAACTCCGAGTTGCGGCGCGGTCCCCATAGTCACCTCCCCGGCCAGCCTGAAGTGAGCGGGGCGGCTCGAGGAGGCCTCGGCTGTATCGGCCGCTCGGACCGCATATCCGTCCACCGTGGTCCGGTCAAAGGGGGGCAGAGCATGCGGAGCGGTAACCGGCTCAGCCAGCGCCCTGCCGAGCGCTTCTTCCGTTCGGACCTGTTCCGTCGATTCCTGGCCGGGTTCCGGAATCGATTCCAAAAAGGAGCGCAGCGCTTGATCTACAGGGACAAGCTTGAGGACCTGGGCCATGGTCAACTTAGCACGTAGCCCGCCAATTCCAAGTAGGCGCCGATCGCGAAAAGAGCGAGTGACCCAAAAGTCAAGCTGCCCCATCGGGGAGGGAAACCCGCTCGAATTCGGCGAAGCTGCCAGACCTGGGCGACAACGAGCGGGAGCAAGTAGAGGGCGCTGGCCGCCACCCGGGGTGGTACCCCGTTCAGCAGTATCACCCCAAAACTCAGGAGCCCGAAGCCCAGCGCCAGATCGTGCGCCCGCATGGCGGCCGACCAACCGAGCCGCACCACCAGGGTGCGCTTCTGGAATTTCACATCGGCGGCATAGTCAGGCAATTCGAACACGATCAACATGGCGAAGCAAAGCCCGACCAGCGGTGTAACACTCATGAAAAGCAAACGGTTGGTATCTCCAACCTGGACGATATATCCGAATAGCGGAACCAGCGCGCCGACGACGAGCGAGGCCACCAATTCGCCGTAGCCGGTGGCAGCCAGGCGCAGCGGTGGAACGCTGTAGAAGAATCCACCGAGGAACCCAAGCAGCAGGACCGGCCAGGCCAGAAACGGCAGCGACCCGGTGACCTGACTGGCCGAGGCAATCGTTGCGGCGAAGCCCACGGAGATCACTGCAGAATAGAGCGCCACTTTGGCGGGCAGCGCTCCCGGACCGATCGCTCCGCTCCCTCCAGTGAGTGGAGTGCGACTCAGATTCTGCTGGTCGCCCGTAGCATCATAGTATTCGTTCAGGTAGTGGGTCATGAGTTGCAAGAGAGTGACGAGCGACTGCCCGAGCAGATAGTGACCAAGATCGAGGCGGTGGCCCAAATAATGCGCGATTGCCGCCCCCAGGCCGTAGAGCAGCAGCCCACCGAGTAGGAAGTGCGGTCGGGTCAGGCGGAGAAATAGGCGGAACTGGCGCCAGGTGGGCACGTCAGGAGTCGCCTCCCTCCTCATGAGTTGCGAGCCGGACTAGAGCTGCTGAGCCAGTCAAGGACCGGATCTGAAAGGCGACTCCGAACGGTACGAGGACAACCGTCGGACGTTCGGCATGCAGTTGATAAGTCTGACCGGAGGTCGGAGAATCGGCGCGTCGGTCCTGCCAGTCAAACTCGACCTCGCCACGGACGAGGGCCCAAACCTCATCAGCAACGGGCCGGGCAGGGGAGGCTCGCCGCTCACCCTCGGCCAGCTCATGGAACTCTGCGACTCCGAAGCGTCGAAGCAAGTGGTCCGAGAAGCGCAGGACGGTGAGCTCAGAACCCGCGGGTGTTTCCCGAAGCTCGAGCGGGCGGATGTACAGGTCGTGGATCGGAAGCGGATCGCCCATCATCCGCGGGCGAGCGCCGCCCGGATATCCGCTACATGCTCGGCCCGATGATCGGCAATTCTGCGGATGAACCGCTCAGTTGAGAGCATCGAACCGCTCGAATGCCGCCCGACCAGGTCGAGTTGATCGTCGCCTAGAGTTTCCAGGAACTTCAAGCTTGCGGCGTGGGCGACCAGGATTTTGTCCAGCAGCTCGGCCGGCGTAGTTTCTTTGCTTCGCCGCACTGCCGACCGGTTCCACCTGGCAAGGTCGAAGTCGGGCGGGACGGTCTGCTCACCAGTGACGAGCCGCTGTGCCTGTCCGAGCAGACCGGCTTCCGAATCGGCTAGGTGGCCCAGGAGGTCTTTCACCGTCCAGGTCCCTCCCTCCGAGTCATAGACCGTGACCCCCATGGCCGCGGCTGGCAGGTCCGACAAGACCGGCCAGGTCGCTGCATGCACTCGATTCAGATGGTCTTGGAGGCTCTGTGTTCGTTCAGTCATGGGTACCGAATCCTAGGGCAGCTGGGCTGCGGCTCTAGGCCTCACGGGCCGAGCAGCCCGATCATCGGTCATCGGTGCAGCAGGGTGCCCGCGTCTACCCGCAAAATGTGGCCGGTCACGTAGTCGTTCTTCATTAAGAAGACGACTGCGCGGGCGACGTCTTCCGGTTCAACCCCGAAGCCCAAGGGAGTGGTCCGGCTAATCGCTTGCCAACGCGACTCTGCCATCCAGGTTGGTTTGAGCGTGGGACCCGGGACGACCGCATTGACCCGGACGGCTGGAGCCAGCCGGGCTGCGGCGACCTTGGTGAGCATCTCCAGGCCGGATTTGCTGATGCTGTGAAGCGGGTATCCGGGCCAGGGGCGGTGGGCGGCGGTGTCAGAGATGTTTACGATCGCCCCGCCTCCTCGGGCCTGCATCCGGCTAGCCGCCTCTTGAAGGGTGAAGAACGCCCCTTTCAGGTTCAGCCCCACGGTGTGTTGCCAGTCGGCTTCAGTGGCCTCCAGCAGGTCGACTCGTTCGAGGATGGCGGCCGAGTTCACTAGCAACTCAAGCCCGCCGTAGGCTGCGTCCAACGCGCCAAAGAGCTGGCGGACACCCTCACTCGCGGATAGATCGGCCTGGGCAACTTCCGCTCGGCTGCCCTCGCTTCGGATCTGGTTCGCAGTTTCTTCTGCGGCTTCCGAGGATTGATGGAAGTGTATCATCAGCCGGCAGCCCTCCTTTGCCAGGGCGAGGGCGATGGCGCGTCCCAACCGATGAGCACCTCCGGTCACGAGGGCAGTCTTACCTTCAAGCCTCATCTGGGGATCTGGCTGCTCGAACGAGCACCGCAGGCGGGTTTATCGGCGAAACAGATTCGACAAGAAGAACCAGAGGTTGGCCGGTCGTTCTGCCAGCCGCCGCATCAAGTAAGGATACCATTGGGCCCCGTACGGGACGTAGATGCGGACTGGATACCCCTTATCTCGCAGCGATCGCTGCAGCTCAGAACGAATCCCGTAGAGCAGCTGGAACTCGAGGGCCGATTTCGGCAGGCCGATCCGTTGGGCGTGGGCCTCGGCGAATGCAATCCTGGCCGGATCGTGGGTGGCAATGGCTGCAAGGGGGGGCGTCCGCCCATCTCTTGAGCCAGCAATTCCACCCTGCTCTTGAGCCGCGTCCAGCAAGATCCCGGTCAGCCTGTCGAAGTTGGCGTCTAGCTCTGACTTTTTCTGAATCGCCACCGACCTGGATTCTTGGTAGGCACCTTTTACGAGACGAACAGGGATTCTAGCCTCTACGGCGGACCGAAGATCGCGTTCGCTGCGGTGCAGGTAGGCTTGAAAAACCAGGCCTATGTTTCGCAGTCCCGCCCGGCGGAGGGAATGCTCGACACTGAGCGTCTGGTCAATCGTGATTGACTCTTCCATGTCGATTCGGACGAACGCATCATTGAGGGTGGCCACCCGGGCGATCTCCAACATGTTCTCCATGCAGAGGTCGAAATCGACCCTCAGTCCAATCTGCGTGAGTTTGACCGAGACGTAGGCGCCAAGCTTTTGTTCTTCGATCGCCCGAAGCAGCTCCCCGCAATCCGACCGGGCCTGGCCTGCCTCGGCAGCTGCGACAACATCTTCGCCCAGGTGAGCAAGCGCTGCGCCCAATCGCCGCTGATTGAGAGAGAGTGCGACTTGCAGCGCATCCTGCATCGATTCACCTGCGACGAACCTGCGGGAGGCCCGGCGGGCGAATCCCCAACGGGTCAAGCTGGTGTGAGCCCAGCCGGCCTTCGACAAGTACAGCAGTGGAGTGCGCAGCATCTGGCCCGGTACCGTCACGAACGATCCGGAGAGAATTGTAGCAAGCTTGGGTCCAAGCCGGAGCAGCCTGGCGTGAAGCGCATTCCGGGCTGTTATAATCCGGCCGAGGCCTACCCAGTCTGGCGATTTACAGGGCGGTGCAAGGGGTCCGCCCAACCTCGTCGCCGGACCCCATGCCTGCGTAGCTCAATTGGCAGAGCAGCGGACTCTTAATCCGTAGGTTGCAGGTTCAAGTCCTGCCGCAGGCACACGCCGTGACAAGAGCAATTCGCCTGACCTTCCTCGCCCTAAGCCTGGTCGGCCTGCTCGCCAACCTGGGCGGCCTGGCGTTCACGGCCTGGGCCGTTTCACGGCTGCTTTTCGACTAGCCTTCCAAGCGATCTTACAAACACCTTTCAATTCAGTCAGCGCTGAGAAAGGTTGTGCAATAATCCCCCTGCACCTTAACAGCGGGCAACCACCGCTTAGGTGTTTCCACTCTCGCCTTGGTCGCCAGTCTACTGGCGACCAGGTGCGTTTAATGGGACTTCAGTTCATTGCAAGCCCCGGAATCCATGGTGTACACTCTGGCTCGTAGTACTGGGGACTGGCAAAATGGGAGAGAATGGCAAGCGGGTCGTCTGCATTGAAGACGAACCCGAGATGATTGATCTCGTCCGCTTGATCCTTGGTCGCCGGGGATTCGAAGTGATCGGAGCCCACGGCGGGCTGGAAGGGCTCGCTATGGTGGCAAGCGAGAAACCGGACCTCGTGCTGCTGGACTTGATGATGCCGGACATGGACGGCTGGGAGGTCTATCAGCGGATGAAATCCGACGAGGCGCTCCGCGACATCCCAGTGGTCGTCGTGACCGCCAAGGCTCAATCGATCGACAAAGTACTTGGGCTGCACATCGCCAAGGTGGATGACTACATTACAAAGCCCTTTGGTCCGCAGGAGCTGCTTGAGAGCGTCGAGAAGATCCTGGGTCCGATCGACTGATTAGCGAGCGACACTCCTGGGTCCAGCGAGGCGGGGCCAAGTCGGCCCCGTATTTTTTTGTTGCCGCTTTGACCGCTCTCAAATCAACCGAGCGCTATAATCCGGCCATGCCAAGGTGCCAGCGTCTCAGCTTGCTGGCGGTCTGTTTGCTCTTGTTCAGGCCCGTCCAGGCGACTGCTCAAACCGCCGGTCCAACTTACACGGTTCAGGAGGGGGACACCCTGTTTGGGATCGCCCTAACCTTTGGATCTACGGTGAGCGAGCTGGCCGCCGCCAATGGGATTGAGGACCCCTCCGCCATTTTCCCGGGCCAGCAGCTCGTGATCCCGGGTCTGGAAGGGATCCAGGGATCGCTCCAGTTTGAGCCCTTGACCTTCGGTGAGACCCTGGCCTCTGAGGCGCTCCGCCATGGGTTAGCGCTCGGAGAGCTCGCCCGGCTGAACCGCGTCCTCAATCCTCTGAGCCTGATCGTGGGCCAGCCGATGGTCTATGTTGACCAGCAATCTCCGTCCCTCGCCCTGCCGACCTCCGAGCGCAAGGCGGTTGAAGCCGGTCAATCGCTTCTCGAGGTAGCAGTTGCCTTGAATATAGACGTCTGGAGTCTTCAGGCCCACAACCGGCTGGAGGCTCGCCGCTGGTCCGTGCAGGGGGAACTGCTGCACGCTCCCGGGGGAGACCAGCCCACCACCGGCTTACCGCCTGGCCTGATCTCTCTCGAGGTGGGCCCGCTCCCGGCGGTTCAAGGCCGGGTGGTTGACCTGAAGCTGATCGCTCCCCAGGGCTCGATACCGACCGGCCAGCTCGGACCGTGGAACCTGCGGTTCGTTGAAGAGACGCCGACCGAATGGATCGCGCTACAAGGGATCCATGCCCTGCAAAACCCTGGGGTGTTGGACCTGCAAGTAGGCCTGGCCTCGGATGGAACTTTCAGTCAGTCCATCGAGGTCGAGGAAGGTGACTACGGTCGGGAGGCGCTCCAAGTCCCCGCCGAGACCCTCGACCCTGCAAACACCGGACCGGAGGACGAGCTGATCGCAGGTGTTGTTGCCGAGGTCACACCCGAGAAGCTGTGGCAAGGCGTGTTTTCCTTCCCTACCAGCTACTTCGAGGCGTTCCCTTCCGTTTTCGGCACCCGGCGAAGTTACAACGGGAGCGAATTCACCTATTACCACAATGGATTGGACCTGTATGGCAGCAGCACCACTCCGGTCTTGGCCCCTGCTGCCGGGCGGGTAGCATTCACAGGTTTTCTGACCGTCCGCGGCAACACGACGTACATTGACCACGGTTGGGGGGTCTTCAGCGGTTTCTTGCATCAGTCGGAAATCTTGGTCAAGGCTGGGGATTTGGTCGAGCAAGGTCAGATTGTGGGATATGTGGGCGGGACCGGGCGGGTCACCGGGCCGCACCTGCACTGGGAAGTGTGGGTCGGTGGTGTGCCGGTCGATCCACTGCCGTGGACTCGCAGCGCGTTCCCCTGAGGTCGGAGTCCGCCGGCGGCCGGCCGATTCGCATCGCCGCCGCCGAGTGAGCTCGAACCGTTCTGCGTAGTATAATTCCCGCGCGCTCTCCCCGAGCCCCATCCCCGAATGCGATCAATCTCCCCGCCCGGAAGTGAAAGCTACTGGGCCGAGTTCGAACTTAACGAAGCCGATCTCAACTTCATCGACAACCTGCTGCTCGAGCGAGGAGTTCCGCTCACGCCGAGAGAAATGGCGGAGGCGCTTGTCATGAATCGCATTGAGCGCGAGCAAGCCGCGGCCGAGCAATCCAAGCAGCCGGCCGGGCAGGCGTACCTCCCGGCAGAACGCTACCGGATCGGCCAGCAGCTGCACTTCCACAACCTGGCCAATCGGGTAGGAACTGTCACCCGAGTAAGGGCGAGCTCGAATCCCGACCTGCCGGCGTTCGAAGTCATCGAGGTCGAGCTCGACGGCGAGCTGCGGGAGTTTGCGGCCGGGTTCCCAGACCATCCGCTCAATTCAAATCGGCCCTTGATTGCAGAGACAGACGGCGAGCTCAGTCCGGAAACGGTGTTTCAGCGTAACGACAGCCAAATCATTCGGGAAGTGGAAGCCGGCTTGGGGAACCGGCCCGAGGTCGTGCGCATCGCCGGCAAATGGTTCCACCGGGGTCTGTTGGCTGAGATCCACGAGGGACACCTCAACCTGGCCGAAGCGGTACTCGACGTTGCAGCGGGCGGCCCGCTGCCGACCAAAGATTTGGTCGAGCACATGGAGACTCCGCCCGGGCTTGACCCTCTGCTGACCGAGTTCTCGGTCGACTACGCGCTGCAGGAGGACCCCCGATTCGACGAGGTCGGCCCGGCCGGGAAGGTCATATGGTTCCTAAAGCGACTGGAACCCCCCGAGGTTTTGCAGACGCCGGAGCGGCTCGTGGATCAGCGCTCCTCTTACGACCGGTCCGTGCTTGGCCCAGAACTGCTTGAGCTGGAACGTGAACTCGATGATGAACTCAGCGAGCTGGGCCCGATCGGAGATTCGCCAGCTCCGGAGGTCAGCCTGGTGCTCCCATTCCCGCACTGGGCGGTGGGCTCGCTGCCTTTGTCCGTCCGGCTCCAGCCGATGTTCCCGACCGCCTACGAGGCGCCCAGAATCCGTTTTATCCTCGTCGATGGCCACAGCGGAGCAAAGTTCCCGGGATGGGTCGTTCGGACTCCTCGTTACGTTTTCGGCTTGGCAAATTGGTTCCGCCAATACGATGTGCCGGCCGGCGGCCTGATCCGAGTGCGGCCGGGTGGCCAGGAAGGCGAAGTGCTGGTTGAGGCACTCGATCTACGCAGGCGAAACGATTGGATCCGGACCGCCTCGGTTGGAGAGGGTGGCCGGATCGGATTGACCATGTTGAAGCATCCGGTCGGTACCGCATACGACGATCGCAGGATAATCGGGGTGGCCGACCGACGGGCGCTTGAGCAGGCTTGGCAGAACTCCCCACAACGTTTGCTGTCGCTTGACCGGCTCGTGCCCCAAATGTTTCGGGAGCTCTCTAAGCTCAACCCACAAGCTACGGTGCACGCAGAGGCTCTGTATTCTGCCGTAAACGTGATCAAACGAATTCCGCCGGGGCCGATCCTGGCGGAACTGGTGAGTCGCCCGTATTTCGAATCGGTCGGAGACCACTACTGGCGCCTGAATGAAGACCAATGGAAAGAAGCATGACGACCGCGGCGGCCAAGATTCCGACCTCACGGGTCCGACCGACCCTCAGCACTCAGTTTCACATTGACCGGGAGTGGTGGGAGCGGGCCGGCCGCGAGCTTGAAGTCTATCTGCGGGACCACCTGTGCCCGGAGCACCAGCGGCAGTACGACGAAGTGGAGCCCGGGCTAAAGGTGGATCATGTCGATCCTGACACCGGCGAAGTCACGGTCATTGACCGATTTCAGCATCTGCTGATTTCACATTGCTCACGGCAGCCGGACTTCGTCACGCCTCAGATGAGCTTGATCAATGCCGTGTTTCGCATCTTTCTTGCCAATGGGAACCTGCCGCAGACGCCGGAGCAGCTCTCCGAGCGAACCGGGCGATCGGCCCAGATGATCCTCCGAACGCTCTCCGGACCGCGGATCTACAAAGGAATCCGGCCGCTCGAGTAACCCCGCGTACGCAGTTGCTCGGGCCCAAGCGGTATGAGATAATCTGCGCGGCCTCGAGCGGTTGGACCGCTCAACCTCATTCCCGCCCCTGTAGCTCAACGGACAGAGCACCGGCCTTCTAAGCCGTAGGTTGCAGGTTCGAATCCTGCCGGGGGCGCCTCCCATCGCGCAGCGCTCCCCGCACTGCGGTGCTCAGCTTGGCAACTTGGGTTCGGCTTCTGGCCTCGTTGAGAGGTTCTTACAGTTCGGGCTCTGTGTGCGTTTGCTCACCCGCCAGCAGCCGCACCCGCTGCCACGGAGGCAGGTCTTCCATTTCGGCCAGGGTCTGGCGGAACTCTAACACCTGGTCCCGCAGCGCAGCGGCCTTCTCAAACTCCAGCGATTCGGCCGCGGCCCGCATCTCTTTCTCGAGCTCCTTGATCAGCCTCGAGAGCTCGTCCTTGGGCAGCTGTGAAGGACCAGCAGCGCGATACTCGCCACGGTTCTCGCCCACCGAGTGGAGCGCCACCTGATCGGTCAGGTCGCGGACCGCTTTCACGATGCTGGCCGGCTCGATGCCGTGCTCCCGGTTGTAACCGAGCTGCTTGGCCCGCCGGCGGTCGGTCTCATCAATTGCAGCCCGCATCGAATTGGTCATCTGGTCGGCGTACATAATGACCGTGCCTTCCACGTGCCGCGCTGCCCGACCAATCGTCTGAATCAAGGCGGTGCTTGATCGCAGGAATCCTTCTTTGTCCGCGTCGAGGATCGCCACCAGGGAGACCTCCGGCAAATCCAGCCCTTCCCGCAGCAGATTGATGCCGACGACTACGTCATACACGCCCAGCCGCAGGTCGCGCAGTATCCCGACCCGATCCAAGGTGTCGATCTCGGAATGCAGGTAATGTACCTTGACCCCCAGCTCAAGCAGGTAATCGGCCAGGTCCTCGGCCATACGCTTGGTGAGGGTCGTGACCAGGGTCCGCTGGGCGATCCCGGTTCGGCGAGTGATCTCAGAGACCAGGTCGTCAATCTGCCCTTCGACCGGACGCACCACGATCTGCGGATCGACCAGCCCGGTGGGGCGGATGACTTGCTCGACCACCTGAGTGGCGAGCCCCAACTCATACGGGCCGGGGGTCGCCGAGGTATAGACCACCTGACCGGTGCGAGCGCGGAACTCATCAAAGGAGAGCGGCCGATTGTCAATCGCGGAGGGCAGGCGGAACCCGAACTCAACCAAGGTCTCCTTGCGGGATCGGTCTCCGGCAAACATCCCCCCGATTTGGGGAATAGTCATGTGGCTCTCGTCGATGACCAGCAAGAAATCGGGCGGGAAATAATCAATCAAAGTCCAGGGCGGCGATCCGGCCGGCCGCTGGTCGAGATGGCGGGAGTAGTTCTCGATTCCCGAGCAGTAGCCGACCTCCCGCAGCATTTCGAGGTCATAGCGAGTGCGCTGTTCGACTCGCTGGGCCTCCAGCTGCTTGCCTTGCTGCTTGAAGAGCACGACCTGGTTCGCCAGTTCGGCCTCAATCCCTCCAATTGCGGCCTGCAGCTTCTCCTGCTCGGTGATGAAGTGCTTCGCAGGGTAGATGTCGATCGCTTGATGTTCGGCCAGCAGCTCCCCGGTGAGGTAGTCGAACTCGACGATCCGTTCCAACTCGTCTCCGAAGAATCCGATTCGTAACCCGTGCTCCTGGTAGGCGGGGACTACCTCGAGGGTATCCCCTCGCACCCGAAAACTCCCCGGCTTGAGGGTGAGCTCGTTGCGACCGTAGTGGCTCTCGACCAGCTGGCGCAAGACAGTTTCCCGGCGGTAGACCCTGCCCCGCTCGAGGTGGATCACGATTCGGCCGTAGGCTTCGGGGTTTCCGATCCCGTAGATGCAGGACACCGATGCCACCACTACGACGTCGCGGCGGGAGAGCACGGAGGCCGTCGCCGACAACCGCAGACGCTCGATGTCCTCATTGATGTCGGTCTCTTTCTCGATGTATAGGTCGTGCTTTGGAACGTAGGCCTCCGGCTGATAGTAGTCGTAGTAAGAGACGAAGTACTCGACCGCGCCGTCCGGGAAGAAGTCTCTGAATTCGGCGTAGAGTTGCGCGGCCAGCGTCTTGTTGTGCGCGATAACCAGGGTGGGGCGCTGCAGCTCGGCAATCAGGCTGGCTACCGCGAAGGTCTTGCCGGTGCCGGTCGCTCCGAGCAGAACCTGATGCGGGTCTCCCCGGCGCAGCCCTTCTGCAAGCCGGCGGATCGCCTCTGGCTGGTCGCCGGTCGGGGCGAAGGGGGCGCTCAGACGAAATTCGGGCATGGCGCCGACGACTATATCACCGATGGCCAAGCCGACCGACGCTAGATCCGCTGGACGAATATCGGGTTACTGTAAATCCACGGCCGGAATCGGCCGCCGCGAGGAAGCTGAACCTCAGCCCGATAGGGCCCGGGCTCAGTGATCGTCAGGACCGCGTGCTGGGAGGCGAGCCATTCGTGATGGACGCTGCCGGCTCGCAGGATGCGGATCCTCCCCGGAGCCGGGCTCCGGACTTGCAAAGTCGCTCCCAATTCGAAGGTCAACGCGTCTCCCATAACGGCGGTTCCCCTCTCCGATTGACCGCTGAACATGAATCCCCGGCTGTCGGCCGGCAGGTCATATCCAATGAAACAACGGCCCTGCCGAATGGATTGGAACAGCATCGCCCGGTCCGCTTCAGGCTCGCCGCTCAGGGCCTGCTCGGTGAGCACATGGGTGTTCACCGCACGGAAGAGCCACAGATAAGGGAACAGCGTGCGACGCAGGGGTCCCAATCTCGCCGGAAGGGCATGGGCGTCGGAGTTGCCGATGGCCACGACCCGCTTGCCGCTTGCGAGCAGTGAGTCCCAGAGGGCGAGTGCCCTGCGGCGGGGCCCTTGAGCAATCTGGCTGGGAAAGTAGCTGTAGAAGACCGCCGCCGGCAAGCTGCGTAGCCGGCACTTGAAATCCACCATGAAATTCCATAACTCCAGCCCGGTGTAGCCCTCGACCTGCCAGTCATCCCAAGACAGGTCACCCTGCCTGAACCGCGGCGCGGCACAATCGAACGGGTGGGCCAGAAACGAGAGACCCCCGTGGCTCCCGATTTGTTCGATGAGCGCTTGAGGGTCGGTTCCGAACTCAGCCATCTCACGCCGAGCCTCATAGACCAACAGGTGAGACTTCTCGGGTGAGCGGTTCGGATTGTGAATCTCCTCCCCGATGAGCATCAAAACCCGCCGCTCCCCGACAAAGCGGTAGCCGTCCAGCCCCTCCGGCCGCAGGTTGTGATCGGTAACCACCACAAAATCGAGTGCGGCCTGAACCGCAGCCTCGGCGATTTGGGTATGCGTCCCGTGCCCATCCGACAGCGTGCTGTGGACATGCAAGTTGCCGCAGAATTCAAACATTGTCGATTCTCGGCGAAGCATATCATGCGACCTCCGAGCAGCTCACATAGGTCGAGCAGGAGATCGCTTAGAATCGACTGGTCCGCCCGGGTTCCACCCTCCGATGAACAATAGCGAAGTGGCCCAGGTCTTTGAAGATATCGCCGACCTGCTCGAGATTAAGGGCGAGCAGATCTACCGGGTGCTAGCGTATCGCCGGGGGGCGGAGGCGCTCAAGAACCTAGGCCGCGACATCAATACGGTCTGGAAGGAAGGGGAGCTGGAGGAAATCCCGGGCGTCGGCAAGGCGATCGCCGGCAAGATTGATGAGCTGCTGGGAACCAGAAAGCTCGAGTTCTACGAGAAACTGAAGAAGGAGATTCCGCTGGGACTGCTCGAGATGCTCAAAGTGAGCGACGTCGGCCCTAAGAAGGCTGCCCGATTTTGGAAGGAACTTGGGATCACCTCGATCAAGGCTTTGGAGGCCGCCGCCAAGCGAGGGGAACTGCGCGACCTTCCGGGAATGGGGGCTCGCTCGGAGGCCCGCATCCTGGAGAGTATCCAATCATTGCGCCGGCGCCAGACCGGCCGGCTTTCCATCGGGGTCGCGCTGCCAATCGCCGAGCAATTGCTGGCTGAGCTGCGGAAGCATCCGGCGGTGAAGGCGGCCGAGGCAGCCGGAAGCCTGCGCCGGATGCGGGAGAGTGTCGGGGACCTCGACCTGCTCGTCTCGACCGACAAACCCGAGCCGGTCATGCAATCCTTCGTTAAGCTGCCGATTATCAGCCGGGTGCGCAGCCAGGGGCCGACCAAGACCAGCGTGGAATTGGTCGACGGGCTGCGGGTCCAGGTCTGGACCCACCCTTCGGCCCGATTTGGCACGGCGCTGCAGTACGCCACCGGCTCAAAAGAACACAACGTCCGGCTGCGTGAAATTGCCCTGGATCAGGGGCTGTCGCTTTCTGACCAAGCTTTCAAACGCGACGACGGGAGCGAGATTACTTGCGCCCAGGAGGCCGAGGTCTATGAACGGCTGGGGCTGCCGTGGATTGCACCCGAACTAAGGGAAGACCGGGGAGAAATCCAGGCCGCGCTCGACGGCACGCTTCCGGAATTGATCGAACTGGCTGATCTGAAGGCCGAGCTGCACTCCCACTCGACCTGGAGCGACGGGGCCAACAGCATCGAGCAAATGGTCAAGGCTGCTCGCGCCGAGGGTCACCGGCTACTTGCCATAACCGATCATTCCAAGAGTCTGGGAGTCGCGAATGGCCTGACTGTCGAGCGACTCCGCAAGCAGCGTAAGGAAATCGCTGCGCTGCGCAAGCGACTGCCGAAGGGGTTCGTCCTGCTCCACGGTTCGGAAGTTGAGATCCTGGCGGATGGGCGATTGGATTACCCGGACGTGGTGCTTGCTGAGCTCGATCTGGTCATCGCTTCGCTGCACACTTCGTTGCGCCAGAGTCGGGAGAAAGTTACCGCCCGGCTGCTCGCCGCGATCGCCAACCCGCATGTCGACATCATCGCCCATCCCACCGGGAGGCTGATCGGCGAACGGGAAGGGGCCGATCTGGACATGGACCGCGTGCTGGAAGCGGCAGCCCGGTCCGGCGTGATCCTCGAGATCAACTCCAACCCCCAGCGACTGGACCTCAACGATGTTCATGCGCGTCGGGCGATCGAGTTGGGCATCCCCTTGGCGATCAATACCGATGCCCACCATCCTGACCACCTGGCGTTCCGCAACTATGGGGTAGGCGTGGCTCGCCGGGCCTGGGCGACTGCCGAACAAGTGGTGAACTGTTGGCGTCCGAAGCGCTTGAGGGATTGGTTAGCGAGTCGAGGATAGGTTATCTCGGCGCGACCCGAAAGAGCTCAGCGGGGTTTAACCATGGTAGACGACAGGAAGAGGGCAAAATGGCGAAGCCGGCTTTTGTGACCGACAGCACTGCGTACCTCCCGCAAGAGCTGCAGAGGCGGCACGAAATCCAGGTCATACCCCAGGTGCTGATTTGGGGCGGGGAGACTCTCCTGGACGGAGTCGACATCATGCCGACTGCGTTCTATGAGCGGCTGAAGACCGCTGATGTGATGCCGACCACCTCCCAGGCGACCATTGGGGCATTCAAAGACATCTTTGAACCTCCAGTGCGCGCAGGGCGGCCGGTGCTCGCCCTTCTGATTTCGCAGAAACTCTCCGGGACGATCCAATCGGCCCAATCGGCCAAAGAGTTGTTCCCTGGGGCTCGAATCGAAATTGTGAATTCCGAGTCGGCCGCGATGGCCATGGGGTTCCAGGTTCTGGCCGCCGCTCGGGCGGCTGATGCAGGCAAGTCCTTCGATGAAGTGCTGACCCTCGCCAGAGACGCCAAGCACCACACCGGAGTAGTGCTGGTGGTCGACACTCTCGAGTTCCTGCATCGTGGCGGGCGGATCGGCGGAGCGGCTCGCTTGCTCGGAACCGCCCTCAATCTCAAGCCAATCCTGGAACTTCAGGACGGGGTCATTGAGGCAGTCGAGCGGGTGCGAACCCGGTCGAAAGCGCAGGCCCGGCTGCTGAGTCTGTTGGAGGAGCGAATCAACGGCCGGCCCAATCTGCGGCTGGCCGTTCTTCACGCGGCGGCCGAGCGGGAGGCCCGCCAACTGCTCGATGAAGCGGCCAAGCTGTTGAATCCAATGGAGACGGTTTTCTCGGAGGTCAGTCCAGTGGTCGGCGCCCATGTGGGCCCCGGTACCCTGGGGATGTGTTACAGCGTCGATTTGTAGCGCTCCGCTAGTAGCCGCCGACCCACTTGGTTTCTTCCAGCAAGATCAGGTAGCCCTGGCCAGGGTGGTCCAGCCGCGCTCGTGAGCACCAGCCGGACCCCGTCGTAGCGCTGGGCTGTAATGGGTTGGCGGACGATGGGGAGCGAAGGCTGCGGCGAGTAGGGCCAGCGCGGCCGCCGGTGTCCTTTCAGTCAATCCTGAGCCGGAAAGTCCTCGAGCGCGTAGAAGGTGTAGCGATTGCGGAACAGCTCAATGCCCGGAGGGAGGCTAAAATCGATTCGGAAGACCAACTGCATCTCGCGCTGCTCCCCGGGCTCAAGGGTCTGCTCGGTGAAGCAGAAGCACTGGATGGTTTGAAAGTACGCGGCAACCTCGGCGGGGCCAACCTCGTGAATTGCCTTGCCGGTGATCGTCTCATTTGAGGTGTTGATTGCGACATAGTTGGCGCTGACCAGTTCGCCGGGCTGGGCCAGGACCTGCGGCTGGACCGGATAGAACTCCCAGGGGAGCCCAGGGTCCACCGCAGCTTCCAGCTCGATCGTGATTGCAGTTCCCCAGTGCTGCAAGACTCGCCAGCGATTGCGGTCCAGAATCAGATTGAAACTGACCTCGCCTTCAAAGAAACCCAGCTGCCCTCCCGCATTCAAGGCCTCCAACTGTCTTTCCAGTTCCGATCGGCTTGAGGCTGGGTCGGCCGCCAATCCGATCAGCTCTTCGATCTCAGGTTGACTGCTGTTCGGGAAGCGGACCTTGGCGGTCAGGATGGTCTGGTCTGGACGGGACGATGCAATGGCCAGAAGCTGGAACTCGCCGAGGGCCGCGAGCTGACCATAGAGCGCAGCCTGTTGATCGCTGAGGTGCGGGTTGGCCGCCAGATAGGCTGGCTTGCTGCGGGCCGCCTGGTCCTGCGAGCTGACCAGCTCCCAGGCGGATCCGTAATCATGTTCGTAGCCGGCTCGGAAGAAGGCCTCGGCGACTTGCTCGGGAGAGGTCGGGGTGTTAATCAGCCGGACCGCAAAGACTACCCCGACGACTGCCAAACCGGTCGCGATCCCGAGCAGCAGCCGGAACCAGGTTCGTTGGGACAGCATGTTCTTCAAGCTAAGCTTCCTCGAGCTCGGGATCATAACGCACATAAAAGGCGAACATGCTGAGCATTAGGAACATCCACCCTTGAATCCACATGAGCAAGCCGCCGAGCCGTTGGTCGGCGAGCGCGGTGAGCTGAAATACGGCACCCACGGCCGCGTAATACGGATAGAGCAGCCAGCCGCCGCCCCAGAGCACGGCTCCCAGGGCATAGCTCGGCGGCGCGAAAACCATCAAATACACCCAGCGAGCCGGCGGCCAGTGCCACAGCGGAAACCAGCCACGGGTCGGATCGATCACTCGCCACCAAACCAGCAGCGCAGTGTAGAAGAACAGGGCGTGCTGCAGATCATGAACCACCGGATTGAGCAGCGCCAGCTGATACAGCCGGGGAATATGCCAGATCAGCAAGTTGGCATTGAACGCGAAATAGGCGATCAGCGGATCGCTGACTTGGTCGAGGGTCCGGCGAATCCAGCGCTTGCCGAGGGCGCCCCGGGCAAGCGGGGAAGGGAGGCCGAGCAGCAAGGCGGGTGCGGCAATCATCATCAGCAACATGTGCTGGACCATGTGGGCCGAAAACCTCAAGCCGGCCAAATGCTCCAAGGGAGAGAGCAGCGCAATTGCGATCGACCCCAATCCCACCGCAAACAGCACCGGATGCCGGTCCCGAATCAGGCCGCGCAAACGAAGGCTGGACAGCCGATGGTGCCGCCGGAGGTCGACCAGAGCCCCGGCATAGAGTGCGGCCACGACGAGCAGGCCGGTCCCGATCAGCAACCTGGTAAAGCTAGTGACCGTGGAATTCGGAAGTAGAAGGTTAGCAGGGCTCAACACGGACCAGGCTCACTGAGGGTAGCCCCTGAAGGGCCGCTTTCGGGAAGCGACCAGCCGGATCGTTTATGGGCCTACCGGGGATCCCATCAAGTATAGCGCCGGGTAATAAAACACCCAGACCAGATCGACGAAGTGCCAGTAGATCGCACAGGCCTCCACTCCCCAATGGTTGTCCGGCGTGAACCTCCGGCCCGCACTTCTGACCAGGATAATCCCTATAAAACCGAGCCCGGTCAACACGTGAAAGGCGTGCAGTCCGGTCATTGCGAACAAGATCGAGCCGTACACTCCGTCACCGGGCCTGAGCTCGCCCTGCCACTCAAAGCCAATCACGCCGATGAGAAAGCTGACACCTAGGGCAGCAGTCAGCACCAGGCCGCCGAGGAAGTTCAGTCGATCGCCTCGGGCGATCGCAGCTTCGGCTCGGTTCATAAAGAAGCTGCTAGTGAGCAGGATCGAAGTCACGCCGAGACCCAGCCGCGGATCGAGATCGGGGCGGGTCGCTCCCCAGAGATGGAATCGCACCGCCAGCAGGGCTCCGAAAAGGAATACCTCGGATGCGAAAAACAGCCAGAGTGCGAGGCGGGCCCGCACGGTGGCGCTGCCGGCGGCGGTAGTCATTGTGGCTTCCACAGCCGACTGATGTGCATGAAGAAGTGCAGGATCAGGGCGGCTTTCCCCAGGCCGATCAGCAGCAGCGCCAAGATCGGGCCGCCGCTCAATTGAAATTCCAACCAGGTCAGCCCACCGAGGGCGGCGAGGGTTAGCAAGCCGCGCCAATATGCGCTGGGTCGGCTTACTCCGCTATCCGGGCGCGGCATCGCTGACCGGAGCGGACCACGGCTGGCCGAACTCATAAGGGCCGTGCGTGACAACCGGAGGCGTGGGAAAGTTGCCCGGTGGGGGCGGAGAGGATACCGTCCATTCCAGGCTCAGTGCCCGCCAGGGATTTGGCCCGGCTCGGGCTCCCCGCGCCCAGCTCACGATGAGGTTGTAAAGAAACGGCAGGATCGACAACCCCATGAGGAACGCCCCGAGGCTGGCGACCTGATTCACGGTCTGGAACTCCGGAGCGTAAGCCGCCACCCGACGCGGCATCCCCTGCAGTCCGGCCCAATGCAGGGGCAGGAAAGTCAAGTTGAACGAGATCAGGGTCATCCAGAAATGCAGACGCCCGAGCCGCTCGCTGTACATCCGGCCCGTAATCTTTGGGAACCAGAAGTACATCCCTCCGATGATGGCGAAGACCGATCCTCCGAACAACACATAGTGCAGGTGGGCGACGACGTAGTAGCTGTCCTGAACGTGGATATCGACTGGTACCGAGGCCAGCGAAATCCCACTCAGCCCACCGATGACGAACATCGCAATAAACCCGACCGCGAAAAGCAGGGGAGTTTTGAAGTCCAAGACCCCTCCCCACAGCGTTCCCAACCAGTTGAAGACTTTCACCCCGGTCGGGACGGCGATGATCATCGAGGTAACCATGAACGTGATCTGCATTCCCGGGCTCATTCCGGTTGTGAACATGTGGTGGGCCCAGACCAGGAAGCCCATGACCGCGATGGCCAATGAAGAGCCGGCAATCGCCCGATAACCGAAGATCGGTTTTCGACTGAAAACCGGAAGGATCTC
>JAHFAU010000201.1 GCA_023250385.1 Anaerolineales bacterium
GCCCTCACCCGATGGGCTGAGCAGGGCGTCGACGCGATCGGGGATCAAGTTGCCGTCCGAATCACCCAGAAGGCCCTCGTTGGTGTAGAGGTTCGAGAGGTCGATGTCGGCCTTGGCCGCCGCGCCGGGCCGCGAGCCCAGAGGTCCGCCCGCCGGCGCCTTGGCGCGCGGCAGCTCCACCTGGACCGGCGTCGCTCCGGACGCTGCGAGCCGAACGCGCACTGCCAGCGCACCCCCATAGGAGAGTGATCTCTCGCCAGAAGCCTGCGGTGCCCGCAGCAGAGCGCGCAGCACATTCGCCGCCCGCCCGACGTCCGCAGGGGAGGCGACTTCGGCGGAGAGCTCGATTCGCTCGATGGCCTCGACTCCGGCAGCCGCATAGACCCCGGGGACGGAGATGGCGCTGGCACGGACACCTGCGCCGGCCAGCACGCTTCGCAGCTCCTCGGCGACCTTTTCCAGGGTTGGCCCCTTCGGATTCCACGCGTAAGGCAGACGTCCAGCAAGGAGCTCGGCGGCCGCCAGGATTCCCGCGTCGTCGCCTCCGGCAACAAGGATTGCCGGCTTCCCGGAAAGCTCGGTCATCGAGACGATCCCTTCGCCCGGTTTCAGCTGAGGCGCTTCGATCCCGGCTCGCTTCAAGCCCGACGGACCGACGATGATGGCAGTCTCCCCCGCGCTGTCGGCCGTGGCCAGCGGAAGATTCAGGGCCGAGGTCTCGAAGGCCAGACGGGCCGCGATGCTGGCCGCGGCGGCCACTTCAGCCGCTGTCGGGTTCTCCCCGAGAACCATCCGGGCGTTGACGAAATCGATGACGCCATCGCCGTTTCGGTCCTGAAAGATAGGCCCGCGCTCGAAGAGCTGGGCCAGGCTGGCCGGCGCCCCCTGAGCCGCCGACGTGAATAATCCCGCTACCAGAGAGCCACGGTAAACCAGCTTCACGAGGCAATGCATGGTGGTCTCCTTCACAACCGGCTGGATCTGAGCCAGCCGCCCCAGAGTCCTGGTTCGAGTCCCTCTACCAAACGAAGCGCACAGCCAGCTCGGCTTGCTGCCGTGGCCGCGTCGTCAGGACTCGGCCAAAGCTGTCCGAGAGCGCGTTCGTCACCTGCCCGCTGGTGAAGGGCTGGTTCAAGTTGTCGATGCCCAGTATATTGAACACCTGAAACATGAGCTCCAGTTTGCGGGCGCCCCCGACCGGGAAGGCCTTGCTGACCCGAACGTCTAGAGCGTTGAACTTGGTGCTCTCGATCTGGCTCTCCGAAATCGGCCCCAGGCCGTTCCGAGCCCGCCAGGCATTCACTGTGTTCAGATCGAGATCGCGGTTGCCCTGGTTCCGCGTCGTGCCGGGGACGAAGTCGGTGACGAAGCCGTCGTTGTTCAGATCCTGGCCGGCAATGGCACTGAACGGTTGGGTGGTGCGGTAGGTCCAGACCGCACCCAGGGTGATGTCGTAAGGTAGGAGGTAGGCGCCGCTGGCGACGACCGTGTGGCGCCGATCGGTGTCGGCCGGCCCGTAGTCCAGAGCGTAGTTTGCCTGATCGGTGACTCGGCCGAAGCCCCGCTGGCCGCCCTGGCCCGGCTGGTTGTCCACGCTTTTGGCCAGAGTGTAGGAGAGCAGGAATTGCCAGCGATGACTGAACCGCTTGTCCAGTCTCGCAAAGAAAGCACCGTACTTGGCCTTGAGGATCGACTGGTCCTGGTCGATACGACCCCACTCGGGAAGCGGCCGCTGTCCGGTCACCGGATCGGCCTCATTGATATTCACCAGGTTGCGGTCGCGGAGCGTGTAAACGTAAACCCCGTCCAGGTGGATGGCCAGATCCGTGGCAATTTGCTGAGAAAAGCCGAGATTGTACTGCTGGGAGTAGGGGTTGACGAAGTTGTTGTCCAGAATCTGGATGTTGAACGGCCCGGCCGCGGCGAAGTCCAGGGGATCCCGGCCCTGGTACGGGTCGGGATAGGACGGATTCAAAATGGTGATGTTGTACTGCGACAGAATTCGCCACTCACTTCCAAAAATGTTGTTGAGCGTGCGGATGTTGTCATAGTAAACGCCATAGCCGGCCCGGAACACCGACTCGCCGTTCTTGTGGATATCCCAGGTCAGCCCCAGGCGCGGCCCGAAATTGTTCCGGTCGCCGCGCGAGCTGGGGTCGATGTAGGGAATCGGCACGGGGAACATGTTCAGGTCGAGATCCTCGTTGAAGGAGCCGAACTGCACGTCGTAGCGCAGGCCGAGGTTGACGGTCAGGTTGTCGCGCAGCTTCCAATCGTCCTGGATGAACCCCGACAGGTGCTGAACCGGAACGCTGGTGTTGATCGGCGGGATTAACGCAAAGAAGACCAGAGGGTCATGAAGGTTGGCGAGCGAGGCGGGGTCGTCGGGATTG
>JAHFAU010000101.1 GCA_023250385.1 Anaerolineales bacterium
TCGGACCGTTCGGCCAGCACAGCACGCCAATCGCGCAGTGTGAGCACCAGGGATGGATGATCACGGACCAGCCCGCGGTCAACCTTCACCGATCCACCTCGAGTAGGGATCGACGTCTGTCGATTCCCATAGCAAGATGCGAGCACTGTCGCATGGCCGAGGTGAGGATGACGAGGCCTTGCACGAGTTAGGACAGATCATCTCATAGCCAGTGAGAACTGCCGAGGGTATGCGACCACAATCTGCGCACCTCGGAGGTGCCCGAGACCACCAACCAGCGAAACCAACTTCGGCGAGCCAGTGAACACGGCGCGATGCAACAACCTTGACTTACCGTACCAGGGAGTCTGGGCGACTAGCCACCTGGGTTCAGCTGCTCACCGTCGTCCTAGCTCGCATCCCCGCCAGCTTCCATCTCGAGCGTGACGAGCGGCAGTCGCGGATCTTTCTCCGTCCAGGTGCCTTTGACCCAGGCGTAGGCCGGATCGTCAGTGTTCGCCAGTGACTGGGCACTCCCCGCCAGGAAGTTCAAGTAATAAGTCGTGTAGCCGTGGGCCGAGACGACCGGGTGGTAGCCTTCCGGGACCAGAACTAGGTCGTCGTTCCCGGCGATGAGGGTCTCGTCCAGGCCGCGGTCGGCTGTGTAGATCCGCTGAATGGCGTAGCCTTCCGGCCGATCGAGCTTGTAGAAATAAACCTCCTCCAGATCCGCCTCCAGGATTTCGCCGTTCTCACCAGTTTGGTGCTGGTCGTGTTTGTGCGGCGGGTATGAGCTCCAATTTCCTGAGGGGGTATAGACCTCAACGCAGACCAGCCGTTGGGAAGCGAAACCAGGCGGGATGATATGGTTGATCTGCCGGGTGGCGTTGCCGCCGCCCCGGATCTCCACCGTGACCTGCTCCGGGCGTATCAGCCGCGGCGGGTGATCGTCCTCCGCATTACACCAGCCGTAGGCCAGGTCGAGCTCCGCCGACAGGACCTGGATTTCTACGTCGGTGTGGCGCGGGAGGTAGAGGGAGTGGGGCATGCCACTGAACACGTCCGGTCGCCGGCCGACGAGCGGCCATTGCCCTCGCGAGCTCCGGACTGAGCACGTCCCGCCTAGCACGACCACACCGAACTCACTCTCCTGCGTCCCAAAGCTCCACACCTTTCCCTGGGACATGCGCCGCGCGCCAAAGTGCAGCAACTCCCAACCCGCTTGCTCGGGGCTCAGCAGCTGGTATTGCGTTTGGGACGGATCGGGGTGAATGACCAGCCTGGAGTTCCTCATAACCCGAGATTATGTCCCGAGGCGATCCGGATCCTTGCCAGCCAAGCGCCTGTAAGCCGGCGACAGAGCGACGACTGCGCCAGGTGTCACGATCCGGGGGCCTGCACAGCCGCGCCCTTCATAGGACCAGCAGGCGCAACGGTCTGGGTCCGGATAAGGCGTGTGGTAAATCCTCGGGTGGCAAGCTCCTCGAAGAATGGCACTGGCTCGATGATTTGCTCCGGCGGCCACACCCCCGGCCTAGCCAATTTACCCTGCCCAAGCCAGCGAGCCGCGATGGCAGGTGGCCCTGCTACCAGTGCACTCCCCCCCAGGTCCCCCATTGATGGCTCCAGAGGGCCGGTGGTCTCCGCTCTCAGCAGGAATTCCTGTCCTGCAGCCTTCCCTCTGACCTCGGTCACCACCGCTTTCAGGGTCTTCTTCGACCAATTGGCTTGTGGCTGCGGCAGTCGCCCCAGCAGCTGAAGCAACAGCGCACGCGGTCGGACTGAAGCGCCATCTACCTGCATGGGTTCGGTGCTCGCCAGACCAAGCTCGACCAGGAACTGCAGTTTGCGAAGCGCAGGCTCGGCGAAGCCGAATGTCGTGATCTTGAAGCTACACTCCCGGATCCCTTTGTCTGCCAAGCTGATGGGAATCGTTGCCACTTCAGAATGCAAACTCAGACGTGTCTTGGCACGCCCGATCGGGTCTGGAAACGTGAAATACTCTTCTTCTCCTAACGGCGGTCGCTCTTGGAACTCACGGTTTCGGAAAATCATGGCCGGCATGCTGAGCTCGTCAAGAATGGTTTGGATCGCGTACGGCGCGGCCAGGGATTCCCCCTCATCCTGGGTGGACCCGGTGTAAATCCGAACTGAATCCACGCTTTCCAGCATGCCGGCGAGCCAGCCGGCCTGAACGTTTGCCACGCCCGGGCAGGACCCGATCCCCAGCACCGCGGTCAGGCCGCGAGCCTTGAAGTCGGCGTGCAGCTCGAGCTGCCGGCGGGTCATGTGGAACAAGCCCCCGAGATCGAGATATGGCACTCCAGCCTCCAGGCAGGCCTGCATGACGTCCAGGTTGAAGTAGTAGTTGACGCTGTTCACGCAGGCAGCTGCACCTTGCAGGATCTTCACCAGGGCGGGTCGGTCCCGCACATCCACACTGGCCGATTCGGCCCTGGCTCCTGCACCCTCAGCTGCAGCGCGGGCGGCCTCCGGATCCAGGTCGGCCACGACCACCGTGTCCACCTGGCGCGCTAAATCGGTCGCTATTGCGCGGCCTACGGTTCCGGCGCCGCCCAGCACGATAATCCGCATGTTCAATTAGACCTTTCGCAGCCGAAATCGGACGGGACTGCGGCGCTAAGCAGGCGAGAGTTCCTCGACCGTTTCTTCAATGGTGATGCCTCGATCCGCCAGCGCCTGGAAGAAGGGCGCCACCCGGAAGGCTCGCTCCGGCGGCAGGACACCGTGGCCGCGCACCTCTCCCCGTGCGATCATCTGGGCCCCGATCGAGAGCGGCAGTCCCACATTCTTGTAGTAGGCCGATTCCCCGCCCCACTCTTGCTGCGGAGGATGATGGTTGCGGTAGCGGTGCAGCACCTGCCGGCCAGCCCGCTCACCAGTCACCTCGACCACCAGCCCATAGGCCCAGACCGGGTTCTGCTTCGAGACCGGGTTTTGCCAGAGCAGGGCCCGGATGGTTTCCATCGCAGAAACTTCCCGCCCGTCTAGCTGGATGGTATCGAGCCCGAGGATTCCAGTGTGGAGCAGCGCGCTCATGAGCTCCATCACGCGGGGCGGAAAGCAGCCGCGCACCGATACCCGACGCAGGCTGGGGAACGAGCGCGGCAGGGTATAGACCTCGTCGTGGGGGACGAAGTAGGTGGCCTGCTCACCGATGAGGTCGTGGAACTGAAAATGCTTCCCTCCACTGAGCGGCGGCGAATGGTGCCAGGCCCCGTCTTCGTACACGGCCTGTTGGCGAGCTTCTTCTTCAGGATCAAACTCCCAGAGGGTGGTGGTCAACAGGCCGGGGGCTGGCGCCAGCGATCGAAAAGCCGCAAATGCAATCTCGACCGTGTCCAACCGATCGAGCTGCTCGGCCGCTCTTGCGACCATCAAATTCGTGACGCCGGGTGTCGCGCCGACACCCGGCACGAAGATCATCTGCTTCTCGCTTGCGATTGCATGCAGCCCGAACTGTTCATCGAGGCTGGAGAGGTCGAGCCCGTTGACACCGCTCTCCACGCAGGCACGGTTGACCGTCAGGTCGAATTGGAACGGCAAGCCGTTTACTACCAGCTCATATTGAGGGAATAGACGGAGCATCCCGTCGTAGTCGTTGGCGTCGAAGGACAGCGGCCGCAGCCGAGGATCCCCGATCTCCCCAAGCAAGCGCTCAACCGCAGCCGCATTGGCGTCCGCGACAGCAATCTCTTCGAAATCACTGGTGAGGGCGAGGTCGCGGGTGGCCTCTTTGCAGACCGCCCCGGCGCCGCCCAAGATCAATGCCCGCATTCAAGCTCTCCAAATCGGATTTGCGATGCCGAGAATTCAGCCCTACTCCCGAATCACGACCATCTGGATGTTGGTCATCTCCTCAATCGCGTACTTCAGCCCTTCCCGCCCCAGCCCGCTCTGGCGGTTGCCGCCGTAGGGCATATGGTCGGCCCGAAACGCGGGAGACTCGTTGATGATCACTCCGCCGAAGTTGAGCGCCCGCACCGCTTTCAGCACCCGCCCGATGTCCCGGGTGAAGACCGAGACCTGCAGGCCGTACTCGCCGGAGTTGGCCTGCTCGAGGGCGGTCTCAAAGTCATCGACCTGGATCACCGAGGCGACCGGCGCAAAGACTTCCTGGGCCACGACTTTCATTTCGGGCCGGACCGCGGTCAGGACCGTCGGGTAATACACCGGCCCTTCCCGCGTACCGCCAGTCTCGATCCGGGCGCCCGCGCTGCGGGCCTCCTGCACCCAGCTCTCGATCCGGATCGCTTCGTTCTCCGCGATCATTGGCCCCACGTCCACCCGCTCGTCCAATGGATCCCCGACGACCATGTCTTTGCTGGCGGCGACGAACTGCTCCAAGAAAGGTTCGTAGGCCGCCCCCTGGCCGTAGATCCGCTGCACCGAGATGCAGACCTGGCCGGAGTTGTAGTAGGCGCCGACCGCCAGCCGCTTGGCGGCGAATTCCAGATCGGCGTCCGGGGCCACGATCACCGGGGAGGTGTTTCCGAGTTCGAGGGTGATCTTCTTGATCCCGGCCACCTCGGTGATCCTGCGGCCGACCGGGGGGCTGCCGGTGAAGGTGACCATGGCGACCCGTGGGTCGCGCACCAGCCATTCCCCCACACTGCTGCCCGGCCCAACCACCAGGTTGACCGATCCCGGCGGCGCACCGGCAGCCGCCAGCACTTCGCAAAGCAGGACCGCGGTCAAGGGGGTCTGGCTGGCCGGCTTGAGCACCAACGAGTTCCCGGCGGCCAGCGCCGGCGCCACCTTATGCGCCACCAGGTTTAGCGGGAAATTGAATGGGCTGATCGCGGCCACGACGCCCACCGGCCGGCGCACGTAGAATCCGAAGTACCCCTCCCCGGAGGGCACCGCATCCAGCGGGACCGTTTCACCATGGATCCGTTTGGCTTCCTCGGCCGCCAGACCAAACGTAGAGATGGCCCGCTCGACCTCCGTCCGCGAGAACTTCAGCGCCTTGCCGGCTTCGGCCGCGATGCAGGTGGCGAACTCGTCAAATCGCTCCCGGATCAACTCGGCGGTGCGGGTGAGAATCTGCGCCCGCTTGTAAGCCGGCATGCCAGCCATGATCGGGGCAGCCTGCTGGGCCGCGGCAATCGCCGCATCGACATCTTGCTCCCGCGCAGTGGGCAGCGCGCCGATCGCCTCGCCGCTGTATTTGTTCTTGACTTCCAGCAGCGGACCGGCTGCGACCCATTGCCCGTCGATGAAAAGCCCGCTTTCTTTGACTTTGAACATCTTGACCGCTCCCAACTTAGGCTTGCGCCCGCCTCAGCGCCTTGCCGAAAATTTCCAGCCCCTCCCCGATCTCTCGCTGGCTCACGACCAGGGGCGGGATAAAGCGCACCGTGTTGTCCCATGGGCCACAGGTCAACAGCAGCAAGCGCTCATCGAGGCAATTGTGGACGACGGCTTTGGCGGTCGCCTTGTCGGGCGATCCATCCGGGGCCGTGAATTCGACCCCCACCATCAGTCCCAACCCGCGCACATCGCCAATGCGCTCGTGCTCTTCCCGCAACTGGCCCAGACCGGCCATGAGTTGTTGTCCGCGCGTCGAGGCATTCTCGAGCATCCCCTCCTCGCGGATTGCACCGATTGTCGCCACTGCCGCGGCACAAGCCACCGGGTTGCCTCCGTAGGTCCCGCCGTGGGTCCCGGGATTCCATTTCTCCATCAGTTCCATGCGGGAGACGACACCGGACAAGGGCAGGCCGGAAGCCAGTCCCTTGGCGATTACCATAATGTCGGGTTCCACCTGAAAATGTTCGAGGGCGAACCATTTCCCGGTCCGCCCAAATCCGGATTGGATCTCGTCCAGGATCAGCAGCATGCCGTGCTTGCTGCAGATCTCGCGCAGGCCCTGGAGGAAACCGTCCGGCGGAACAATATACCCGCCCTCCCCCAACACCGGCTCCACGAGCACCGCCGCGGTCTCCTGCGGCGCGGTTTGGGTCTGGAGAAGATACTCCAGCTCCTTCAGACACCAGTCCCCGGCCTGGTCCGGCTCCCAGCCGTAGCGGTACGCGTACGGGAAGGGCGCTACGAAGACTCCGGGCATCAGCGGTTGGTAGCCGGCCCGGTAGATGGTCTTGCTGGTGGTCAGCGACATCGTTCCCACCGTTCGCCCATGGAACGATCCCTGGAATACGATGACATTCGGCCGGCCGGTGGCGGCCCGCGCCAGCTTGAGCGCCCCCTCGATCGCCTCTGCGCCGCTGTTGCTGAAGAAGAATGCGTTGAGCGAAGCCGGGACGATGCGCCCAAGCTCCTCGACCAACTCCAGCAAGGGCGGGTGGTGGACGATGTTGACCTGCCCATGCAAGAGCTTGGCAGCCTGCTCCTGAACCGCCTTCACCACCCTGGGATGACAGTGGCCGGTGTTGGTCACACCAATTCCGCAGGTGAAATCGAGGTAGGCGGTCCCCTCCCGATCGTAAAGGTAGGCCCCCTCGCCACGCTCGACGACCAGATCGGTGTAGCGGTACCAGACCGGAGAGAGCCGGCCGATCGCTTCTGAGGTCGCAGCGTAGGATATCCCTTTCACTTGAGCCTCGGGTTCATGCTATTCCATGTCCATGGCTCGGTCAAGGATGCTGCGCGCAACACCGCTCCTGTTCCATTCTCGCCAGGTCGACCGCAGTCTGCCCGGTGGGTCCTTCGGCCGACGCTAAACTTTAAGCTTGGGCTCGTTGACTTGAGTCCATGCGTTGTGCTATTCTGTCTGCGAATTGATTTAGCGGCTTCTTTCTCATGCCAAGGCGAGAGTGGAGGCGGAGAACCGGGGAC
>JAHFAU010000102.1 GCA_023250385.1 Anaerolineales bacterium
CCATCGTCAGCTGCGAGAAGATGATGATCTCGTCGATCCGATTTAGGAATTCCGGCCGGAAGGTGTCCTTCAAGGCCTGCTCGATCTTTTCCTCCGACTCGGTCTTCTGGGTATCACCGCTGCGGCTGCGGAATCCGAGGGTCCCGGCCCGAGTGACAAATTGGGTGCCCAGGTTGGAGGTCATGATCAGCACCGAGTTGCGGAAATCCACCACCCGTCCCTGTCCATCGGTCAGCCGACCGTCGTCCAGGATCTGGAGCAGGGCGTTCCAAACCTCCGGGTGGGCCTTCTCGATCTCATCAAACAGGATCACTCGGTATGGTCGCCGGCGAACCGCCTCGGTCAGCTGGCCCCCTTCCTCGTAGCCAACATAGCCGGGCGGTGCGCCGAACAAGCGCGAGACGGTGTGCTGCTCGCGGTATTCACTCATGTCGATGCGCAGCAGGGCGTCCTCGTCGTCAAACATGAACTGGGCCAGGGCCTTGGCCATCTCGGTCTTCCCGACGCCCGAGGAGCCCAGGAAAATAAAAGATCCGATCGGCTTGCGGGGGTCCTTGAGGCCGGCTCGAGCTCGCCGAATTGCATCCGATAGGGCATGGATCGCCTCTTCCTGGCCCACGATCCGTTCGTGCAGTCGATCTTCCATTCGCAGCAGTTTCTCTGACTCGGTCTCCATCATCTGGCTGACGGGGATGCCGGTCCACATGTGCACCACTTCGGCGATGTCGTTTACGTCCACGATCTCGTCCAGCTGATGCTCGGCCTCCCAGACATCCCGCTTCTCATGAAATTCCTTCTCCAGCCGTAGACGTTCGGACTTTTTCTCGGCCGCCCGTTCGTAGTCGCGTTCCAGCCCGGCCTGTTCTTCCTCGGCCATCAAGCGGTCGAGGGCGGTCTTGAGCTCCTTGAGGTCCGGGGGCAGAGAGTAAAGCGCCACCCGCAACTTGGCGGCCGCCTCGTCCATCAGGTCGATGGCTTTGTCAGGAAGCGAGCGCTCCGTTACATAGCGGTGGGACAACCGGGCGGCAGCCACCAGCGCCTCATCGGAAAAGCTCACCTTGTGGTGGGCCTCGTAGCGGTCCCGCAGCCCCTTCAACATGGCGATACTCTCTTCGATGGTGGGCTCGTCCACGTAGACCGGGGCGAATCGGCGTTCTAGCGCGGCATCCTTCTCAATGTACTTGTGATATTCGTCCAGGGTGGTCGCCCCGATACACTGCAGCTCGCCGCGCGACAGTGCGGGCTTGAGCATGTTGGAGGCATCCATCGCGCCCTGGGCCGCGCCGGCGCCCACGACCGTGTGCAGTTCGTCGATCATCAGGATAATCTCGCCCTCCGCCCGTTGAATCTCTTCAATGGCGGCCTTCAGGCGCTCCTCGAACTCCCCCCGAAATCGGGAGCCGGCGATCATGGCTCCCAGGTCGAGCGAGACGACCCGCTTGCCCATCAGGATCTCCGGGATATCGTTGCTGGCGATCTTCTGGGCCAGGCCTTCCACGATGGCGGTCTTTCCCACTCCGGCTTCCCCGATCAGCACCGGATTGCTCTTCGTCCGGCGGCAAAGGATCTGAATGACCCGCAGGATCTCTTGATCCCGTCCAATCACTGGATCCAGCTTGCCTTCCTTGGCCAGGGTGGTGAGATCCCGCGAATACTTCTCGAGAGTCCGATAGCGTGACTCGGCCTTGCGGTCGGTTACCCGCTGGCCACCCCGGATCTCCTTGATGGTCTCGTACACCCGCTCCTTGGTGATCCCTTCGTCGTTGAGCAGGCGGGAGATGGCGGTGTTGCGCTCGGAGAGGATGGCCAGGAAAATGTGCTCGGTCGAGATGAACTCGTCGTTGAGCCGGTTGGCTTCCTCGTTGGCCATGTCCACCACCCGCTTGACCCGCGGGGTGATGAAGATCTGGCCGGCTCCCCCGCCGTAGATGTTGGCTTTCGGGCTGGCGCGCAGCTGCTGATCGATCCGGTCGGTCAGCGCTTCGATATCGATGTTGAGCCGTTCGAGGATTTGGGTAATGACGCCCTGCGGCTGCTCAATCAGCGCCAGCAGGATGTGCTCGGTGTCGATCTGATTGTGCCCGTAGCGTTGGATGATTTCCGCCGCCCGCTGGGCCGCGTCCTGCGCCCGCTCGGTGAAGCGGTCAAAACGCATCATAACTGGAACCCTCCTGGTGAAGCCGCGCGGATTATAGCATTCAGACCCTTTTGGGGCCCCTTCCGGCGCGTAAGAAATGTGTATGAATCGGCCGGGGTGGAGCTTCGGATGCTGCCCGGGGGCCTAAAGAAGAGACCTGGACGAACATTCCGCCCAGCAAACCGGATCCAATCAAGCGCGGCTACGGAGCAGCGCGATGGCGGTGCCATCTCCGGCTGGGAAGATTGTGGACAAGAAGCCTTCCGCCAGCCGTCGATTGAATCTGCGCGTGATCTCAACACTCGGGTCTTGGTCGGAGGGTTCGGTCACGGCGCCGTGCCGGAAGGCGTTGTGGGCTGCCAGAACCCCACCGGGCGCCAGATTGGCCTCTGACCAGTCCAGGTAGGCGGGGTAGCCTTCTTTCTCGGCGTCGATGAACACAAAATCAAAAGGTCCTTCCGCCGCCAGCTTGGGCAGCAAGCCATGGGCGTCGCCGATTCGGACCTCCACCTTATTGGCCACGCCGGACAATGCGAAGTGTTCCCTCGCCACCGCCGCGTAGGCGGGCTCTTTCTCCAGTGTGATCAGCCGCCCGTCGGGAGGCAGGCCGCGGGCGATCCAGGTCCCACTGTAGCCGCCCAGGGTCCCGATCTCAACCGCCAGCCGGGCACCGCAAACCGCGACCAGAAACTGCAGGAAGCGGCCTTCTTCCGGCCGCACTGTAATTTCCGGGAGCCCCCGCCGGGGAATCTCGCGGCGAATTGTGGCGAGCGCTTCGTCCTCGACCCCAAAGGTCGAGCGAACGTAGTCTTCGAGGGTTTCATTGAAGATGGGCATGGATGCTGCTCCGCAGGGCCTAACTTACGCGTCCGAGACCAGAAGCGGGCGAATTATAGCTTCCGACCGGTATACTTCGCGCATGGGACGCGGGTTGGCCGCAGATCTGCTGGGTTGGTTTGCGCAATCGGGGCGGGATCTCCCCTGGCGGCGAACTGCCGACCCGTATGCGATCTGGGTTTCGGAGGTGATGCTGCAGCAGACTCGGGTCGAGACGGCTGTCCCCTACTACGAACGGTTTATGGAGCGCTTTCCAGATCTGCGCTCCCTGGCGGCGGCTTCCCAGGAGGAGGTGCTCCTCCTATGGGAAGGGCTAGGGTATTACTCCCGGGCTCGCCACCTGCATCAGGCCGCGAATCAGGTTGTTGGCCGATTGGGTGGACGGATTCCCGAAAGTCAAGACCGGTTGCAAGAGCTGCCTGGGGTTGGCCGCTATACCGCAGCGGCCATCGTTGCGATCGCCTTCCGGCAAGATACCCTGGCATTGGATGGCAACCTGCGGCGAGTGCTGGTGCGCCTGTTCGATATCCATCTCGACCCACGCAGTCCTGATGGTGAGCGTGAGCTGGAGCGGCGGGCAGCCGCGATCTTGCCGCGGGGCAAGGCATCCGAATTCAATCAAGGCCTGATGGACCTCGGGGCGCTCATCTGCACGCCTCGCCGGCCCGCGTGTTCGGTCTGTCCATTGGCCCGTCATTGTCTGGCCCGCCGGCGGGGCACCCAGGAGCTGCTGCCGGTGCGGGCGCCCCGTGCACCGCTGCCGGAGCGGGTGGCCGTGGCTGCGGTCTGGCAAGAAAACGGGAAGGTGCTGCTCCGACGCAACCCGTCCAGGGGTCTGTTGGCCGGGCTCTGGGGATTTCCAGGCGGGCTCTTGGCGGAAGGCGAGGATGAGCGGGTTGGACTCCGGCGGCTGATCGAGCAGCAGCTGGAGATTCAGATCCGGGTGGGCGATCCGCTGCCGCGGCTCAAACACAGTTACAGCCATTTCCGGGTCAACCTCCAGCCCTATACCTGCCAGTCGGCTGGGCGCAGATTGCGCGAACGCGCCGGCACTCGTTGGGTTGAGCTGAAGGGGCTGGGGCAGCTGCCGATGGGAAAGCTCGATCGTCAGCTGGCCGAGCGGCTGGCGGCCGGCTAAGGGAGTGAGGCCTGGAATGCGGTCGCCTCAGAGCTCGGTCTAAGATTCTACTGCGACCTTAATCAGCTGATCTGAAGCCCCATGTTACAATCTGCCAACTTCCTCGAATTCCCGATAACTTCATGAGGCGCTGGTTTCTCCCGATTGTCGCACTGGCCATTGCGGGCTGCTCCGAGCGGGGTCTGCGTCTGCCGCAAAGCCCCCTGCTGGCATCCCTGGAGCGCAAGAGCGGATTGATTGCGTACGTCGGACCCGATGGGAACGTGTACACCATCGACCAGGGTGGCGGCAATCAATCCATGATCACCGATGATGCCCATCCGGTCGAAGCGGGTGTGCGGCGCTTCTACGACTTCCCCACCTGGTCAACCGCAGAAAACCGACTGGCCTTCGTTGGGTTTGAGGTCGACCAGGATGGGCGGACCACCGCCGGCATCTTCACTGCCCAACCCAAAGACAAGCCGCCGATCGAGGTCTACAGCAGCGATCAGCATCTGCCCTTCTATCTCTATTGGTCGCCGGATGGCGAGTGGGTGAGTTTCCTGAGTTCCAGCCTGGAAAGCAATTCGATGGCGATGCAGTTGGCCCCGGCAGCGGGCGGCGAGACCTCACTCATCGATACCGGCCGCCCGTACTACTGGGCCTGGGCTCCAGAGGGGATGCAGGTGCTGACGCATGTCGGTGGGTCGTCGGCGACCAATCCGGGCGCGGCCCATATCTCATTCTTAGAAATGGACCCCTCTGTGCGAGAAGTCGGAGTGAGAATCGAGCCCACCAGCTTTCAGGCTCCGGCCTACTCGCCGGATGGCGAGTATGTGCTCTTGGCGGGAGATAGCGGGGACGGCCAGCCTCAGCTCGTGCTGGCAAATTCGGGGGGCGAAGTGCTGCGCTCCCTGGTGGACTACGAGGGGAGCATCGCCTTCGCTTGGGCACCCCGGGGGGACTATGCTGCCTATCTCAGCGGCGATACCAGCAGCCAGGCGCTCATCGGTAGTTTGACCTTCGTGGATCTCAGGCGGCCGGACGATCCGCAGCAAATCACGACCGATGCCGAGCGGGTGCTGGGGTTCTTTTGGGCGCCGGACGGCAAGAAGGTCGCATATTTCGTGCCGGTCATGGTTTCCAGTGCGGCGGAGGGCGAGCAGCAAACCGCCGAGAACACCCAGTTTCTCTTGGAGCTGCACATCGCGGAGGCCCGCAGCGGCAGCACCCGGCGGATCGCGGCCTTCCAGCCAACCCGGACGTTTCTAAATATCTTTCCGTTCTTCGATCAATACCAACGATCGGTGACGATCTGGTCGCCAGACAGCAATTACCTGGTCGTTTCGGCGGTCGCCAGCCAAGATCAGCAGGGTCTCTTCATTGTTCCGGCCTCGGGCGATTTTGAGCCGCGTTTCCTCGCGGAGGGCAATGTCGGTTTCTGGTCCTGGAAGTAAATTGCGTCCCGAAAATCAAACGGGAGGCCGAAGTCGGCCTCCCGTTGTTTTGTCGCCAAGTCGCGGCTAGCTCTGCGACTTCACCTTCTTGCGCTTGGTCTTCTCCGGTCTCTCAACCTCGGTCGAGGCCTTCGGACTGGCGGGGGCCTCGCCGGTGGGGAGTTCCTCTCGGCGCTGATAGGCCAGGCCGCTGGGGTTGACGCCCAATTGTTCGAGCACACTCTCCAGCTCCAGCCCTTGCTCGACAGCCATCTGAATACTGTTTTTGCCCAGAAGCTGCAAGACTTCTGCGTTTGAGAGCTCGTGTTTCTCGAGCAGCGCTTCCACGAGCGCTTCGACCTCATCGGCGTGCTGAATCAGCATTGCTTCGATCTGCTCTTCGAGGCGGAGCCAGATATTCTCCACCCGTTGATCAGAGAAGCGCAGCTCCTTGACATCCAGGCCGAGTTCGGCGACCGGCGGGCCGAAATAACCCAGCACCGCCAGATGGCGGAAGTTGTTGCGCGCCTGTTGATAGTCGGAGTACGCTCCGGTCCAGAATTCGCCAAGGAACAGTTTCACGCAGACGTGGCCGGCGAGGGCGACCATGATATCGGCGACGATGCGTCTCAGCGGCTGACCGTAAATCTCGACGGTGTCTACCGGAAGCACATACCCCATGATGCCTCTGGCGCGCCGGATGATGCTCACCCGCGAGATGCGTTGGTCGGGCATCACGTAATGTTGGATCAGCGCGTGCCCGGACTCATGATAGGCCACCTGGCGGAGCTGGAGTGGATCCATCTCTCGAACCGGATTGGCCATCCCGACCATCTGTTCCTGAATGGCCTGGTCAATATCCTCTTGGATCACTGATTTTCGTCCCGCAAAGAGCGCTCGCCGGACAGCATCTTTGGTGACGGCGGCCATGATTTGGGCAGGAGTGGCGCGGGGTGTATCGGCCACGATGCCATCCACATCGACCAGCTCGGGGTCGTGCTTGATCTTGGAAAGATAACCCTCGATGATCGCCCGGCGGCCGACCCGGTCGGGGCGGTCCACCTGGATGATCTGATCGAAGCGGCCAGGCCGCAACAGAGCCGGATCCAGGACGTCGGGCCGGTTGGTTGAACCCATAAAGAGGACGTGCCAGTTGCGCGGCGGCACCGGTCTACCGGAGAGTTTGTAGATTTTGGCCCGGATCCTATCCGTGCGGCTGGGCTCGCTGATGCCATCCATTTCATACAGCAAGCGGGT
>JAHFAU010000188.1 GCA_023250385.1 Anaerolineales bacterium
GCCAGGCAGCGAGCCGGAGTGGTGGCCGTTTACGCGGCAGCCGATCTGGGAACCTATTGGCGAACCGGTCCGCTGCTCGTCTCGCCGCCCCCCATCCCCGAGATCAGCTTCAACGAACGGACCCAGCCGATTCTGGCCCGCAAGAAAGTGCGGCACCTTGGCGAGCCGATCGCCGCGGTGGTGGCCGACAGCCGCTATCTGGCGGAGGACGCCCTGGCCGATATCCGGGTTGACTACGAATCCCTGCCCGCGGTGGTCGAACTGGAGGCGGCTCTGAGTCCGGAATCGCCTCGGGTGCATGCTGACCTGGATTCGAATCTGGCGGCCCACGTCGTCCAGACAATCGGGAATTATGCGCAAGCCAGGCCAGGGGCCGACCTGACTCTCAAGCGGCGGCTGATCTACGACCACGGCACGGCCGCCGCCATGGAAAACCGCGGAGTGGTAGCCGCCTGGGACCGCCGCAGCCAGAGTCTGACGGTCTGGGACACCACCCAGGCGCCCATTCCGATCCGCAACGGCCTGGCCAACATGCTGGGTCTCTCGGAAAACCAGGTGCGGGTGATCGCGCCCTTCATTGGCGGCGGGTTCGGCCCCAAGATCATGATGTTCTATCCGGAAGAGATGCTGATCCCGTGGATCGCCCTCCAGCTGGGCCGCCCGATCAAGTGGATCGAGGACCGGGCTGAGAACTTCGTGGCGACCACCCAGGAGCGATCGCAGATCCACGATGCCGAGATTGCGATGACCCGGCAGGGGAAGATCCTGGGAGTCCACGACGTGTTCTTGCACGACTCGGGGGCCTACGATCCCTACGGCCTCACGGTTCCGCTCAACGCCCAATGCACGCTGCTCGGTCCGTACAAGATCCCCAACTACTACAGCGAGTTCCGGGCGGTCTTCACCAACAAGCCCATCGTGACTCCCTATCGGGGCGCTGGGCGTCAGCATGGGGTGTTCGTAATTGAGCGGCTGCTCGACCTGGCGGCGAAGGAACTTGGTCTGGATCGAGCCGAAATTCGCCGGCGGAACTTCCTGCAGCCGGCCGATTTCCCCTACGACAATCAGATCATCTACCAGGATTTCACCAACCTGGTGTACGACAGCGGAAACTACGAGCCCTCGCTGGATCGAGCCCTGGAGATGATCGGTTACCAGGAGTTCATCCGGGAGATCCAGCCGAAGGCCCGCAAGCAAGGCCGCAGCATCGGAATCGGGGTTGTGGCCTACGTCGAGGGAACCGGCATCGGCCCCTACGAGGGTGCCCGGGTGCAGGTGCAGCAAAGCGGCAAGGTCTCGGTTGCCACCGGGGTTGGCACCCAGGGTCAGGGCCACTTCACCAGCTTCGCCCAGATCGTGGCGGACCAGCTCGGGGTCGACATCGAACAGGTCCAGGTCATCACCGGGGACACCGATCAGTTTCACTGGGGCACCGGGACCTTTGCCAGCCGGGGGGCGGTCGTGGCCGGCAACGCAGTCAACGTGGCAGCCAAAGACGTGCGGGCGAAAATCCTCAAGGCCGCCGGGGACGAGCTGGAGGTATCGGAGGCGGACCTGGAGCTGGTCGGCGGGGAGGTACGGGTCAAGGGGGTACCCAGCCGGGCGATCTCGCTGGGAGAGCTGGCGACCAAGGCCAACCCGCTGCGGGGGGCGGTCAAACCAGGGACCGAGCCGGGGCTGGAATCGACCAACTACTTCGGACCGGATCGGGGCACTACCGCTAACGGAGTGCATGCCATGATCGTCGAGGTCGATCCGGAGACGATGCTGATCGAGATCAAGAAATTTGTCGTGGTGCACGATTGCGGCCGGGTGATCAACCCGCTGATCCTGGAAGGGCAAGTCCATGGCGGAGTGGCGCAGGGAATCGGAAACTCCTACTTCGAGCAACTTGTGTTCGATGCCAACGGACAGCTGCTCACCGGTTCTTTCATGGATTACCTGGTCCCCACCGCGCTCGACGTACCGTGGATCGAGGTTGGGCATGAGGAGACACCGTCGCCGCTTAATCCACTGGGAATCAAGGGAGCCGGCGAGGCCGGTGCGATCCCGGTGGGACCGCTCTTTGCTCAGGCGCTGGAAGACGCCCTCCAGGTCGAGGGCCTGGAGCTGCTCGAGATTCCGCTGAGCCCCAGCCTGCTGTGGGAGCTGGTGCGGGCGGCCAGGGAGCGCCGCCCGTAGTTGGCTATTCTCCGCCAAAGCCCTGATCCCCTCCGCTTGCGCGAAACACGGGCGCATCCTCCCCGGCCTGGTATGACGAGATGAAGGAATACGAGATTCTGATCAAGGGCGGTCGACTGCGCGGTCGCGGGGCGGCGGCCTTCGATCTTGGTATCCGGGAGGGACGGATCCAGGCCATCGAACCATCGCTC
>JAHFAU010000103.1 GCA_023250385.1 Anaerolineales bacterium
GTCAGCCGACCCCTTGGTCGCAATGAGCCTCAGCCGCCGAGGATGATCAGGACGATGCCCAAGGTGATGATCGCCGCGGCGCTGATCCGGAGGGCCGAGGCCCCCTCCCGGAAGATCAACACCCCCGGGATCACCCCCAACACAATGCTGAACTGCCGTAGGGCAATGATGTAGCTGGCCCGGTCGGTCAGCTGGTAGCTCCACAGCACGAGCCAGTACGCAGCATAGAGCAGCAGCCCTGCAAAGCCTGCCGTGAGCCACGCTCGCCGTCCAGGCTCGTTGCCTATCGGTTGGCGCAGCATTTTCAGGATCGCCGCAAAGACAAGAAACGAGAATCCCATCTCAAACAGTGCGTAGCGGGCTGCGGCCAGCGCTCCTGGGGTGAGCAGCTCGGATCCCCGCTTGTCAACCACCGTGTAGCCCACTACGGTCAAAGCGGTCAACACGATCCAAAACGTATTGCGGTTCCAGTAGCGAGCCCAGCTGATCGCCCGCAGCGACCGGAGCGGGGCCACCATGCTGGCGACCGCAACCAGCGCCAGCCCTAGCCAGCCGATCGCGTTCGGCGGGCGACCGCGAATCACGTCCGTCCCAGCGACCATCAGGACGGGCAAGGCCCGACCCAGGGGGTACACGACGGTAAAGTCTCCGCTCCGATAACCCCGCGAAAGGGTGAAGAAGTAGCTGCCCTGAAAGAGGGCGCCTAGAAACATGTAGACCCAGATCCGAGCCGGCAGCGGCTCGCCGAGGAACTCGGCGGCGATCGCCGGGAGGATTCCCAGCGCAGTGATGATCCCGGTCATTCGCAGGAAGATCTCCCCCGCCCGTTGATCACGCACGAGCAGGTTCCAGCCGGCATGCATGAAGGCCGAGAGCAGGATCAGGCCGACGGGCAAGACCGGCATCAGCCCGAGCTCATCCTCGAGCAAGACCTAGGAGGGAGTGTGCTACGAATTGCCTGGGCTCGCCGCGGGCCGGCTCGGGCGGTAGTGACCCGTCGCCGAGGCGCGTTCGTGGCGAAGCCAGGGGAGGGGCGATAAGATCGAAGGTGCTAGGAATAGCGGATCCCCTAGGAGGGGAAGTGGGTCAGTTCTCCGCCATCACCCAGCAGGCGTGAGGTGGGAAGGAGAGGGTTTGCTGTTCGCCGACCGTCGGCAGCCGCAGCGTGCGCTCGTTCAAGATATCGAGAGTCAGATTGGAGTCGCCGAGACCGACCCGGACCCGCACGACCCCTCCGAGGAAGGTCACCGTATCTACCTTGCCACTCAGCCGGTTGTCGCCGCCCTCCTCGCCCAGGTGCAGTTCCTCCGGGCGAAGCATCATCAGGACTCGGGTTCCCTTAGCGAACTGGATCGGCGATCCCACCCGGATGGTCTGGCCATTGAACGCCACGGCCCCGCTCCCGGCGTCGGCTACGGTGCAGTGCAGCTGGTTCAGCGTGCCGACGAATGCGGCGACGAAGGAGGTCTTCGGAAAGTTGTAGATCTCGAACGGCGTACCGACCTGCTCCATCTGGCCGGCGCTCATCACGACGATCCGGTCGGAGAGCGAAAGCGCCTCCTCCTGGTCGTGGGTGACGTAGATCGTAGTGATTCCGAGCTCTCGCTGGATGCGCCGAATCTCGCTTCGCAGTTCAACGCGGATCTTGGCATCCAGCGCGGAGAGCGGCTCATCCAGCAGCAGGAGCTGCGGCCGAATCGCCAGGGCCCGGGCCAGGGCGACCCGCTGCTGCTGGCCTCCCGACAGCTCATAGGGGTAGGACTTTCCTTTGTCGGGAAGGTGGATCAATTCCAACAGCTCGGCCACCCGCCGCTCCCGGGCCGCGGCGCTCTCCTTGCGTACCCTGAGCCCGAAGCCGATGTTGCCGGCCACCGTCATGTTGGGAAAGAGGGCGTAAGACTGGAAGACCATCCCGATATTGCGCTCGTTGGGCTTGGCGAAGGTGACGTCCTTGCCCGCCAGCCGGACCGTGCCGGCGCTGGGATGCTCGAAGCCCGCGACCATCCGCAGCGTCGTTGTCTTGCCGCATCCGGAGGGGCCCAGGAACGACACGAACTCGCCCGGCGCCACCTCCAGGTCGAATCGATCGACGGCCAGCTTTCCCTTGAACTCCTTGCGCACACCTTCCAGGGTCAGGAACCCGCCGCTCACATCTGCTTCCTCTCTCTCGATATGTACGCAATCATCCCCATCGCCGCCCAGGTGATGGCGAAGGCCACGATCGCCATCGCCGAGGGCTCATACACTTTGCTCCGAGTCAGCTCGGCCATGTAAGGGCCAAGCGTGTGTTGGGCCATGAAGAGCGCAATCGTCAACTCGCCGATCACGATGGCAAAGGTCAGCAGCGCCCCCGAGAGCAATGCCACCCGCAGGTTGGGAAAGATGACCTTGCGGAGGATTGTGCCCCAGCCCGCCCCCAGGCCCTGGGCCGCCTCGGTAAGTCCCCGAACGTCCATGGCTCGCAGCCCGTTGTCGACGGAGCGGAACATGTATGGGAACGAGATGGCGGCGTACACGCAGACGAGAACGACCCGCGAGCTGCCGTAGGTGGCGGTCAACAGGAGCGGTGGCCGGCCGTAGAGGCGGATGAGGCCGAATACCAGCACGACCGCCGGGATGACGAACGGCAGCAGTGTGATGAATTCGACGACCGGTCGCAGCCCTGGCAATCGCAACGTGACCCAATAGGCGGTGGGCACGATGATGAGCAGGCTGAGGAAGATAGCGAGGACGGCGTTGACAATCGATTCGCTGAAAGCTGGCAGGAAATTGGCATCGGCGAACAGTTTCCGGTAGGCCTCGAAACCGAGCACGCCCTTCTCTGCCCGCAAGGACCAGTAGAAGGTGGCCACGAGGGGGAGCACGAAATAGAGGGCCACCACAAGGAAGGCCAACCAGGACCACAACCTGCTCCCCCTGGCGGGAGCCGCGGACACCGGCGGCCCGGCGGCGAGCGGGGCAGGAGCCGTGGAGATTGTCACCCCAGCCACCTCTCCGAGCGCCGCTGGAGGAGGGAATAGATGAGGATCGAGAGAGCCATGATCATGACCATCCCCATTGCCACCGCATAACCCAGCCCGGGATTGTGGAGAACATCGCCCGAGATCTGCTGGCCGATGAGGAGGGTTCCTAGGGTGAAGAGGCCACCGGTCAAGGCGTAGGCAGTGGCATGCGCTCCGAACGAGTTCCCAAAGAGCAGGATCATCGTCCCCAAGATCGAGGGCAGAAGGACCGGCAGAGCGACGTAGCGCCAGTATTGGCCTGGGGTGGCGCCGAGATTTTCGGCAGCCTCCCGCCAGTCACGCTTGAGCCCGTCGAGGGCAGGCAAAACGACAAGGACCATCAGCGGTATCTGGAAGTAGAGGTAGACCAGTGACAGCCCCAAGAAGGAATAGAGGCTGAATCCAGTTTCATACAAGTCGATCCCGAACACTTTGAACAAAGCTGTGACCAGACCGATTCGGCCCAAAGTGAAGATGAAGGCGGCGGCGAGGGGTACGCCAGCAAAGTTGGAGGCCACTCCGGAGAAGGTGGTGGTGATCGACCGAAACGGACGGGGAAGGCCCCCCATGGATACTGCCCACGCGAGCAGGAACCCGAACAGGCCTCCTACGAGCGCGGTCGTGAGGCTGATTCTGACCGACATTCCGTAGGCGTTGAGCACTAGCTCACTGGTTAGCTGGCGGTAGTTATCGAGGGTCAGGCCCCCCTGCGGGGCTTCGAAACTGCGGTAGGCGAGAATCAGAGTCGGGCCGATCAGGAAGAGGCTGGAGAAAACAAAGAAAGGCAGAACGCCGAACCACTGCCCGAGGCGGCGCTGTGGGGGGCGCTGCGCGCCCCCCACAGCCGGATCGGCGGATCGGGAGTCGGTTCCAGAACTACTACTTGACTTCGACACCGACGACGGTAGGCCAGCCTTCGACGATGATCGCCTTAGCGGCGTTGATCTCGGCAATCGTTGGGAAGTAGGCCCCTTCTGTGCTGGGCAACTGCGCCAACACATCGGCCGGGATGGTGCCGGCGGCCGACATCGCTTCAAACCGGATCGGGTAGCAGAAGCCGGAGGCCCATGCCAGCTGGCCCTCATCCGAGTACAGATATTCCATCCACAACTTGGCAGCGTTCGGATGAGGCGCGTAGGCACTGATCGCCTGCACGTACACGCCGGCCAAGCGACCCAGCGACGGCACGTTGGTGACGATATCCGGGTTGCCGGCGAGGTTCACATCGTTGAGGATCGAGTTATACGACCAGTCGACGATGATCGGGGTTTCTCCGATGCCGACCATACGCGAGTCGGCGTCGACCGGGACGAAGTTGCCGGCCTCGTTGAGCTGCTTAAAGAACTCGAGCCCGGCCTGGGCGGCTGCTTCCCCGGTGGCGCCAGTAGCCAGACCGGTGGCCCAAACCGTGAGGATGGCCGCATTGGAGGTCAGAGGATCACCCGATAGAGCGACCTGACCTTTGTACTCGGGCTTGAGCAGGTCGGCGTACTCTGTCGGAGGGTTCGCCACCACGGCGGCGTTGACTTCGAGCGAAAGCACCCCGTAGTAGTCGCCGTACCAGTAGCCATCGGCGTCCTTGGCGCTATCGGGGATCTCGTCCCAGGTCGCTACCTTGTACGGCTGGATCAGGCCTTCGTCCTTGGCCGGGGGCCCGAAGGAAAGGCCGATGTCGACCACATCCGGAGCCTGTGGGCCTGGGTTGTCCTTGTTGGCCCTGATGGCCTCCAATTCCTCACCCGAGCCTGCCCCGGGGTCGAGCTCATTGACCACAATGCCTGGGTACTTGGCCTTGAATCCGTTGAATACAGCCTCATAGTTGCACCAGTCGTGGGGCAGAGCCATCGTCGTAACGGTACCCTCTGCCTGAGCGGCGGCGATCAAGGCATCCATCTCGCTCACCTCGGCCGGTTCCGGAGCGGTCGTCGCGACGGGCTCCGCCGGGGGTGGAGCAACTACTTCCTCCGGGGTCGCCGTCGCTTGGGCACAAGCCGCGGTCAAAAGCATGAAGATCAGCAGGGTCGTCAGAATCTTCGCCAAACCGCGGTTGGTATAGCTTGAACTCATCTCTTCCTCCTCAGGTTTCATAGTTTGGGTTGCCAGTCTCCGCCACCTTGGCCCTAATCCTTGGCGTCAAGCCCGGCGGTGGTGCAAACGGATGTCAGGATCGGTTCAGCTCCTAAATAAGCCACCTCCTTGGCGGTGCCGGCGTCAACTTAGCAACAGAGTTAAAAGGGGTTTTGGTCTTGGTCCGCAGGCCCAACTATAACGCAATTGGTGCGAGTCGGGAGGGTCGTTCTGAATCGGCCTCTCTCGGTCTCACTGACAACTGCCGGCAAGGGGCGCTCAGGCACGCGCCGAGGCTACCCACCCGCGTAGATCGGGTTACTCCATGCCCGGCGACCCATCTCATCGCAGACTTCGATCCGAATCCAGGCGGGCTTGCCCTTCACCTGGAATTCGGCCTCTGACAACTGAGATCCGGGCGGGGCGTGCCGGCTCCAGCCCAGACTCCCTGCACCGATCCAGTAAATGGCCTCGACCGGGGAGGACCGGATCCACAGGAGTTTGCCCTCCCAGCGAACGGATTCGATGGTCGGATGGTTCGTGCTGAAAAACAAGCCCCGCCGCAGAGCGTCTACGACCGCGGCTGCCGTTAGTTGCTTCGCCTTGACCATCACCCAACTTCCGCCATGGTCCGGATTCCGCCAGTGTGAGTCATCGGTGGCCAGACCCCACGCTTGCTGACCCCGCCCCAATAGATCATCCCAATGGGCGCAGGCCTCTCCTTTACGGTTTTCCCAGTTCGCGCTGGTGTTGAAGATCTCCAGGGCCCGGACGCTGCCGAGGGCGGCCAGCTCCTCATTCGAGAGACCGGACCAGTATGGGTGGGCAAGGTAGCCAAACGCCCCGTTCTCCCATACCCAATCCAGGGTCTCGCGTGCGCTGTGCGGGCGTTCCGCCAGCGGCGCACTCAGGCCGACCACCACCAGGTGGACCGGCGAGCCCTGTCGGCTGCGGCCCAGGCTGATCTCCACCCCGGGCAGCGCGACCACGCCTGGCTCAACTGCACTTGGCGCGGGCAGCACTCGGGTGATCCGATCGTGGTCAGTCAGTGCCACGGCCTGGTAGGCGTTGGCCTGATGCCAGTCGAGGACCGCCTGCGGCGACCAGGCACCATCCGACTCGGTCGTGTGGGTGTGCAGGCTGGCGCGGTACCATTGGCCTGGGGCATCAAAGGCATTGGTCACTGGTGGCTCGCTCATCTGTACATGGCCGCGGCGCGGCACCCGCCAACGGTTCAGGTGGCCCGGAGCTCGTTTAGTAGGGACGTGAGCAGGTGAGGCAGGTCGGTCAGAAGGCCGGTGGCTCCGGCGGAAATGTACTCGCTCATGGCGGCCGGCTCGTTCACGGTCCAGGGATAGACGTCGATACCTGTGGCGCGCAATCGGGCGACTTCCCCAGGCGGCGTTGTGCTTGCCGGAGGCAGATAGGCCTGAACTTGAAGCCGCTGGACCAACCCGACCGGATCGGGGTCCGGAGTGAAGACCAGGATGCCCATGGCGAGACTCGGAGCCAAAGGACGGGCCCGCTGCAGGAACCGGATCTGGAAGGAAGTCAAAAGCACGCTCTCAATCGCGCCGAGTTCCTGGATGAGCGCAATCGTGTCTTCGACGACGTGCCTCTCCCCCGGAGCG
>JAHFAU010000104.1 GCA_023250385.1 Anaerolineales bacterium
TCTGCGATGGGGGCGAAATCGTGCTGCATGAGCCGACCATGGTGGCGGTAGATGTCGAACAGATGAAGATCGTCGAGGTCGGCCAGGCGGCCCGCGAAATGGATGGCCGGGTTCCGGAAATAATCGAAGTGATGCGCCCGGTGCGGGAAGGCGTGATTGCCGATTTCGAAGTTACCATGCGGATGTTGCGCATCTACGTAGAAAAAGTGTGTGGTCCGGCCCGGCTGTTCAAGCCCCGGGTGATGATCACCGTGCCCTATGGAGTGACCAGCGTGGAGTCGCGGGCAGTCCACGAAGCGGCCTTGCAGGCCGGCAGCCGAGAGGTCCACCTTATCCAGGAGCCGTTGGCGGCCGCGATTGGGGTCGGGCTCCCGATCGCTACCCCATCGGGAAACCTGGTCGTCGTGCTCGGAGGGGGAGTGACCCAGGCCGCGGTGATGGCCATGAGTGGGATCGTGGTGGCCGATGCCGTCCGGGTCGGCGGGAGCAAGGTGGACGACGCCCTCGCCAGCTACGTTCGCCGCAAGTACGGATTGCTAATCAGCCAGCGGACCGCCGAGGAGGCCAAGATCCGGATCGGGGCGGCATTGCCCGAGGAGGAGGAACGGACTCTCGCGGTCCAGGGTCAGGACCAGGTGACCGGCCTGCCGCGCCCCATCACCCTTACGACCAACGAGGTTGTGGAGGCGCTGCAGGAAATCCTAACCTTGCAGCTGGTTGCGGTGAAGAACGTCCTGGAGCGTACCCCTCCGGAACTGGCCTCCGACATCATCGACCGCGGGATGGTGGTCTGCGGGGGAGGCTCGCTGCTGCGAGGGATCGATCGTTGGCTGACCCGCGAGACCGGAGTGCCCGCCTATCTAGCTGAGGACCCGGTCGAGTGCATCGCAAAGGGTGCCTACCGCGGCCTCAGCATGCTCGAACGCCTCCGCCGCACACTTCCAACAGTCTGAACGATATTCGGGCAAGCTTCGCATAGCCAAATAGAGCCTCGGCTCAATTTCCGCCGGCGTCCTCGACCTAGCTTGTTTTGCTCAGGGAACGTAATAGGTCATGCGCTGCAGGTGCAGCACCGGATCAATGTACTGCACCCGCACCAACCGGGGCACGCTGATGGAAGTCGGGGCATAGCACAGAATGGCGCGGACGCCGCCCTCCACCAGCCGGTCAGTCACGCTCTGGGCTTCAGCCACCGGCACCGCCAGCATCGCGACCTGGATCCGCTGCCCGCGCAGGTCCTGAACCAGTTTCGCCGCGTCCCGGATCTGAAAAGGACCGACCTTAAGCCCGATCTTGCGCGGGTCGTTGTCGTAGATCGCAACCACCCGGAACCCCCGATCCAGAAAGCCGGCGTAGTTGGCCACTGCCCGGCCAAGGTCGCCGACCCCGATCAGGGCCACGTCCCACGTCTGGTTAACCTTAAGAATGCGCTTGAGCTGCTCGGTCAGGTAGCCGATGCTGTAACCGGTGCCCTGCTTGCCGAACTCGCCGAACTGGGAGAGGTCCTTGCGGATCTGGGCCGACGAGATCCCGAGCCTTTCGCCCAACTCCTGCGAGGAGGTGATCTCTTTTCCTTCGGCCTCCATCTGGGAAAGCGCCCGCAGGTAAAGCGGTAGGCGGCCTACAACGATGTCTGGCACTGCGGAGGTCCCCATTTGGGCCCGTCTGGACTTACGTTCGGCAAATCTATCATAGCCTAACCATAAGTGCAAACTGGCGCAAATGAGGGGCCCCAAACCGCACAGGTATAATCCTTCGACGCTCCGTCCAGGCTACCCGGAACGTTGCCGTTCCAGGGCCAATATCGGGCGGCCCAACCCGGAGTTTCAGTCCGGTGGCGGGCCGGTCTATTCGGGCGCGTAGGCCGGGAGCCGCAGGGAGTAGGTTTTCGTAATGTTTCTTGATGAGGTCACGATTACCGTTGCCTCCGGGCGGGGCGGGAACGGGGTTGTCCATTTTCGCCGAGAGAAGTACGTCCCGCGGGGCGGCCCGGATGGCGGGCATGGAGGTAAAGGGGGCGACGTCGCGCTCGTTTGCTCCAAAGCGCACAGCACCCTCTCCTATTTTCGCCACAAACGACGCTTCGCGGCCGAGAACGGCCGGCCCGGCGGTGGGAATAATCGGACCGGGCGAAGCGGCGATGACCAGCTCATTCCGGTGCCGGCCGGGACCATCGTCCATGACGACGAACTAGATCGGTGGCTGGGCGAATTGATCGAGCCAGGGGACCGATTGGTGGTGGGCCGGGGAGGCCGTGGCGGCCGGGGGAACTCCCGCTATGTCAACTCGAGGAACCAGGCGCCCCGGATGGCGGAGAAGGGCGAGCCCGGGGAGACGCGCCGGCTGCGGCTCGAGCTGAAGTTGATCGCCGATGTCGGGATCGTCGGCGCACCCAACGCCGGCAAGTCTACCCTGCTAGCCGCCGTCACCAACGCCCGTCCGCAGATCGGGGATTATCCATTCACCACCCTCCAGCCCCAACTGGGTGTGGCCGAGCTCGATGATGAAACCGGGCTGGTGTTGGCGGACATCCCCGGCTTGATCGAGGGAGCCCACGCTGGCGCCGGTCTGGGCACCGCTTTCCTCAAACACATCTCCCGCACCCGGTCGGTTATCCATCTGCTGGATGGAACCGCGCCGGATCCGCTTGCCGATTTCTCTCAGATCAACGCCGAGCTGGAGCTTTTCGACCCGCAGCTCGCCCGCAAGCCCCAGGTCGTCGCGCTGAACAAGCTGGACCTCCCGGAAGTCACCCTGCGCTGGCCCGAGCTGGAGGCCAAATTCAAATCCCGCGGAGTGCAGCTCCGACCCATTTCGGCGCTTGCCCGCCAAGGGCTGCGGGAGTTGATCCTGGAGGCCGCTCGGTTGGGGCAGACGACTCAGGTCGAGCCGCAGGAAGAAGAACTCCCAATCTACCGGCCAGAGCCGAACGGATCCGAGTATCGAATCTCACGTGCACCGGATGGGAGTTGGCGGATCGAAGGGACGGCCATCGAGCGGGCGGCGGAGATGACCTACTGGGAGTATGAAGAGGCCGTTCGGCGGTTTCAGGGGATGTTGACCAGAATCGGCGTAACGGAATCGCTGCGGGAGGCCGGCGCCAAAGATGGCGATACCGTACTTATCGGAGATCACGAATTGGAGTGGCGCGAGTGATCGGAGTATTCGGGGGTACCTTCGATCCGCCCCATGTCGGGCACCTGATCCTGGCGGATGAGGCCCGGGCCGTGCTCTCGCTCAGCACTGTCCTGTGGGTGGTCACCGGCATTCCGCCTCACAAACCCGCTCAACCGGTCTCTCCGGTGACCCATCGGCTCGGCATGGTCGAGCGCAGCATTCAGGGAAATCCGGGCTTCGAGATCTCCCGGATTGAGCTCGACCGTCCAGGACCTCATTTCGCGGCCGAGACCTTGGAACTGCTCGCCTCGGCCCATCCGAACCAGGAATGGGTCTACGTGATGGGAGAGGATTCGTTGGTGGACTTGCCCAACTGGCATCGGCCGGCTGATTTCGTCCAGCTCTGCCGGTCAATCGTTGTCTTGCGCCGGTCCCAGGTCGAGGCGGATCTGGATCAGTTGGAGCGCGAGATTCCCGGTCTGACGGCCAAAGTCCGCCTGCTCGCGGTGCCGCTCGTAGATGTCTCCGCCAGGGACATTCGCCGACGAGTTCAGACCGGTCAGCCCTTCCGCTACCTGGTCCCGGCCTCCGTCGCGGAGTACATCCGCCAGCATCGGCTCTACGTCTAAACCTGGTCCGAGACCGCGCCCTGTCGGCCGCGGAGACCCGCCACCTTGCGGTCGAGGCCGGGCTGCCTGCTAGGTGTCCGTAGCCGGCGGCTCGTCAGGGGGGGCTTGCGCGGCGGTTTGTCCCTCAGCTGGAGCCGAGGCCTGCTCGGCGGGCCGAGGGGCGGCCCGCCGCAGCTGCTCTAGCGCCACCCGGTTGGAGTGCCTACAGCGCGGGCAGCGGACATCGTAATGGTTCCCCTGAGTGCCTTCCAGCGCCCCCAGGGCGAACGCAATTTCATTCTTGTTGATGGCGAAGCTCCAACCACAGCGGTAACAGCGAAGCTGCATCTCAGCCCTCCGTCAAGCAGTCAGGGTCGCCCGCCGGGCTGCGCCGGCTCCGAACAGAATGCCAATCAGGATCAGGCCCCCGCCCGCGAACCGCAGGGCCGACGGCACCTCGTGGAGCAGTACAATCGCTAAGAGGGTAGATCCCGCGGCTTCTCCGAGCTGGGCGAGCGAGACGATCGCGGCCGGCAAAAAGCCCAACGCCCAATTATAGGTCGAGTGGGCGACCAGCTGAGGCAGGACGGCCAGCAAGATCAGCCACTGATAAGTCGAGGAGCTAAAGCCAACCGCCCGATCGCCTGCCGCCCAGGCGCTCAGCCCGAGCACGACCGCAGCCGTCCCGTAGGCGATCCCGATGTAGGGAAGCAGTGATACATGCTTGCGAACGACCCTGCCGATCATTAGATACCCGGCGCCGGCCGCGGCCCCGCCCAGGGCCAGCAGATCCCCCGTGAGGGCGGTCCCGGCCGAAGGCTCTGCCGCGGCCGCGCAGCTCAACCCGAAGCATGCGTCGCTCAGCCCCACCAACAGGCTGCCTGCGGTCGCCACCAGCAACCCGAATACCAGCCGGCGTCCCACCGGCTCCCGGATGAGCAGCGGCGAGAGTGCAGCGACGATCAGGGGAGTGGTCTGCACGAGCACGATCGAGCTGGCCACACTGGTAAACTCCAGGGACCGAATCCAGGTGGCAAAGTGTAGGGCAAGAAAGCCGCCGGCCAGCAGCGTGAGGCGAATGCTGCGGTTCGAAAGCGCCCGCAGGGCCCGCCGCTCGCGAAGCATGACCACCGGAGCCAAGATCAGCGTGGCAATTCCCAGTCGGTAGGCGGCGATAATTAGCGAGCCGGCCTCCGCCTGGGCGTAACGAATGAGGATCGACGCACTCGAAGCTGCCGCGATCGCCGCCCCGATGGCAACCGCGGGCGGGACCGGCGGACGGGGATTTTGCATAGCGAACTTGACATTATATGTCGCAGAGGTTTAGAATAGTGAAGACGCACACAAACGCGGCGTCGCCCGGCACGCGGGGTCCTGCTGCGGGAAAACCATCCGGAGGAACTGACCGATGCGCTTTGAATTGCCCCAACTTCCCTACGCCTATGATGCGCTCGAGCCGCATATCGACGCCCGCACCATGGAGATCCATCACGGCAAGCATCACGCGGCCTACACCAACAATTTGAACAACGCCCTGGAGTCCGCAAAGGAAATGGGGGACAAATCGATCGAGCAGATCCTTGGGGATCTCGACGGCGTGCCCGACGCAGTCCGGATGGCGGTCCGGAACAATGGGGGTGGATTCGCGAACCACAATTTATTTTGGACCATCATGGGGCCGAATGGCGGGGGCGAGCCCAGCGGTGCGGTCGGCAAAGCGATTGGCAGCACGTTCGGGGATTTTGCGAAATTGAAGGACGAGCTGACCAAGGCGGCGGTCGGCCGTTTCGGCAGCGGGTGGGGGTGGTTGGCCGTTGATTCGGATCGGAAGCTGAGAGTGCTCGCCACGCCGAATCAGGACTCGCCAATCTCGCAGGGAATGACTCCCATCCTGGGGGTGGATGTCTGGGAGCACGCCTATTATTTGAAGTATCAGAATCGGCGCCCGGACTACGTGGCTGCCTGGTGGAACGTGATTAACTGGGCCGAGGTGGGGAAGCGATACGGAGCAGCAACGACTTGAAGTCGATCACCCAAATCCTTGGAGGATCTGAATGACACACGTCATCACCAGCCTGTGCTTGCGCGACGGCTCGTGCGTGGATGTCTGTCCGGTAGAGTGCATCATCCCCGGCAAGCCGGTCGAGCAGTGGCCGTGGTTTTACATCGACCCAGATACCTGCATTGACTGTGGGGCCTGCATTCCCGAGTGTCCGTACCTGGCGATCTTCACCGAAGAAGAGTGCCCGAAGGACTATTCCGCCAAGGGCGGGGAGGTCCAGAGCATGCCCGTGGGAACTCCCGGGTTCGATGCGCCCTGGGATGGACAGGACGAACATGCAGCACCGGTGCACGTGTTCGCTACCCGGGTGATCCCGGCCGGCGAGGTAGTGGACCTCACTCCCGATATCCAACCGAACTACGATTACTTCACCAAGGGGCTCGGGTATAAGGCGCTTGACAAGTAGCCGTTCGCTGTCGCCGCAAACCCAAGGAGCCTTCGGGCTCCTTTTTTCTTATAATTCGACCAGTCGGAGCAGCAGAGGAGGCCAGTGAGCGAAACCCGGGTCGAGAGTGATTCCATGGGCGAGATCGAGCTCCCGAGCCAGGCCCTGTACGGCGGGCAGACGATGCGGGCAGTCCGCAATTTCCCGATCTCCGGGCTGCGGCCGTGGAGGGCATTTATCTGGTCCATGGCCACGATCAAGCGAGCCGCGGCCGAAGTGAACGCACAGCTCGGATTGCTCGACGCCAAGCTGGCCAGCGCCATTTCCCAGGCCGCTCAGGAAGTGATCGACGGGAAATGGGATCAGGAATTCGTCGTCGATCCCTTCCAGGCCGGAGCCGGGACCAGTCACAACATGAATACCAACGAGGTGATCG
>JAHFAU010000105.1 GCA_023250385.1 Anaerolineales bacterium
GGCGACCTGAATCGTCGACCGGGCTGGGGGTTCGTCGCCAAAGAAGCCGGCGTACACCTGGTTCATCTTGGCGAAGTCCCCCATGTCCACCAGGAAAACCGTGGTCTTCACGACCTGCTTGAGCGAGCTCCCACCGGCCTCGAGCACCCGGGTGAGATTCTGGATCGCTTGCCGAGTTTGAGCTTCAAACCCGTCGCCTACCAGAGTCCCGGTTGCAGGGTCCACCCCGGTCGAACCGGAGGCGAAGACGAAACCCTCCGTCCGGATTCCCGGTGAGTACGGTCCAATCGGCTTGGCGCCATCGGCAGGAATCACTACCTCGCGCATTGCGTCACCCATGGTCTCCCTCCATCTTCTCAGGCGCCCACCGACGCAGATCTCCGGCCCGCTTCACGGCCGCACTCCCCACAGGCGCAGGAAGCCATCGTCGGAGCCGGTGATCAGCAAGCGTCCGTCGGGGGTGAACAACACCGCCCGTACGGCTCCCTTGCCCACCTGTACGGTCCGCAGCGGTTCGCCGCTCTCCGCGCTCCACAGGATCAGGTCCCCATTGGCCGCGCCGGTAGCAAACAGCGACCCGTCGGGAGAGAAACTTACGGTGTAGACCCGGGTGCTGTGCTCACCAGAAACTCGCAGCGGCTGCCAGGTCGCGCTGTCCCACAGCACGACCGAACCATCCCAGGCAGCCGATGCCAGCCGGCTTCCGTTGGGTGAAAAGGCAAGCGTTCCGACGGTCGCGTTGTGGGCCGTCAGGGTATCGAGCAGTTCGCCAAGCGCAATGTCCCACAGCCGAATCGTGCGATCCGCCGAGGCGGAGGCTAGCGTCCGGCCATCCGGAGCGAGAGCCAGATCCCACACCCAGGCCGTGTGGCCCAGCAGCTCTTCGGTCACCTCAACCGGGGGATTCAGGCCGTCGAATATACTGACCCCCGGCGGTTCCCAGATCCTGATGACTGAATCCTGTCCTCCAGCGGCAAATACCTGCCCGCTGTCAGTGACAGCATATGCCACGCTTGCGACCTCGCCGCCAAGCGCTGAGAGTGCATTCAACTCAATGTAGCCATAAAAGGCCCAGAATTTCAGACGCCCGTCCTTGGAGGCGGTTGCGAAAAGGCCTGGTACTTCGGCGACACTGATGTCATAGATCCAATCGGAGTGAAGGCGGACGACCCTCGCGTAGTGGGCGCCAGTCAGATCCCAGAGGGTGCCTGTCCCATCCTGGTGGCCGCTGAGCAGCAAGTGGTAAGGCGTATAGACCGCCAGCGAGGTTATGCCATCAACGGGAACCGCCTGCAGCAGCTCGAGATCCCCCACGGTCTGGGATGTAAGTACCTGCAACTCGGCAGGGGTGGTAATGCGCGGCGGCTGGCTGCGTTCAATCGGGACAGGGCGTTCCACGATCACCGGCTGCATGGGCTTCCAACTTCGACCCCCATCGAGGGTCTGGAGCAACGCATTCTCGGTTTCACTGACCTTGCCCACGGCCCAACCGATCTGGGCGCTGACGAAATCGAAGTTCCCGCCCCACAACAGGGTCACGGTCGCGACTTTCGACCAGCTCTGCCCGCCGTCGTCCGTCCAGAACAGATCCCAGGGCTGGGTGTCTGGATCGGTCTCTTCTTCTGTATGCGCGTATTCGCGCCTCCAACCTACCGAGGCTGAGACGAACTGGTCCGGCTGCTCTGGGATCGGGCGGATCTTCCAGGTTCGGCCGCCGTCACTGGTCTCGTACACATACCACCGAGGCTCAAAGTCGTTGGTCGAACACTCCATGATGATCTGTCCCGTTGTTGAGGAACGCATGGATGGGGACCGGACAGCGCACTCGTAGTAGTCCTCAGAGGCTCCGGGCAGTGGGACTTCACTGGACTCCCAGCTCGACCCACCATCATGCGTCTGAGCCAAACTCAATTGGGGATAGTAACCCACCGGATAGCTCTTCGTAACCCAGCCATGCTTGAGGTCGAGAAAGTCCATACCGGTGAACTGGTGCAGATAGCCCTCCGGCAGCAGCTCCCAAGTCTTGCCGCCGTCGATCGTCCGGTACAGCTCTACGCCGCTGGAACCTGCGCCAAGGAAGAAATCCCGCAGTGCCCAACCGTGTTGGGAGTCGACAAACTCGAGAATCGGGAAGCCGGGTCCACCATTTCCGCCGATTGTGTCTCTGTTCCGCTGCACAAACGAGCCCAGTCGCCAGGTCCGCCCGCCATCCTCAGTTTTCCAGAGGTCGGTCACCGGCGCCCGCGGGTTCCCAAGGTCGGTCACCGTCGCCCGATTGCAGGACGGATCCGAAGGATCGTCGGCCCCGGTCATATTCCCGACCCAGGCTGTTCTGGCGTCGACAGTCTCTACGATGGCCTGGTTGCCGCACTCCTCGCCGTAAGCCAACTCCGGCGGGCTAACATCGATCCAAGTCCGCCCTCCATCCTCCGTCAGGACGATGTGCTGGTCCTGTTCACCCTCTCCCACGATCCCCCAACCCCGGCTAGCGTCGATCATGTCGATCCACCGGAAGTTCAGCGGCTGACCAGGAGGCAAAAGTGGGATTGGCCCTAGGTCTGCCGTGAGAAACGGTTCGGGGGCGAAGCAGAGTCGAACTGTGACTGGCAGCTCGGGCCGGCTCCGCCAGGCATTGTTGACCTCGTCGCTTTCGCGCACCTCGTCGAGGGAGTCAACGGTAACTATCATCACCTGCCGATCCAGTCCCGCCCCGCCTTCTTTGCTGGGGAGAACGGTGACTTCCAACGACATCGACTCCCCGGGCTCCAGGCCCTCGTTAGCGGACTCGGTAATGGACTTGGTCGGAGAGCCACCAATCGCCACTTCAAAAGGCCCGGCTGGCCCCGACCCGCGGTTCCTGATCTCAACCTGCACGGTGAACATCACGTTATCGAAATCAGCGCAATCACCACCGACGTTCCACTCGACCGAAACCGAATTTACAGCGAGATCTGGCAGCGACGGCGTTGGCAAAGGCCGGGGCGACACTTGGGCTTCGGCGGAGGCCTTCGTCGCGGTCGGCACCGGCGCCGGACTCGGTCGAACGCCGCAACTAGCCAAGAAGGCCAAGGTTAGGAACAGTCCTGTGTTCACCGCCCATCGCAATGCCATGGCCAGCCTCCTCGGTCGACCGAGGGTCGATTTCCAAACTTTCATCCAAGCTTGATCTTAGTCTAGATTAGTGACGGCTAGGTCAGCGAGATGACAAGATGGGACGCCATCTCTGGCGTCCCATCCTCGTTGGTATGCCGCCTCGAAGAGTCTAAGACTCGAGTACGATATTGACCAGTCGGCCCGGGACGACGATGACGTCCCGCGGCGGTTTGTCCCCCACGAAGCGCTGCACCACCGCGCTGGCCAGTGCCTGCGTACGGGCCTCGACCTCGGAGATCCCGGCCGGGACCGTGATGCGGTCGCGGACCTTGCCGTCCACCTGTATGACCAGGGTGATTAGCTCTTCCTTGGCCAAGTCTGGATCGTGCTCCGGCCAGGGTTGGGTATGGATCGAGTAAGGTTTGCCCAGTCGCTCCCAGAGCTCCTCGGCTATATGCGGGGTCGCCGGGGCCATCAAGAGCAGCAGGGTTTCGATCGCCGAATTGAACTCGGTTGAGCCGGCCAGCCCCTGCTGGTTGGCTTCGGTGATCGCGTTGGTCAGCTGCATTAGCTCGGACACGACCGTATTGAACTCAAAGTTTTCCAGATCATTCGACACGGCTCGGATTGCCTGATGGACCTTGCGGGTCAGGTCCCGCCGGGCAACCGGATCCCCATCGGCCGCCTCGGCCGCGCCCGTCTCGAGCACCAGAGACCACACCCGGTTCAGCCAGCGGACCACCCCATGGATATTGTCTGTGTTCCAGGGACCGCCTTCCGGCCAGCGGTAGCCAAACATCAAGAAGGCTCGGACCGAATCGGCTCCATACTCGCGCACCTGCTCGTCCGGGTCGATCACGTTGCCCCGCGACTTGCTCATCCGAAACCCGTCGGGTCCCAGGATATGGCCCTGATTGCGCAACTGAAGCATCGGTTCGGGGCCCCGGACGATACCCATGTCGCGCAGGGCCTTGTGGAAGAACCGGGTGTAAATCAGGTGCATCGTGGCGTGCTCGGCTCCCCCGGTATAAGTATCGACCGGCATCCAGTAGTCATATTGCTCTGGATCGAAGGCGGCCTGCGAGTAGTCCGGACTCAGATAGCGCAGGTGATACCAGGAGGAGCACATGAAGGTGTCCATCGTATCGGTGTCGCGCTCGGCCGGCTCGCCACCGATCGGACAGGTCGTCTGTTTCCAGGTGGGATGCAGCTTGAGCGGACTCTGCCCGGTCGGCAGCCACTCGACATCCTCCGGCAGCCGCACGGGCAGCTGACCGTCCGGGACGGGCACCTGGCCATGCACCGGGCAGTAGATGATCGGGATCGGGGCACCCCAGTAGCGTTGACGGGAGATCAACCAATCCCGCAGCCGGTAGCCGACTGCTCGCTCGCCCAGCTTGTGTTCTTCCAGGTATTCGATCGTCGCCGGGATTGCCCGCTCCTGTGGCGTCCCGCTCAGCGGGCCGGAGTTGATCATCTCTCCGTAGATAACCAAGGGCACCCTCAGCGTGGCTCCGTCGGGCGCCGCACCCTCCGGAGGCCGGATCACCGGACGGACCTCAATCCCGTGTTTACGGGCGAACTCAAAATCGCGCCCGTCGTGGGCCGGCACACCCATGATCGCACCGGTGCCGTAGGTCATCAGCACGTAATCTGCCACCCAGACCGGAATCCGCTCGCCGTTTACCGGGTTGATGGCATCGCCGCCGGTGAATACGCCGGTCTTTTCCTTATCGACTGCCTCGCGCTGGATATCGGTCTGCCGGGTCGCTTTCTCCACGTATTTGCGTACGGCGTGCTGCTGCTCCGCCGCAGTCAGCACCTCTACCAGCGGGTGCTCTGGCGCCAGCACCATGAAGGTGGCCCCCCACAAGGTATCCGGCCGGGTGGTGAAGATCGGAATCTCGTCCTCGGCTTCCGTGTGAAAGGTAACGTTGGCCCCCTCGCTTCTTCCGATCCAGTGGGTCTGCAGCAGCCGCACCGGCTCCGGCCAATCCAAATGCGAAAAGTCCAGCATCTCGTCGGCGTACTGGGTGATCCGGAAGAACCACTGTTCCAGATCCTTCTTCACTACCGGAGTATGGCAACGCTCGCACACCCGCTCTTCGCCGATCACCTGCTCCCGGGCCAACACGGTCTGGTCCTTGGGGCACCAGTCCACCGGCGCCATCTTCTTGTACGCCAAGCCATGCTTGAAGAGCTGCAGGAAGAACCACTGTGTCCAGCGGTAATACTCCGGATCGGAGGACACCGCCTCCCGCGACCAGTCCCACATCGCTCCCATGCTGCGCAGCTGGCCACGCATCCGATCGATGTTGGCGTAGGTCCACTGCATCGGATGCGTGTTGTGATCGATGGCCGCGTTCTCGGCCGGCAGCCCGAAGGCATCGAAGCCGATCGGATACATCACGTTGTAGCCCTTGCGGCTCAGGTAGCGGGCGCGGGCATCGGAGGGGGTCATGGCGTACCAATGCCCGATGTGCAAGTTTCCGGATGTATAGGGAAGCATGGTCAAGAAGTAGAACTTCTGCCGCTTGGGATCGACCCGAGCCGCATACAGCCCGTCGCGTTCCCAGCGGGCCTGCCACTTCGGTTCGATTGCGACCGGATCATAAGGGCCCAGCTTGACCGTCTTTGTCTCGGCTGCTTCAGCCACTGCGTGCCTCCCTCAAACAAATCGCCCCCTCGTCAATTCAGGGACGAAGGGGCACTCCGCGGTACCACCCTGTTTGCCCGGACCCCTTCCCTCTACACCACTCTGGGGGATGCCCGGGCCACTCATTTGCGCGCTAACGGGCGCTCCGCCCCCGACTACTGTCTTCACCGGGAGGGCTGTGCCGCAACAGACACGGCACGACAGGCGAGTTCCGCCTTTTGAACCTGGCGCTCCAGAGGCGCCGGGCTGCGCTCTCACCCTCCGCAGCTCGCTGCTGGACGGCGTACTACTCCTGTCCTGGCCTGCTATTCAGTTGTGCAGTGGACCCAGTGGGATTCGAACCCACGACCTTCTCAATGCCATTGAGACGCGCTCCCAACTGCGCTATGGGCCCGCGGTCAAACAGGTGGACCTGGCGGGATTCGAACCCGCGACCTCATCAGTGCGATTGATGCGCGCTCCCAACTGCGCTACAGGCCCCCGCTTATAATACCCCAAATCGCCTGTGGACTACCAGAAACGGATCGAGCGGCTGTCTGCCCTCCTTCAGATCGAAGGGTTCGATGCGCTGGCGGTGCTTCCCGGGCCGAATCTGTTCTACCTGACCGGGCTCTCCTTCCATCTAATGGAACGCCCGGTTGTCGGCCTATTCTCGGCTAGCCGGCCTCCCCGACTCATCTTGCCGGAATTCGAACGGCCAAAGGGCGAGGCTGCAGCCGTCGCGCTGGAGCTCTTCTCCTACGGTGAGCACGAGGGGGCAAGCCTCTCCGCCTTCCAAGCCGCGCTGAGCGGGATGCCGGCCGACGGCCAGCCGGCGGGGGTCGAGCCGCTGCGGGCTCGAT
>JAHFAU010000202.1 GCA_023250385.1 Anaerolineales bacterium
GGCTGCCGGACTCCTGGCGATACCGGCTCCGAATCGCCCGGCAAGGGATCGACATCATGAAGCTGGGAATTGACTTCAATCAGTTCACTTACGGCAAACTCCGCCAGGCCTTCCGGAGGGTCGGTTTTTCACGGATCATCGACAGACTCGATCTGGCTGCTCCGGGACGGCTGTCCGGCGGCCGGAAGTGTCTGGTCCTCGCCGGTAAGCGGTTCCGCCCGTTCGGCCAGATGCTGTTGTCGTTTTCCGAGTGCACGCTGTTCGTCTGCATCAAATAGGCGTGGACTGACAGTCGCGCCCATCGGTTGTGGCTGCGCTATCCGAAGGGAACTTCGCGTGAGCGTCGAGGTGCGGTAGTCGTGCGACGGGGGCTGGCCCAGGTCGTTCTGCGCGGGCTTAAGGTACGAGACGGGTGGGCAAACAACCACGCAAAACATAGTAGTGCCGCCGCCTTCCGGGGGAGACGCTAGATGGCCATTCCACGAGGCGTAGCCGCACTTCTGATCGAGGAACACCTTCGACGGCCCTTCTCAGGCCGCCTGCTGCAGCTCGGTCGCCAACACACGTATGTCTCGCTCTTGGCCCTAAACAAGCTCCTCAAGCGATATGCTGGAGTGGCCCCCAATTTTGAGACAACCAGTTAAGGCTCAACTACCATTGAATGGAGGAAAGAGCCATGCGTTTGTCTCGACGGAAATTCACCCAGGAGTTCAAGCAGGCCGCTGTGCGGCGGCTGGAACTGGGGGCCTCGGTGGCCGAAGTGGCCCGGGGCTGTGAGGTCAACCCGAACGTGCTGCACCGCTGGCGGCGGGAGATGCAGCAGGACGGCGCCCACGCCTTCCCAGGGATAGGGCGGTGTCGGGCGGAGGAGAACCAGGTGGCCGAGTTGGAGCGCAAGGTCGGTCGGCAGGCCCTGGAGATCGATTTTTTAAGGCGAGCCTGGCAGCGTGTCGAGGAGATGCGCCGGCTGCAGGCCATCGGTGGAGGCGCACCGTCTACCAGCAGATCGAGAAAGAAGTGAGCCTGGCAACACCATTGCCGGTAACAGGGATGTGCGGGCTGGCCGGGGTGAGCCGGGCCGGGCACTACCGGTTCCAGTCACAGCCGCAGCGGGGCGATCCGGACATGGATCTGCGAGATGAGCTCCAGCGGATCGCCCTGGAGATGCCGGCCTACGGTCGGCGGCGGATTACCGCCGAGTTGCGGCGCCGGGGCTGGGATGTGAATCACAAGCGGGTCCACCGGCTGATGCGGGAGGACAACCTGCTGTGCTTGCGGCGGAGGAAGTTCGTGGTGACCACCGACTCCGGACATAGCCGGCCGGTGTATCCGAATCTGGCGCGGGGGATGATGCTGACCGGGTTGGACCAGCTCTGGGTGGCCGACATTACCTACATTCGGCTGCAGCTGGAGTTCGTCTACCTGGCGGTGATTCTGGACGCCTTCTCGCGGCGGGTGATCGGCTGGGCGCTGGACCGCACGCTGGAGGCGGAGTTGGCCTTATCGGCGCTGCGGATGGTGCTGGAACGGCGTCCGGTCGCACCGGGTCTGGTGCATCATTCCGATCGCGGCGTGCAGTACGCCTGCCAACCGTACACGGATTTGCTGCAGCAGCAGGGCATCGCCAGCAGCATGAGCCGGGTGGGCAACCCCTACGACAACGCGCGGGCGGAGAGCTTTCTGAAGACGCTGAAGTACGAGGAAGTCTACCGGCAGGAGTACCGGGATCTGGCCGAGGCGAGGGCTTCGATCCAGCACTTCATCGAGAAGGTTTATAACCAGAAGCGGTTGCACTCAGCCCTGGGCTATCGCCCGCCGGTTGAGTTCGAGCGCTCTTGGCTGTCGCCCCCGGCGGCAGTGGTGGTGTCAGCATGAGTTTTCTGAGGCATGGGGAAATCTTTCGATCCGATGAACTCGACCTGCCAAACCCCTTCGGTGAGGGGCCCTGGCCCTGGCATTTTTTGAGGGGGCTCGGCCAAAAACAGCCTCGCCCCCAACCCATCGTCTCGATGAGTTTCCAGCCGGCTATTCCTCGGTCGGGTTGCTCTCCAGCAGAGCCCGCCTCCGCTTCACCGGCCGGCGCCGATGCTATAACGAAGGGCATCCGCCGTTCAATGATTTTTCAGCGAACGGCGAACAGTGTCTTAACTGGTTGTCTCAGCCCAGGGGGCCACCCCAAACTCGTCCCGCAGCCGCGCCAATTCTTCCGCCACACGACTCTGTTCCCACTTGACCAAAGGGTCAAGTACCTCCTTCGGCGCCTTGTCCTTTTCAAGATCGAGCCGAGTCCTGCGAGTTTGAAGCACG
>JAHFAU010000016.1:0-15770 GCA_023250385.1 Anaerolineales bacterium
CCGAGCCTACGGTGGGGAGCAGCGGACGGCCGGCAGCCCGCTTCCGGTCGAAACCCGCAGCGTGCTCAGCCTCGCCTACGGTGGACAGGTGGCCGAGCCCGGGCTCAGCCACTGGACCGACACGCTCCCAGAATTGGCCCGCAGTGAGTTGGAAGCTTTCGTTGCGGGGCGCACGCTGGAAGATTTTCTCGCCCTACCGCAGCAGACTTCCGACCGACGCGAGGCTGGGCCTACCCACGTACACATCCCGCGCCGCGAACTTACCGAGAGTTTCCACACGCCCGCCCGGCGCTCACGTTTGAGAGAGCTCGGCCTCGAATTGGTCTGGCTTGGGGTCGGAACCTGGGAAGTTCGGGACGACCAGATCAAGTCGACCGATCTGGAGATCGCGGCCGGGCAGACCCTCACCGGAGTCGCCCGGGATGAACTGCGGGCCCGGCGGCTGGCCTCCGGCGAGCACCTCACCCGTGAACGACAGTTGCGGGCCTTCGCCCTCAGCCAGGAGGTCATCGAGGAGTTGATTGCAGCATGGGGCGAGGGAAAATTGCCGAGCCGCTACCGCAGTCACGAGCTGCTCGACCGCGTCAGGCGCCGGCTGATCGACCTGAGAGCAAGAGTCGAGGATCAACACCGCCTCGAACCGGCCTCCGCGCTTGACCTGGAGCTCCCCGAACGATTGTCGGAAGTCTTGCTCCACCTCGAGTCTCTGACCGAGCGCAGTCCCACCCGCTGAGGCTGGGCTGGTTTCCTCCAGCGTGAAAGCAAGTCTGCCAACCTGGCTGCACGTTCACCCCGAAATCCGGGAGGCCCTGGATGGCCGGCGGCCGGTGGTTGCGCTCGAATCGGCCGTGATAACTCACGGACTGCCCCGCCCAATCAATCTCGAGCTCGCCAGGCGAATGGAAGCCGAGGTGCGCAGGGCGGGCGGAATGCCGGCGACGACCGGGGTGCTCGGCGGGGTGATCCGTTTGGGGATGACCTCCGATGAGCTGGAAGCGATGGCGCTCGATCCTGGTGCGGTGAAAGTCAGCCGGCGGGATCTCGCGCCGACGCGGATCGAAGGCTTGTCGGGCGGGACCACCGTTTCCGCGGCCATCTTCATCGCTGCCGCGGCCGGGGTCCGGCTCTTGGCGACGGGCGGTATCGGCGGAGTTCATCGCGGTACGGCAGGGGACGTTTCCGCCGATCTTCCGGAGCTGGCCCGCACGGCGATGGGTGTCGTCTGCTCGGGCGCGAAAGCGATCCTGGACTTGCCGCGCACCCTCGAATGGTTGGAGACGGCAGCAATCCCAGTCGTCGGCTATCAGACCCGGGATTATCCCGCCTTCTATACTCAGGGATCGGGCCTGCCGGTCAGCGCCAGCGTGGAGACGCCGGCCGAGGCCGCTCGATTGCTGCGCTCCCACTGGGAGCTTGGCCCGGCTTCCTCCGTCCTGATCTGCGTGCCCTGCCCAGAATCCGATGCGCTGGCGAAGGATGAAGTGGAGCACGCGCTGAGCCAGGCCGAACGGGAGGCTGAAGCACAGCGTGTTCGCGGTCCGGCGCTCTCTCCGTTCCTGCTGAGCCGGCTGGCGGAATTGACCAGCGGCCGGGCCCTGAAGGCGAATCTGGCCCTGCTGCGCAACAACGCACGGGTTGCCGGCGAAATCGCCGTTGCGCTCAGCTGAAGCCGCGCCCGACCCGAAGGCCCATTACCATCGTCGCTGAATGTGGTATGTTAGAATCGCTCGGCTAAAGCCCGGCAGTACATTGGAATGATCGAAGTCGGTATCGACAGCATCCGCGTGAGTCTCATGTCTCAACACCGTATCGTCATCTTGAAGGATGTCGATTCGGACCGCTTTCTGCCGATCTGGATCGGGCCCTATGAGGCGGAGGCGATCACCGCCAGCCTGCAGCAAATCGAAGTCTCCCGCCCGCTGACCCACGACTTGCTGCGCAATGTATTGAACGCGCTGGGCGCGGAGGTTTTGCGAGTCAACATAACCGAGCTGAGAGAGGATGTCTTTTTCGCCCGAATCATCATGAAAGTAAACGGTCAGGAGGTCGAGATCGACTCGCGCCCCTCCGACGCCCTCGCACTTTCGGTTCGGGCTCATGTTCCGATCTACGTATCGGAAGGTGTCATGCAGGAAGCCGCCTCGGTGCCGGAGGACGAGCTCGAGTCGGATGAGCTCGGCGAACAGAGCGATGAGCGGCTCGATGTTTACAAGAACTTTGTCGAATCGCTCGATCTGGACGACATGGAATCAACGGGTGGGGATTCCGAGGAGTAGCTCCTTCGCGGTTAGTCGCCGGCTTGTGCTCTCAAACAACCTAATCCATGGTCATGCCGGCGGGAGGCCCCGCCGCTTTTCGCCATCCCTTTATGAGTGAATTGCCGACCCCCCGACCCACAACGGACGGTCAGCCTATCCCGCACAACCGAGAGGCCGAAGAGGCGGTCTTGGGTTCGGTGCTGGTAAACGCCGAGGTCTACTACGACCTGGCCCACTTCCTCGTCCCTGACGATTTCTTCCTTCATCGCAACCGATGGGTCTGGGAGGCCTTCACCAATCTGCAGGAACAGCGGCTCCCGATCGACCTGTTGACAGTGGCGGAAGAGCTTGAGCGACATGGCCGCTTGGTGGAGACCGGCGGGCAGGCTTACCTGACCGGCCTGATCAACAACGTGCCCTCCTCGATCCATGCCGAGGCTTACGGGCACATGGTCGAAGAAGCGGCCACCCGGCGGCGGCTGCTCGACGCCGCGGCGCAGATCGCCCGGCTCGCCTACCAGTCGGACACGATGTTGGAGGATGTGGTCGACGAATCCGAGAAGGCCATATTCGGAGTCAGTGAGCGCCGGTTCCCGCATCAGCTCCAGCCCCTGCGGCAGGTGTTGAGTGAGTATTACGACCGGATTGACTACCTGGCCCGCCACAAGGATGAGACGGTCGGGGTACCCACCGGATTCATCGATCTGGACCGGCTGCTGGGCGGACTGCAGCCGAGCGATCTGCTGATCATTGCGGGCCGGCCGGGTCAGGGGAAATCCGGCTTCTGCATCTCGGCCGCCAAGAATGCGGCCCAACTGCACAAGAAGCGGGTGGCGATGTTCTCGCTGGAAATGTCGAACGAACAGCTCGTTCAGCGGCTCATTGCCCAAGAGACCGGCATCAACTCGCAGCGCCTGCGGCTGGCGGAGATCCAGGACGAGGAGTGGCCGCTGTTCACCCAGGCAGTCAGTGTGTTGGGTGACACCCACATCTACCTGGACGACACGCCCTCCATCAGCCCGCTTCAGCTGCGCACCAAGTGCCGCCGGCTGCACATGGAACTCGGGATCGACCTGATCATCGTCGACTATCTGCAGCTGATGACCGGAGATTCCCGGATCGACAATCGGGTGCAGGAGGTGTCCTACATTTCCCGCAATTTGAAGGCCCTGGCCCGCGAGCTCAACGTGCCGGTGCTGGCGGCGGCCCAGCTCTCCCGGGCGGTCGAGCAGCGGGCGGACAAGCGGCCGGTGCTTTCGGACCTGCGCGAATCAGGCAGCCTCGAGCAGGACGCCGATATCGTGATGTTCATCTACCGGCCGGATCAATACGAATCCGACACCCTCAAGCGAAACATCGCTGAAATCATGGTGGCGAAACACCGCAATGGTCCGGTCGGCAGCGTCGAGCTGGTGTTCCGCAAGTCGCTGGCCAAATTCGAGAACGCGGCCACCCGCCAGCTGCGGGAGGCTGAACCCTCCGGGCGCGAGGAGGTGGAGGCCTGAGGCCAAGCTCCGTGATTCGCATTGGCCTGGCCCGGCCCAGCTCGTTGGCTCTGGCTGGATGCGCACGATTCTTTCTGGCTTGGCTCGGCCCAGGCGGGCGGTTCCCTAGAGCGGTCGGTTTCCCTGAGCGATGAGCGTCGGCAGAGGTTTCCTCGGGTTTCCAGCCGGTGAGGCTCGCTCCACTCCCATCCCCAGCTCGTTCTTCAGCGATCTGCTCCCGGCCATCGACCATCTGGGCGAGTTGAAGGTCACCCTCTACGCCCTGTGGAGCCTCTCCCGCTCGGAAGCCGAGTTCCCCTACCTGACTCGCCAACAAATGCTTGACGATCGTCTATTGATGGAGGGATTCGATCGTTCGCCAAGTTCGGCCGAAGAAATCCTGGATGACTCGCTTGAGCGGTCGGTCGCCCGGGGCAGCTTGCTCAAGGCCAGCCTGGATCTCGAACCGGGCCCGCAGGAGCTGTATTTCCTCAACGGCCCCCAGGGGCGGGCGGCGCTCGAGGCTATCCAGAATGGAAGCTGGAGGCCGAGTGGCGAGCCCGAGGCTCCGGTGGAACTCCGAGTTGAGCGGCCCAATATCTTCAACCTATACGAGCAGAACATTGGCCCGCTGACCCCGATGATTGCCGAGCGGTTGCGAGACGCAGAGCAGGCCTACCCCGAACTCTGGATCGAGGACGCGATCCGGATCGCGGTCGAAAACAACGTCCGCAAGTGGCGCTATGTCGAGGCCATTCTCGAAGACTGGTTGACCTCCGGGAAACGTGAGCGAGAAGATCGTGGCGACACGGAAAAGGCCCGCCGGCGATACCGCCAGGGCGAATTCGCAGATTTCTTCGACGCCTAACGGCTCGGCCGATCTACTCGGTGACCCCAATTGCCCGAAGTGCGGCGGGTTGGGTTACCTGCGCTCCGACGTTCCGCGCGGGCATCCGGATTTCGGCCGGGTCGAGATCTGCACGTGCCGAACCGGCGAACAGCAGGCCCACTTGCAGGAGCGGCTGTTCAGTCAGAGCCACCTGGATGAGCTCAAGGCTCTCAGCTTCGAGACCTTCAAACCCAAAGGCCGGATCGGGACTTCGGAGGTCGAGCAGAAATCCATCGAGGGCGCCTTCAGCCGTACCAAGCACTTCGCAGGCACCCTGGACGGGTGGCTGCTGTTGCAAGGCGGGATCGGGGTCGGAAAAACTCATCTGGCGGCCGCCATTGCCAATCAGGCGGTCGCCAACGGCGTGCCGACTTTATTCCTGACGGTGCCCGACCTGTTGGATGAGCTGCGTGCGTCTTACGGCGAGGATGGGGACTTCACCTTCGCCGAGCGTTTCGAGCAGGTCCGCTCCGCGCCACTGATCGTGCTCGATGACTTCGGCAGCCAGAATATGACCGAGTGGGCCCGCGAAAAGCTCTTCCAGATCTTGAACCATCGCTACGTCAATCGGCTGCCGGTCGTTCTCACCACCAACCTGGCCCTAGAAGAGATCGACCCTCGGCTGAGTTCGCGGATCTCGGATCCGGGGCTGGTGGATCGGGTGTACATCCACGCCCCGGATTTTCGCCGGCCGCTGCAGGAAGGCAGTCACGACGAGCTCTCCAGCCTCGGCCTGCATCGTCACCAGACGTTTGGCAGCTTCAACATGCGCAAGGGGGAAAAACTGCCTGCGGAGCAGGTCAAGTCACTCGATGAAGCCTTCCAGGCCGCTCAGTCCTTCGCGGCCGAACCCAAAGGTTGGCTGATGCTCGGCGGCAGCTACGGAGTTGGCAAGACCCATCTGGCCGCCGCTATCGCAAACTTCCGGGCGAGCGAAGGACACCCGGTTACTTTCGTTGTGGTGCCGGATTTGCTTGATCATCTCCGGGCGACATTCAGCCCGAACAGCACCGTCTCTTACGATCGGCGTTTTGAGGAGATCCGCAACTCCCCACTGCTGGTGCTGGACGACCTCGGCACCCAGGCCACTACGCCCTGGGTGCGGGAGAAGCTGTACCAGCTGTTCAACCATCGCTACAACGCAGAGCTGCCGACGGTGATCACGTCCGCCAGCACCCCGGATGAAATCGATGCGCGATTGCGAGCTCGGATGGACGATCGCCGATTGTGCGTCCGGAAGCTGATCAACGCCCCCTCGTTTCGCGGGAGCCGCAGACGCTGATGTTAGAATCCGTCCGCTGCCCCCATCGTCTAGGGGACTAGGACGTGGCCCTTTCAAGGCTAAAACCGGGGTTCGAATCCCCGTGGGGGCACCACTCCGTAAGGTCCTTGTAAGCTCCCCTCAGCGCTCTCCGACCTAAAATCAATCTGCAGGCGACCGCGGCCGAATGGTTTGGCGGGAGGTGTCCGTGTCTGGTCCACGGATTTTGATAGCAGACGATCATCAAGAGTCGTTAGAGCACTTGGGGCAGATGCTCGGCGAATGGGGGTACGAGGTCATCGCGGCCGACAATGGTTACCGGGCCTGGGAAGTCCTCCATAAACCGGATGCCCCTCGGCTGGCCATCCTGGACCGGCGAATGCCGGGTATCGACGGCCTGGAGATCGTCCGTAAGATCCGGGAACAGGGGCAGGAGCCGCACATCTACGTGCTGCTGCTGACCGTCTACGACAATGAGACCCATGTGGTCGATGGACTGTCTGCCGGGGCGGACGATTACATCGTCAAGCCGTTTCGAGCTCACGAACTGCATGCCCGATTGGAAGCCGGCCAACGGATCCTGGAAATCCAGGAACAGCTGATCCAGACCCGAGACCGGCTGCACTCCCAGGCAACTACCGACTCGGTCACCGGGCTGTGGAATCGAGCCGCGATCGTCGAAATCCTGCAGCGGGAACTTTCGCGGGCAGTGCGTATCAAATCCTCGGTAGGCATTCTGCTCATCGATGTCGACAACTTCAAGAACATCAACGATTCTTTCGGTCATCAGGCCGGCGACAGTGTGCTGCTGGAATGCGGCCAGCGGATGCGGGGCAGCGTGCGTACCTATGACGCAACCGGCCGCTACGGCGGCGACGAGTTCCTCTCGGTGTTCCCCGGCTGCAATGTCGAAGAAGCCGTGATGCTGGGCGAACGGCTGCGGCGGGAGATCGCCAAGCAGCATGTGACCCTCGGGCTCGCACCGCTCTGGGTTACCGCGAGCGCCGGCGTGGCCTCCAGCGACCTCTTCCCCGACGCCGACGCCGATCAGCTGATCGCTCTGGCGGACCAGGCTCTGTACCACGCCAAGCGCGGCGGGCGCAACCGGCTAGAAATCGCCGAATCCCCCGAACTCGCCCCCTCTGACCTTTAGGGTCTGAATCCCAACTTGCCCTCCGCCCCTGCTCGGGCGGCGGCGGTAGAATGTCTGTGGGAAGGAGCCCGCGGGGTTGATTCTCGTTACTGGCGGCGCCGGCTACATTGGCAGCCATCTAGTTCGCCGGTTGGCGGCGGCCGGCGAAAGCGTGCGGGCCTTGGTGCGTGATCGGGCCAAGGTGGAGCGCGAGGGCCGACTGCGGGAGCTGGATCTCGAGATCGTGGAGGGAGACGTGTGCGCCCCGGCCAGCCTCGTCTCCGTCATGGAGGGTGTGCGCACGGTCATCCACACGGTCGCGATCGCTATCGAGAAGGGCGGACTGCGATACGAGGAGACGAACTTCCACGGCACGGTGAATGTGGTGGATGCCGCCAAATCCGCCGGGATTCGACGCTTCATCCATCTGTCCCAACTGGGGGCTGACCCCAACCTGCCCTATCGTTTCTTGGCGTCCAAAGGACGGGCCCAGGCCTATGTAGCAGCCTCCGGCCTCGACTGGACCTCATTCCGCCCCTCCGTGGTGTGGGGACCGGAAGATGAGTTTGCCAATACCTTTGCTCGGCTGGTCCCATTCACACCGCTGATCTTTCCGATCGTCGGCGACGAGACCTCCAGGTTCGAACCGGTGTGGGTTGAAGACCTCGCCACCAGCGTGTTGAAAGTGCTAGGGGATTCATCCACGTTCGGCCAGCAATACGAGCTGGGGGGACCAGAGGTGCTCACTTTGGAGCAGATCGAGCGTCGAACGCTGCAGGCGCTTGGGGCCCGCCGGCGCTTCGTTCGCTTCCCGCTTCCGCTGATCCGGCTGGTCGTGGCGCTGATAGAGCTGATCCTGCCCTCGCCGCCGGTAACCCGCAGCCTGCTGGAGCTGCTCGCCATCCCCAACGTGACCGAGCGCAATAGCCTTTCCCGCTTCGTACCCCAGCCCAGGGCCTTCACGCCCGAGAACATTTCAGGATATGTGCGCCGATTCCGGCCGAGGGCCACCTTGGCCGGCTTTCTCGGCCGCTAGTACTTCTGCTCTACTGTAAGGAATCTGATAACCAGGATGCCTCTTCACCAAGGTCCACGAAAGCTCCCCCATGTACAATGACCCCGAGACTGAAAAAGGACGGTGTCATGAAGCTGAAAAAGGATCTCTTCGAGGCCGAACCCCCCCGAACCGTGCTTGTGATTGACGATGAGCGAGGGTTCTGCGACGTAGTCTCGGTGATACTGCAAAGCCAGGGATATGAAGTGCAGCAGGCCTACGAAGCGAATGATGCCTTTGGACTGCTTACTCAGACCGTCCCCGACCTGATCCTTACCGATCTGATGATGCCCGAAATCGATGGCCTCAGTCTGATCAGGCGGCTTCGCGAAACGCCGAATTGGGCCCAAATCCCGGTGGTGATGATCAGCGCCCACTCAGAACCCGAGGTTCAAGCGTCCGCTAAGGAAGCCGGCGCGGACGGCTTTATCGCCAAGCCGTTTTCGGCGAGCGAGCTGCGAGCCACGGTCCGATCCTATTTCGTGGAGAACTGAACCGATGACCCCTGCGATCACTTCCGCAATAACTTTGGCGATCACCTAAGGCTCTCCCTTCCTAACTCGTACTGACCAGCTCACGGCGGCTCCTCGGCCATTCGAGGAGTCGTTCCTTTTTTGACTAGTCCTGCCGCTCGCGTTTAGGGCCCACAGAGCTGTGTTCCGCATCCACGCGGAGCTCCCGTCGACTTGACCCAACTCCCCGGCCCCTTTACAATCCGCCGTGCACTGCTCCGGAAGGGTCTATGAGAACCCGACGCATCATTCTGTGGGTGATTTCGCTGGGCTTTGGCGTAGTCGGCACCGTCGGTACGATTCTGATCTTTGGTTCCGACTTCGATCGGTTTTGGACCAACTTCCTCTTCAAGGGAGACTTGCCGCTGCTGCTGCTGGTCGGATTTGGTAGTCTGGCATTCATCTGGCTCGACCTGATCCTCCAGACGCAGTACCTCAGGCGCTAGTTCTCCAGTCGGTTTCCTGATAGTTTTTGCCAGCCGGCAGCCGATATAAGCAGTCGGAGCAGGACCACCGATGACAGACTCGCGTCTGGCGGGTTTCTACAATCTCGATCTGGCCCAACGGCAGGCGCTGCTCACCAAGGAGACCGGGCTCGACCTCGGACCGATCTTCGGGGTCGGCGGCCTGAGCGCGGCCCAGGCGGCCGCCATGATCGAGAATGTGGTCGGGGTGTTCGGGCTGCCGCTCGGAATTGCCGCAAACTTCGTCATCAACGGCAAGGACGTCTTGATTCCCATGGCCATCGAAGAGGCTTCGGTCGTGGCCGGGGCTTCCCATGTTGCCAAGTTGGTCCGTGAGTCGGGTGGGTTTCGGGCGGAAGCCGACCCCTCCCATATGATCGGGCAGATCCAGCTGGTGGACCTGGTCGATCCGGCCGCCGCCGAGCGGGCGCTGCTGGCCGCGAAGACCGAGATCTTGGCCGCGTGCGACGAGGTAAACCCGCGGCTGGTGGAACTGGGAGGCGGGGCCCGCGGGATGGAGCTGCGCCGACTCGAGCACTCCCCATTCGCGCCGATGCTGGTGGTTCACCTGATCTATGACACGGTCGATTCGATGGGCGCCAATTCGGTGAACACGGTGCTGGAGAGTGTTGCGCCGATGATCGAGGCGATCAGCGGCGGCCGGGCCCGCCTGCGGATTCTCTCGAACCTTGCTGACCGGAGGCTGGCCAGGGCGAGTTGTACGGTTCGCCCCGAAACCTTGCGCTTCGAGCAGTACGCCGGCACTCAGGTTCGGGATCGGATCGTCGAGGCCTGGGCCTTCGCTGCGGCAGACCCCTATCGGGCCGCCACTCATAACAAGGGAATCATGAACGGGATCGACGCGGTGGTGATTGCCACCGGGAATGATTGGCGGGCCGTGGAAGCCGGGGCGCACGCCTATGCCGCCCGCCGCGGCCGCTACGAGCCGTTGAGCCGCTGGTCCACGGACGACCAAGGACAGTTGGTCGGCGAGCTGGAGCTACCGATTGCGATCGGGATCGTGGGGGGCGCCACCCGATCTCACCCGGTCGCACAGGCCAGTCTGGCGCTCATGCAGGTTCGGAGCGCCAGGCAGCTGGCCGAAATCGTGGCCGCGGTGGGGCTGGCTCAAAACCTGGCGGCATTGCGGGCGCTGGTCACCGAAGGGATTCAACGTGGACACATGGGACTGCACGCCCGTCAGCTGGCCATGTCGGCCGGCGCGAGTGGAGTGCAGATCGAGCAGATCGCGCGGCGGATGGTGGAGGAGGGGGTCATCGCACTGGAGCGGGCTCAGGAGTTGATGCAAGCCGATTCGGAGGCCTGACAGGACAGGTGAGTGACGATCATGCCTGAAAATCATCTAATGAAACCCAACCGGCCGGTTGGATTTGCCGGCTACGGCGCCTACATCCCGCAGTTCCGATTGCCGGCCAGCGAGGTCGCTCGAATCTGGACCGGCGGCCAGGGCGGCCTCCCGATCAAGGAAAAAGCAGTCGCCGGGTTGGATGAAGACGTCATCACCATGTCGATCGAGGCGGCCCGCAACGCGCTGGCCCGATCCGGGGTCCCTGCGTCCGAGATCCGGGCCGTCTGGGTCGGCTCGGAGTCACACCCCTACGCGGTCAAACCGACCTCGACCGTGGTAGCGGAGGCGATCGGGGCCACGCCGCACACCCAGGCTGCCGACTGGGAGTTCGCCTGCAAGGCCGGAACTGAAGCCATTCAGGCCGCGATCGGTTTTGTCGGTTCCGGAATGGCCGAATATGCCTTGGCCATCGGAATGGACACTGCTCAGGGCCGGCCGGGCGACGCGTTGGAATACACCGCCGGGGCCGGCGGCGCGGCATTTCTGCTTGGGCCGGCCGAGACAGCCCTCTGCACCATCGAAGGTTCTTATTCCTTCGCCACCGACACTCCCGATTTCTGGCGCCGGGCGAATGAGACTTATCCGGAGCACGGTGAGCGCTTCACCGGCGAGCCGGCCTATTTCAAACACATCACGACCGCGGCCCAGTCCCTGATGGAGTCGACCGGGACGACCCCCGACGATTTCCGATATGTGGTCTTTCACCAGCCCAATACGAAATTCCCGTTGCGGGTGGGCAAGGACCTGGGCTTTCGGGAGGATCAGATCGAGACCGGTCTGCTGGTCCCGGAAATCGGAAACACGTACGCCGGCTCCGCGCTGGTCGGGCTGACCGCCATCCTTGACGTCGCCGAGGCGGGGGACCGGATTCTCATGGTGTCCTATGGTTCAGGGGCCGGCTCCGACGCCTTCAGTCTTCAGGCGACCGGGCTGCTCTCCGCTCGTCGCTCCGCAGCTCCCGATACGTTGAGTTATGTCCGCCGGCGGACTGAAATCGATTACGCCACCTACGCCCGTTTGCGTGGGAAGTTGGTCACGAAATGACGGAGCGCGCCGACTCCCGGTCGTCCCGCGGCCCGGGGCTGCCCGGGCAGCCAAATGGATGGTCGCCGGTCCTCGTCGCCGGGATTGGGATGACTCCGGTCGGCGAGCATTGGGATGTGTCGCTGCGCAACTTGGCGCTGGATGCGATCAGTGCCGCGCTGGAAGATGCGGGCGGCCTGCGCCCCGATGCGTTGTACGTAGCCAACATGCTGGCGCCGGCCCTCTCCGGGCAATCCCACTTGGGGGCACTGCTGGCCGACTTCGCCGGGCTGCGAGGCATTGAGGCCACGACCGTAGAGGCGGCTGGAGCGTCGGGCGGGGTGGCCGCCCGCCAGGCCTACCTGGCGGTCGCTTCAGGCGCGGTGGAAGTGGCGCTGGTCCTCGGCGTGGAGAAAGTCACCGACAAGGACAGCGGACAGGTCGAGGCGGCCCTGGCGACGGCCAGCGACGCAGACTATGAAGCCATTCAAGGGGTGACCGCGGGCGCCCAGGCCGCGCTGCTGATGCGCCGCTATTTCCACGAGCACCGGGCCCCGCAGGACGCCTTGGCTGGATTCAGCCTGGTGGCTCATCAAAACGCGGTATCGAACCCAAACGCCATGTTTCGCAAGGCGATCAGTTTGGAGCAGTACTCCAACGCACCGATGGTCAGCGATCCGCTCAATACGTACGATGCCGCTCCGATGGCCGACGGCGCAGCGGCGCTTATCCTAGCCCGGGCCGCGACTCTCCTGCCTCCTGACGGGCGCCCAGCGGTCGAGATCGCCGGCTCGGCGGTTGCAACCGCAGCGATGGCAGTCCATGACCTGCCCGACCCGCTTGGCCTGCCGGCCGGGGCGGCCAGCGCTCAGGCTGCCCTGGAGCGGGCGGCAAGCCAAGTCGAGCAGGTCGATCTGTTCGAACTGCACGATCGGTTTTCGATCTTCGCGGCCCTCTCGCTGGAGGCGGCCGGGTTCGCCGAACGCGGCGCCGGATGGCTGCTGGCCAAGCAGGCGGAGATCGCGTTGGACGGCCGCATCCCAATCTGCACCTACGGGGGCTCCAAGGCCCGCGGCGAGCCGGGGGCCGCGACCGGTATTTACCAATTGGCGGAGGCCGTATCGCAATTGCAGGGGCGGGCCGGAAAGAACCAGGTCGCGGGAGCTTCGATTGCACTGGTCCAATGCCTTGGCGGATCGGGCGCAACCGCCGCCACCCATGTGCTGCGGCGCATGGCAAATGGGACCTGATAGTTTCTGATAGGCGCGGGAGAATAGATTGGCAGCATGGAAACCTCCCGGCACTGGAGGCTCAGGCAGCAGCGTTACGCACTGGTCGGAGAGGTGTGCCCGAGCTGCGAATTGAAGATCTTTCCGCCACGGGACATCTGCCCGGATTGCGGGAACGAGGCGCGGACCATCTTCCAGTTCAGCGGGCGAGGGGAGGTGTATTCCCACACCACCGTCTATCAGGCACCGGCCGGTCACACTGAGAACTCTCCGTACCCGCTGGCCATCGTCCGTTTGGAAGAAGGCCCCCTGGTTACCGCTCAACTGACCGATCTGGCCGACAAACCCGTCGAGATCGGGATGCCGGTCGAGATGGTCACCCGCAAACTGCGCTCTGACGGCGAACGGGGCATTTTGGTCTACGGATACAAGTTCCGCCCGCGGCTCGCTCGGGCCGAACAAAGCTAGGCCAGGCTCGATTTCAATTGCCAGCGGCCGCCTTCGAGGCGGCCGATTTGTTTCCAGCCAGATTCTCAGGCGGCCAAGCCCCAAGCGCATGGATCACCGCTGAAGGTCAAAGCATTGTTGGCATCCTTCCGGCACGGCTCTTGCAGCCCACGCCTCGCTTGCACAGCCAATTCGCTTGTGCTAGGATGCCCGGCCGTTCCGACGAGACCGGCCGAAGGAACCCTCTCAGGAGGAGTAAATGATTGCTACTCGATTCATGGTCGCCAGCGCTTCACTGGCGCTGGTCGCCGCCTGTACCCGATCAGCTTCCACGCCACCCCCCGGGGAGGAGGTGGCCGCCCCGCAGGACAGTGAGCTGGCGACAATGGAAGCGGTTCGCTCCGCATTGCTTACGCAGACGGCCGAGGCCGGCGGGCCCGCCGAGCCGGCCACCCCAATCCCTACGGTTGCTCCAACCGGCACTCCCGTTGCCGCGCAAGTGACCGCGACCGAAGGGGCGGCGGAGTTTGTGCAATACACAGTCAAGGCCGGCGATTGGCTGTTCCAAATCGCGGAAAGCTTTGGGGTTGACCCGCAAGCCATCGTTGACCTGAACGGATTGACCGCCGAAGGCCAGGTGCAGCCCGGCCTGGTACTTAAGATCCCGCCCAGTTCAGGCATCCCGGCCACGCCGATCTCGGGCACCACCGTGGCAGGCGGGCGGATTCATGTCGTCAAGCCAGGCGAATGGATCTGGCAGATCGCCCGGATCTACGGTGTAGATCCCCAAGCGATCATCGATGCCAACAATCTCGCCAACCCGGGCCTGATCTTCCCGGGATTGGAACTCAAGATCCCGTAAGCCGGCAAGCAAGCTGAGGAACCGACGGGGCGGCCGAAATGGCCGCCCCGATTTCATTAGGGGAACCACATGGGAACTCGTGTGACAGCGTCGGAGATCCTCTTCAGGGGGAAAGTCTTCGAGCTTCGGAGAGATCGAATCATGTTTGAGGACGGGCGAGAGTCTTCGGTGGACGTAGTCGTCCATCCGGGCGCGGTCGCCCTGATCCCAATCGACGAGCGAAAGCAAATCTGGTTTGTGCGCCAGTACCGCCATGCCTCCGGTGGCGAACTCTTGGAGCTGCCGGCAGGAACTTTGGAGCGCGGCGAACCTCCCGAGCAGTGCGCCGAGCGGGAATGTCAGGAAGAGATCGGGATGTCGCCCGGGAAGCTGGAGCACCTGGGAGGGTTCTTCCTGGCTCCCGGATACTCGACCGAGTGGCTCGGAGTATACCTGGCCAGCGAGCTGCGCCCGGATCCGCGGCCGGGCGACGCTGATGAGGCAATCCAGGTGGAGAAGCTGAGCCTTGGGCGGGTGACTGAATTGATCGAGAGCGGCGAACTGCGAGACGCCAAGAGCTTGGCGGCCCTCCTGCTGGCCGGACCGCGGCTGGGGTTGGCTCGGGGTCGTAGTTGACATGGTATACTTTCCGGCCGCGCCGCCCCCACCCCCGGGGCGGCGGGCATTGTGTAAACCAAAATGACCGATCAAGTGCAGGCCCCGGCCAATCCAAACATTCCCCAACTGCAGCCGGGCGACTCGGTAAGTGTGCATGTCCGGGTCCGGGAGGGCGACAATGAGCGGGTGCAGGAATTCCGCGGCACGGTGATTCGGCTGCGCAAAGGCGGAAACAACGCCAACTTTACCGTCCGCCGGATCGCCTCCCATGGGATCGGCGTCGAACGTACCTTCCTGCTGCGCTCGCCCCGCATCGAGAAGGTTGAGATCCGCCGACAGGCTCACGTTCGCCGGGCTCAGCTGTACTACCTGCGCGGCCGCAAAGGCAAGCGCGCCCGCCTGGCGGCCAAGCGCAGCTGATCCCGCCCGATGAGCGGGGCAGCCATCGGCGTCTTTGACTCCGGCGTCGGCGGCCTCTCAATCCTGCGCGAGATCCACAACCAGCTACCCAACGAGCCGCTGCTCTACTTTGCCGATCAGGCAAATGTTCCGTACGGCCCGCGTCCCTTGAGTCAGGTCCGTCAGTTCTCGCACGCCATCACCCGCTTCCTGCTGGAAGGGCAGTGCAAATTGATCGTGGTCGCCTGCAACACGGCCTCGGCCGCCGCCCTGCGTCAGCTGCGGGAATCATTTCCAGACACGCCCTTTGTCGGTATGGAGCCGGCGGTCAAGCCGGCGGCGGAAATCACCCAATTGAAGCGGGTGGCTGTGCTCGCCACTTCGGCGACGTTTCAGGGGGAGTTGTTCGCTTCGGTGGTCGAGCGCTTCGCCCAGGGAGTCGAGGTGATTCAGATCGTGCTGCCGGGGTTGGTGGAGCGGATAGAAGCCGGCGATGTCGCGGGGGCCGAGACCCGCAAGCTACTGCAGACACGGCTTGACCGTCTAGGAGATCAACGGGTCGACACCCTGGTGCTCGCCTGCACCCACTATGCCTTTGTCATCCCGCTCGTGGAGCAGATCCTTGGGCCGGGGATCCGGGTGATCGACCCCGCGCCGGCCATCGCCCGCCAAACCGGGAGGCTGCTGGAGGCCCGGGGATTGATCGGAGGCCCCGATCCATCCGCACAGGTACGCTATCTGACCAGCGGAGATCCGCAGGCCTTTCGCAACGCCGTACTGCGGTTAATCG
>JAHFAU010000016.1:15870-19265 GCA_023250385.1 Anaerolineales bacterium
GCTAGTCCTTCACCCCCGCCGGCTCCACCTGGAGCTCGCCTGGCGGCCGGCTAGTCCTTCACTCCCGCCGGCTCCACCTGGAGCTCGCCTGACGACTTGCTAGTCCTTCACCCCCGCGGCCTCCAGGTCCTTGGCGGCAATCCGAGCGACCGAGGCGACGGTGTCGCCTTTCTTCAAGTTCATCACCCGCACCCCCATGGTCGCCCGCCCGGCCTGCTTGATTTGTTTGACCTTGGTCCTCAGCACGATCCCGGTGCTCGAAATCACGGTCAGGTCGTCCTGTTGATCCACGACCCGGGCTGCCGCCACCGGGCCGGTCTCTTTGAACTTGGCTTTGCTTAGGGTGAGTACACCCTTCGTTCCTCGCCCCTTGGCCGGGTATTCCTTGATTGGCGTACGCTTACCGAAGCCGTTGCGCGTGACAACCAGCAGGTCGGCTTTGGGGTCGGCCACGTCCATGCTGGTCACCGCGTCGCCTTTGCCGAGCCAGATCGCCCGCACTCCGGCCGCGGGCCGGCCCATAGAGCGGACCAGTTTCTCCTTGTAGCGGAGTGCCTTGCCCGACTCGGTCACCAGGATGATCTCGTCCTTGCCACTCGTCAGGCGAACCCAGCCCAGCGTGTCCCCCTTGGATAGGCTGATCGCGATCAGCCCCGAGGGCCGGACCGCCGCGAACTCGGAGAGCGCTACCCGTTTGATCTTCCCGCGCCGAGTAGCCATGGTACAGAAATTAGCCGCCTCGAAGTCAGGAACCGGCACCGCGGCCGTGATCACCTCGCCCACCTGCAGGGCCAGGATATTTGCCATCGGAATCCCGCGGGCCGTCCGATCGGCGTCCGGGATCTGATAGGCCTTTTCAGAATACACCTTGCCCTTGTCCGAGAAGAACAGCACCGTATCCAATGAGCCGGCCGGCAGCAGCATATCCACCTCATCCTCACCGCCGCGGGTACTGTGTCCCACGACTCCCCGCCCACCCCGCCCCTGGCGCTTGTAGGTGCCGGCCGCCACCCGCTTCACATATCCCCGGGCCGTGATGCTGATGAGCACCCGCTCGTCCGGCACCAGGTCCGCTTCGCTGAACTCTTCCTTGGCATCCGGGGCGATCCGGGTTCGGCGAGGATCGCCGTAGTCTTTGACCACGCTGCGCATGTCGGTCTTGATCAGCCCCAGGATCTGCTTGGGATCGGCGAGCAGCTTCTCCAGATACGCGATCCGGTCTTTGATCTCGTTGGCCTCGGTCTCGATGTTCTTGCGTTCCAGGGCGGCCAGCCGGCGCAGCTGCAAGTCGAGGATTGCCTGGGCCTGGATCTCGCTGAGTTTGAAGCGCTGAACCAGGCGCAGCATGGCGGTTTCGGCGTCGGGCGACTTTCGAATGGTATCGATGACTTCGTCCAGGTTGGCCAGCGCGATCAGCAGTCCATCCAGCACGTGGGCCCGGGCCCGGGCCTTCTCGAGCTCGAACTTCGAGCGGCGGGTAATCACGGTCCGCCGGTGTTCGAGATAGGCCAGCAGCGCTCGCTTGAGCGAGAGCAGCCTCGGTTCCCCGTTGACCAGCGCCAGCTGCTGCACCCCAAAGGTGGTCTGCAGTTGGGTGTATTTGAAAAGCTGGTTTAGAACGGCTTTGGGCTGGGCAGTTCGTTTAAGCTCCAGCACGATGCTCAACCCGCGCCGATCGGATTCATCCCGCAGGTCCGAGATCCCGTCCAGCTTTCCGGCGCGGACCAGCTCAGCGATTCGCTCGATGAGTGCGGTCTTGTTGACCTGGAAGGGAATCTCGGTGATCACGATTCGGCTGCGGGTACGCCCGGTGTCCTCGATATTGGCGATCCCGCGGACCACGATGCGCCCTTTGCCGGTGCTGTAGGCTTGCAGGATCCCTTCGGCGCCGACGATCATCCCTCCAGTCGGGAAATCAGGCCCTTGAATAAACTTCATCAGGTCGTCTACCCCGACCTCGTCCACCTGGTCGTAGTGGTCCACCAGGTAGACGATGGCCTCCGCCAGTTCGCCGAGGTTGTGGGGCGGGATGTTGGTGGCCATTCCGACGGCAATCCCGGAGGCGCCGTTGAGCAAGAGGTTCGGCAGCCGGGAGGGCAGGACGTTGGGTTCCTCGAGTGAGCCATCGAAATTGTCGGAAAAGGCGACCGTGTCCTGCTCGATGTCGCTCAGCAGCTCCTCGGCCATCCGGCCCAGGCGGGCCTCGGTGTACCGCATGGCGGCGGGCGGATCACCGTCCACCGAGCCGAAGTTACCCTGACCGTCGATCAGCGGATAACGCATGGAGAAGTCTTGGGCCATCCGGGCCATCGCCTCGTAGATCGGATCGTCGCCATGCGGATGGAATTTCCCCATCACTTCACCGACGATCCTGGCCGACTTGCGGTAGGCTGAATTGGCTCGGATCCCCATTTCGCGCATGGCGTACAGAATGCGCCGCTGGACCGGCTTCAAGCCGTCAAAGGCATCCGGCAGGGCCCTCGAAATGATCACGCTCATGGCGTAATCCAGGTAGGCGCCCCGCATCTGTTCGTCGATATCGACTTGTTGAACGGTCCCGATTTCCATCCGACTATCTACTCCTTATGTCAAACACAAACTGGCCCGCCCAGCGGCAGGCCGACTCCCGCACCAATTATAGCCTTTGGGATTCTCAGTAGCGAATGGCGCGTATCGCGAAGACCGCACCCAACGGTGCGGTCCACTTGCTTCACTCTTGGCTGAGTGGTTGGAATTCTGTTGGGCCGAAGGCTAGACCTCGGCCGTGGCGGTGTGGAGGGCGATCTGAGCTGCCAGCAGGTTAACGTCCACCGGCTTCTTCAGCAGGCCATTCCCGCCGGCCTCGACCACCCGGCTCTCGAGATCGGCCTCATCCTGGGCGGTGATGACCAGCACCGGCAACCCTTCCCCCTCCGGCATCCGGCGTAAGCGGCCGAGGGTCTCGAATCCGTCAATGCCCGGCATTTTCAAATCCAGGAGGACGACATCGGGTGCCTCGCGGGCGATCACGCTCAGCGCCTCTTCTCCGCTGTGAGCCGCGAGCGCGACGTGACCGCGGGAACTGACCACCATGCTCAGCGCCTCGACCATCGCCTGGTTGTCATCCACAATCAGGATTCGAGCCAGTGCTTGGACTCCCTTCGCTTGAGAACACCGGGGCTGCTCATCCTAGCCACGTATTCTATCTCCAAGACGGGTCGTATTACTACTCGTCCTTGGGAGCTACCCCAAAGGGCCGACCATCCCAATTCGTGCTCCTCCCGCCGGCCAGGGTGCAATTGTTGGACCCCGGGCCTTCCGGTCAAGAGCCGGTTGGGATTGCGATCTCAAAGGTCGTTCCCAGCCCCACTTCGCTCTCGACCCGAATCTGGCCGTGGTGCGCGTCGACTACTGCA
>JAHFAU010000106.1 GCA_023250385.1 Anaerolineales bacterium
ACCGTGCAGTGCCAGCAGCCAGCGGATCGGGCGGGCGAAGGCAGCTCCGCTCGCGTCCCAGCGCATCGGCTGCTCGAATTCCAGCGAGCCAAGCAGGCCAGGGAGCGCCTGTTCGAGGACCGCCGCAGCCGGCCGCCCCACTTCTGTGATTTCCGCCACGGCGTAGTTCCCGGCCTCAAATTCTTGGGCTCGCAGGGCGCTGACCGCCACGCCCGTGCTCTTGGCAAATCCGCGGGCGGCCGCGGTCGGGCCCCCATGCTCATCGAAGGCCCGGTTCATCGGCGGCCCCTTCACGGTGCGAGTCAGATCGGTTTGGCGCGCCGCCAGACCCTTGACATGCACGACCAGCCGGCGGGGCGCGCCCATCACCTCGATCCCCCGATGCCTCAGTCGCAGTTCTTCGAGCAGCGGGGCCACCTTCAGCTCAAGTTGGGTCAGGGCGTCGCTGAGATCGCCTACCGGCAGCTCTTCGGTCCCCAATTCGAGCACAAAGGGTGCCGGTTGGGGCGGCGGACGTCCGCGCACCGACCGCGCCCGGGCTCGGGGCCTGCTGGATTCACGCCAGGGAAACCCCTGTCGTTCGCGTTCGGCCAAGTAGGCCCGGGCCACTTCCCGGGCAATCTCGCGCATCTTGCCAAAGTAGGAAGCTCGCTCCGCAACCCCGATCGAGCCGCGGGCATCCAGCACATTGAAGGTGTGCGAGCACTTGAGCAGATAGTCGTACGCCGGAAAGACCAGCCCGCCTTCCAGGGCTCCGCGGGCCTCCTGCTCAAAATCACCAAACATCTGCTTCAGCCGGGTTACGTCTGCAGTCTCAAAGAAATACTTGCTGTGCTCCTGTTCTGCGGTAAGCAGCAGGTCGCCGTAGCTGCGGCGACCATCCCAACGAATTTCCGAGAAGTGGCTCACGCCCTGAACCGCCATCAGGATCCGCTCCAGCCCGTAAGTGATCTCCACCGATACCGGATCCAGGCTCATCCCGCCGGCCTGCTGGAAATAGGTGAACTGAGTAATCTCGAGGCCGTCCAGCCAGACTTCCCAACCCAGTCCCCAGGCACCCAACGGCGGGGCCTCCCAGCGGTCTTCGATAAAGCGGATATCGTGCAGATGGGGATTGATCCCCAGGGCCTCCAGCGACCGCAGAAAGACTTCTTGCGGGTTTCCTGGATCGGGCTTGAGGATCACCTGATATTGGTAGTAAACCCCCATTCGATTCGGATTTTCGCCGTAGCGCGCATCGTCCGGCCGGACGGTGGTCTCGACGTAGGCCACCCGCCAGGGTTCGGGGCCCAAGACCCGCAGGAAGGTCGCCGGGTTCATCGTTCCGGCCCCAACCTGGGTGTAATAGGGCTGCCAGATCAGGCAGCCCTCTTTCGCCCAAAACCGCTCCAGTGCCGAGACCGCCTGCTGGAAAGTCAGCCCGGGGAGGCGAGGCGCCGCCCGAGTCCGCGCAGCAGAGGTTTTGCGCTTGCGCCTGCTCGGCGATCGGCTAGGAATAGACGCTTGACTCCTTAAGTCGGCGCACCTGGCGCACGAAGCGCGGCACATTTAGCTCGCGTTCGAGCAGGTAGCTGAGGTAGCTCTCCAGCAAGCCATCCAGTTCCTGCGCCACCGTCGGGCTGAGCTTCGGCCGGGCGGCCTGCTCATAAGAGTTGCGCTGGTTGTGGCGAAGCACTTTCAACGCCGGGAGCGACAACGGCCGGGCCTGCTCGCGCTGCGGTCCGCAGCTCGGACACAGCAGCCCACCCTCAGACAGCGAAAAGAACTGATCTACCGGCCGGGCCTCGTTGGAGCAGCTTACGCAACGGAACAATTCCGGCCGAAACCCAACCAGGTCCAACAAGCGGACCTGGAAGTACCGCAGTGCGGCCTCCGGCTCCGCTTCTCGATCCAGCCGGTCAAGTGTGTCGGCAGCGAGCTGGAACAGATCGAGCGAGTCGCTCTCTTGAATCCCAAAACGGTCAATGAGCTCAGCAACCGAGGCGGCCAGGCCGAGTCTGAGCAGGTCGGCCCTGATTTGGGGAAAGGTCCGGACGGCCTCCGCCTGGGTGATGATGTCGAGCTCGCGGCCGCGGGCCAGCAGCAGGTTGACCAGGGTAAAGGGCTCGAGGTGACCTGCCTTCTTCGACCCGGGGCGGCGCACTCCCTTCGCCACGACCCGCAGTTTGCCTCGCTGCGCGGTAAACAGGGTCAACAAACGATCCGCCTCACCCAGGTCCGACCGGCGAAGCACGATCGCATCCGTTCGATAAACTCGACCCCGCTCGGTCACCCGGGGCATTATACCAATCGGGTCGAATTGCCCTGCAAACGCTAGGAGAGGACCAGATCTTGGGGTCCGAAGGCGTGGGGGATGAGTTTGTGCAGGTGGGTCTTCAGGTGAATCTTGCCGGTAGAGTCGGCAACGATCACCAGCACTTCGCTGCCGAACTCGGAGAGCACCTGCCGGCAGGCGCCGCAGGGGGCTCCGCCATTCTCCGTGACTACCGCAATCGCCTCGAAGGCCCGCTCGCCATCGGACACCGCCCGGAAGACCGCGTTCCGTTCGGCGCACATCGTGGTGGGGTAGGCCGCGTTCTCGACATTGGCTCCCTCATAGATCTGACCCGAGCGGCCCAGCAGGGCCGCCCCTACCGGGTAGTTCGAGTATGGGGCGTATGCTCTCCGCCGGACGGCCTGAGCCCGCTGGATCAGCTCAGCGATTGCCGCGTCGCTCGGATCCATCTAGCCTGCCCTGTCCATTCCCACGCGTCTCGACTTCCGGTTCGACCGTCAGCTTCCGCGCCCGCACCCTCCGGATTCGACGCCGGACCACTTGATCCACGACCAGTTCCAGACCGCCTGACTCAAGTCTGTCACCTGGAGAGGGAACCCGTCCCAGCTCACTATAGATAAACCCTCCCAGAGTCTCGTCCGCCTGCTTGGGCAGATCCGCCCCTGCAATTTCATTGACGTCGTCCAGGTCGATCCCTCCGCTGAAGACGTACTCGCCATCCTCCAGCTGGTGGAAGCTGGCCTCCTCGGCAAAGTCATACTCGTCCCGGATCTCGCCGATTATCTCCTCCACAATGTCTTCGAGCGTGACCAGCCCAGCCGTGCCACCGTACTCGTCAACCACAACTGCCATGTGGACCCGGCGCGATTGCAGCTCCTCAAGCAGTTCATCGACCTTCTTGGCCTCGGGCACGAAGTACGCGTCTCGCATGAGCTGCCCTACCGTCCGACCATGCTCGCCTTCTTGCCAGGCACTTAGCAGGTCTTTCACGAAGACCAACCCGGTGACGTCATCAATCGTACTCCGATAGACCGGCGCTCGAGAGTAGCCGGTCTCCAGCAGCCGGTCGGTCGCCTCCGACAGGGTGGTCTGCTCCTCAAAGGCCAGCATGTCGATCCGAGGGACCATCACCTCCCGGGCCAGGGTGTCATCGAGTTGGAAGATGGAATAGATCATGGCCTTCTCTTCTCGCTCGATGGAGCCGCCTTCCTCGCCGGCGTCCACCATGGTCATGATCTCTTCCTCGGTTACAACCGGAAGACCAGCGCGTTTGTCTGCGCCAGCCAGCGCTTCAACCAAGCGGAATATCAGCCGACCGAGCGGGGCCAATCCGCCGACAACGAGTGCTGCGACTGGAGCCAGGCGGGCTGCCCATCGCTCCGGCTCTCGCCTGACCAAGTTCTCTGCCGACAATTCGATCACAGTCATCGCCAGCCCCACCCCTGCCAGCGACAGTGCTAAGACTCCGAGCCGCAGACCCGCGGCCGCCTGGGCGACCAAGATCACCGCTGCCAGGCCGACGACCAAGGAACGAACGAGCGCGAATGCCAGCCGGAGCGACATGAGATAGCGGCTGGATTCAGCACCGATCCGGGCTGCCAGCCCCGCCCCAGACACGCCCTCCTGCTCCAACCGTTCAAGCTCGGCCGGACGGCTGTGGACCAGCGCGCTGCGGGTGCTGGCGAGTACGGCTTCGAGAAACACGAACGCCAGCAGGATCGGCAATCCGATCAGCGGCTCAGCCATCGGGCTCCAACCTTCGGATCACTCGAGCGGGAACGCCGGCCGCCAGGGTATAGGCGGGTATGTCCTTGGTCACGACCGCTCCGGCTCCGGTCCGAGCGCCCCGCCCCACCGTGACCGGCGCCACGAGCATCGTGTCGCTGCCAATGAACGCTCCGTCCCCAATCGTCGTGGGATGTTTGTATTGGCCATCAAAGTTGCAGGTGATGGTGCCTGCGCCGATGTTTACGTCTTGGCCAATCGTAGCGTCCCCCAGGTACGAGAAGTGGCCGACTTTGACGCCGGGGCCGAGGGTGCTGTTCTTGATTTCGCCGAAGTTTCCAACATGGACCCCCGGACCCAGCCGGGCCCCGCTGCGCAGCCGGGCAAACGGCCCGACCTCGACGTCCGCTTGCAAGCTTGCCCCTTCCAAGACCGAGGCTTCGATCCGGCAGCGATCTCCGACCTGCGTATCCCGCAGAATGGAATTCGGTCCGACCTGGCACCCGGATCCAATCACCGTATTCCCTTGCAGATAGGTGCCAGGCATCAGCAGCGTGTCGGAGCCGACCCGGACTCCGGCATCGACGTAGGTGGCGGATGGATCCAGGAGCCGCACCCCGCCGGCCATCAGCTCACGGTTGATTCGGCGGCGGACCGCCCCTTCCGCGGCTGCCAGGTGCTCTAGGGTGTTGATCCCAATGGCCTCATCGGGATCGATCAGCTTCAGTTCTCCGATCGGCGATCCGCCGGCCGTCGCCAGTCCCACCAGATCAGTCAGGTAGTACTCGCCCTTTGAGGACTTGGCGATTTTTGGAAGGTGCTCCCAGAGCCATTTAGCCTGGAAACAATAGGCGCCGAGGTTGAGTTCTGTGAGTGCGAGCTGAGCAGGACTGGCTTGAGCCTCCTCGACGATGCCGGTAATGCGGCCCGAGGCGTCTCGCTCGATGCGTCCGAACCCGCGCGGCTGATCACTCTCTGCGATCAACAGGGTCAAGGGCCCCGGGTTGGCTTGCTGCGCTCGGACGAGCGCCTGCAGACTGGCGGCGGTCAGCAAAGGCATGTCCGCATTCGTCACGAGCAGCAGCTCCGAACTCCCTTTCAGGGCGTTGGCAGCCTGGGTTACCGCGTGGCCGGTCCCGAGCGGCTCGGCCTGGACGATGAAGCGGGCCTCCCTGCCGGCGGCGGTCTTCAGCTCATCCGCATCGGACGGAATTACCACATGCGGCTGCTCGCCGACGGCCAGCCGGCAGGCTTCCACCGACCAGCGGATGAGCGGCCAGCCCCCGAGTGGCTGCAGCATCTTTGGCACGCCGGATTTCATCCGGGTCCCCAGACCGGCGGCCAATACCAATGCTTTAGTAACCATTCGCAACGCCGGCTGCCGCCAGCGGGATCAGAGATTGCATGTTGTGGCGGGGACGGCGGAGGAATTTAAGTCAGGATCGTCGTCGGACATGGAGATTTGTGAGCTTAATAGCAGGCTGGGGCGCCAGGATTCGAACCTGGATCCACGGATCCAAAGTCCGGTGTGCTACCTTTACACCACGCCCCAAGGGACAGGCGGCCATTGTATCATCCCCGCCCCTAGGAGCCGCGGATGGGGGGAATTACTCTTCGGAGGTCTTGGGGAGCAGTCCGCGCCGGCGCGCTTCGTCGTAACTCAGCGTGCTCTCATCGATGGGGCCTGTGTCGCCGGTCTTCTCGGAGGCCTCGTCCCAGTACTTCTCAGCCTCTTTCTTGTTCACCTTAACCGCCGCCGACTCCAGGTCAGGCGGCTGCAAATCCTTGGCCGGTGTCTCCTTGGGCGGTTCCGCTCGCTTCTTGTCGTTCGCTGGTCCCCCTCTTGATCCCTTCACGCTCACCTCCCCCGTACTGTACAGCCCTGACACCAGGTCACTGGCTGCTTGCCGACTGTACTGTAACACGGCTCCAATCTGCTTCACACCTTTCATGGCCTCGAACACAATCGCCAGGGCGTGATCGGTACCGGCGCTGGTCAGGTACACGTCGTAGCGCTCTCCATCAAAGTACATGAAGTTGGTCGGCGCCTTGGATTTCAAGAGCTCACTAATCTTCAGCCCGGCAGCCAGGGCCGACATCAATGCCGGGATGGCTGACCGCAGGTCCACTGCATCGATCTGACCGGCCTCGACAACAATCCCCCCTCGCTGGTCCAACAAGAAAGTGGCCTCGGCGCCCAGTTCGCGCTGCATGGCCATAAGCCACTCTGCGACAAACTCTCGTTCCGACTCGGTGGCCTCCGCTCCATTCCCGCTCGCCAGGCTCAACCCTCGGCTGACCGCCTCCAGGAAGTGGCTGGTGCGAATGGGTTTGTTCAAGAAAGCAATCACGCCCAACTCGGCCGCCCGGCGGCGGGCCTCCTCGGTCGGCCGCCCAGTGACCACGATCGCCCGGGCGTCCGGGTTTACCTTGCGCACCCGCTCCAGCAGCTCCAGGCCGGACATCCCCGGCAAACTCAGATCGGTGACCAACAGATCGATGCCTCCCCGGGTGACCTCCAACAGGGCTTCCTCCCCGGAGGGGGCCTCAATGATCGT
>JAHFAU010000189.1 GCA_023250385.1 Anaerolineales bacterium
ATGGTCCCGCCGGCGGGCCTCTTCGAGCCGCCAGAGGTGCTGCTCCAGCTCCTCGCTGGTCAGCCAGGCTGTCCCATAGATCCGCTGCAGCATGGTCCGCCGCTCGTCGCCGCGCCAGTAGGCCCCGGCCACGTTGATCAGTTTCAAGGCATCCGGGTTTATTCGGCCGGTGTGCTCGACATGCGGGCCGCGGCACAGATCGGTGAAGCTGTTGTGGGTGTAGATCGAGATCTCGGGCTTGTCTTTGGTTGGCTCGCCATATTCGTCCACCCCTCCGGCCTCCAGCCCATCGATCAGCTCCTGCTTGTATGGCTGATCGGCGAACAGCTTTCGGACCTCCGCGGCGCTGACCACCCGCTTGGCGAACGGATGGTTTCCGCCGATGATCTCCCGCATCCGTCGTTCGATATGCTCCAAGTCCTCCGGAGTCAGCGGGCGAGGCAATTCGAAGTCGTAGTAGAAGCCGTCCGCGATGGGCGGGCCGATGGCCAGCTTGGCCTGACCCGGAAACATCTCCAGCACCGCCTGAGCCATGACGTGGGCGGCCGAGTGCCGGAGCCGGTACAGCTCCGAGTCTTCGTATCGCTCTTCCTTTCCCTTCAGCATTTCGAACCTCCATATCTTTGCAGGCCAGGCTGGGCCTGCGCAACTTCCGATCCCCACCTAAAACAAACGGCTCTCGCCCCGCTGGGGCGAGAGCCGATGCTCACGCGGTTCCACCCAGATTGGCCTGCTGGTGTCGGCACGACTGCGCTCGCTGCCATTGGTCTGCGCAGGGCTCAGGCCGAACTCGTCAGGCCATCTTTGCTAGCCGATAACGGGGCTCAACCGTTCGCCCTATCCGATCGGTGCCTGACCCCAGCCAGCATCAAGATCGCTGACTTCGATTGCTGCCCGGCACCGAGCCTTCAGGTCTCCGCTCGCGGGGGGTTTTCGTCGGCCGGAGCACCGAGAGCCTCTCAGTCTGGGGACCCTCGTTCCTGTGTGCACCGCGCTCCGACTACTCGTCCCGGTCGTCGCGTGTAGCTATTCGATTGTGTGGGCGGTATAGGATTTGAACCTACGACCTCATGCATGTCAAGCATGCGCTCTAACCAACTGAGCTAACCGCCCGGCAACAGGATTATACAGACGCCCCGGCGCGGTGGCAATGGTTCAGGCCAGACCGGATGCTATAATCCCGCCGCCCTCGGGGATGTGTGGATTCAATTGATTGACGGGCCACCCATGAAGGAGACCGCATCGAATGTGGAACCGGTGTCGGTCGGCGACGACCGCCGCTACATCCATATCCGGCGCAGCCACTTCTATGCCGCCCTGCTGCCGCTGGCCTTTGCAGCCGGGCTAGCCTACGGCTACCTGCTCTGGGGCCGCACCGATCCGGAGCCCGACGCCAGCTCAAGCGGCGCGGCGGGGTTCTCGGTCGCGGGCCGAGTCGAGGTCGACCCGGGTGACGACCCCTCGATCGGGCCGCTGGATGCGCCAATCACGATCGTCGAGTTTAGTGATTACAACTGCCCATTCTGCAGGCAATGGCACCAGGAAGTCTTCGAAGAGCTTTTGGCAGCCTATCCTGCGCAGGTCCGCTTCGTGTACAAGGACTTCCCGATCGTCGGCGAAGGGACCCCCGGATTTGCGGCGGCCGAGGCGGCCAACTGCGCCGGCGAGCAGGGAGCGTACTGGGAATTCCACAATGCCCTCTTCTCCGGGGACTATCCGCTCGACCGATCAGGATTCGAGGCCGCGGCCCGCCAGCTCGCGCTGGACGTCCCGGCCCTGATGGAGTGTTTCGACAGCGGCCGCCATACGGACGAGGTCGACGCCGACTTCCGCTACGGGGCCAGCCTGGGAGTCTCCGGCACGCCGACCTTCTTTATCAACGGCATCCCGCTCATCGGGGCCCAACCTCTGCTGCGGTTCGTCGAGTTGATCAATTCCGAGCTGGGCAGATGAACGCACATTATCGACACATCACCTTCATTTGCGATTAATTTCGCCATGGTAGAAACTCGCGCACCACGGCAATGTGATGGGAGGTACGCATGAGCGATAAAAGGTTCTCGGGCGGAATCGTGATCCTCTTGGTCATTCTTGGGGTGGGGATCGCGGTCGGCTCGATGGTCTCCGGAGTCTTCCTTGGTTTTCAGTGGGGAAGGTCGGTAGGGCAATCCCGAGCCTTCGCCCAACCTCCCAGCGGATTCCCGCGCTCGTTCGAGCGATTGCTGCCCGAGCAGCTCATGCCGCAGCTCATTCCCCCGCGATCGAGGACCGAGGAACGGCCGTTCCTCGGCGTCAG
>JAHFAU010000199.1 GCA_023250385.1 Anaerolineales bacterium
CGGCCAGTCCCCTCACTGATGCGGCAACTCGTCGAGCTGCGTCCGCATCAGCTCCAGCCTCTCCAAGGCCTTCGTTGCCAGCTCGCCCTTCCCCTCCAGGAGTAAACCCTCGATGGCCATGGAGACCCGTTGTAGCTGAGCTTGATCTTGGAGCCCTGGGGGAACAAAAAGGGGCCGGCCAGCATTTCCCCTCCCGGCCGACGCCCGCGCGCGGGTCCATTGCAGTTGATTCCCACAAGGAATGACCTTGGTGATGCTCGGGCCATCACCTCTGTCCAGGCTTGGTTCTAATCGCCCAAGACCGGACCTACCTCGATGATCACGAGTTGATCCTGGCGGTTCTCGGGCGGACCGACGAACTGGACAACCACAATTTGCTGCCCGTCGGGCGACCATCTAGGCACGCCGAACACCCCCTCGGCGACAAGCCGTCGTTCCCCCGTTTCCACCTCGACTACCCAAAACCCCTGCTCTTGCCCCTCCCGCTGCCCGAACCTTCCTGGGAACGCCAGCCAGCGGCCGTCCGGCGAGAACGAAAGCCCGGCCGAGTCGTAGAAACCCTCGAGCAGAAGCTGTACGTCCGTCGCGTCGGCGTTCATCAGGTACGCGCCGTGGACCGAGCCGACGATGGGAGAGCCCGTCGACCGCGACCCGATGAAGGCGATCCGCCCACCGTCGGGCGACCACGACGGGCCGTACGCCAGGGGCAGCCCCACGTCGATTGCCTCCCACGTCTCCCGCGTGAACCAGTACAGCTGCTCGTCGATGTAGGCATGGCCATCGCCCATGATCATGCGAGTCATCTCCGGGTTCCAGGCATATCCGCCGGTGCCGACTGAGCCACTCGGCAGAGGGTAGTTCAAGAGCTGCTCCACCTCTCCGGTGGCCCCGTCATAGGCCATCAGGTGCCACCGCTCGCCGAACACGTCATCCGACGGCCGGCAGAGGACGTCATACCCCAGGCGGCCATCCGGAAGCGCCCCCGACGAACCAAACCCGTTCACCCCGGCCGGGGCGCACGATGGATGGTTCGGCAGCTCGATCATCGAGAACTGGCTCCCGTCCGGTCGTAGCCTCCAGATTCCAGTGTCGAAGACGCTCTCCAACTTCGCGGAGTATTGAACAATGATCCAACCATTCCACCACATGGGATAGGCATAGTACCCCTCTGGACTTGGGACCACCCGCACCTCCGCCAGCGTCGTTTCGTATGAATCCGGCTTCATCGTCCTTCCCTCCAGCCCCACGCCGCAGGCCATGCTCACGGCGAAGGCAACTATCAGCCCCAAGAAGGCCAAACGGCGATGGGATGACCCTTTTCCACGCACGGGCACTCCCCTCACTGCGGCGGCAGCTCGTCGAGCTGGGTCCGCATCAACTCCAGCCTCTCCAAGGCCTTCGTTGCCATCTCGTCCTGCCCCTCGAGGAGTAAACCCTCGATGGCCATCGAGAGATAGTACACAGGCCCTCGAACCTCCGCCTGGACGCTCAACGGCACAAAGGGCGTCTGTGCCTCCAGGGCAACCCCCAAGTGCAGCCGCGGGTCAAACATCTCTTCCCCTAACCAGGCGAGCTGCCCCTCGAACGCCTCCTCGACCCGCTCGCCCACCCACTCGCCCGCGCTGCCGACCACTTCATCCAGCGCGCCGAGCGGGGAGCCTTCTCCAACGAGTTGTCCGCCCACTTGGTCGACGAATTGGCCAGCATCTTGGCCGGCGATCTCCTCCACTTGGCGCGCCGCTTCGTCCACAGCCCCCCGGGCGCGGTCCTCGAGCCCTTGTCCCAAGGACTGCCCGACCATCTCCCCGAAGGCGCCTGGCACCTCCCCCAGCAGCGGCACCCCGTGTTCCGGGGGGACCGCCCAGCGGTAGATATTCCCGGACCGGACGAAGGTGTCGATGGCCTGCTGTTCCGTCCCGGTCAGCTCCATCCCGGATCGCTCGATTTGAATGTCGGCCAGAGAGGTGGCGTAATCGATGCCGCCCTGTTCTGCAATCGACCAGCGTCGTCTCAACCCAATCTCATCCTCTCGGTGCCTTTCGAGGTGGCGGAAGAACTCTTCCCACCGTTGTGCGGCCCGACGCCGTGCATCTTCAACCTCGCGCGGCACCCCTTCGGGCAGTTCCGAAAGGCCGACCGTAGGATTTCGGGAGAGCAGAAATCCATCCTGCACCACCAGCAACGTCGCCGCATCGCCCCACGAAAGCCATTCGCTCGCCGCCGTGGACCCATCCATTCCGTGGAAGATCTGCGAGTCCTTGAAGTAATACAGTATGTCGACGAAGTTGAAAAACCATTCGCCCCCATGCTGCTCGTTGAAGGCCCGCACCCAGGCGATGCGCTCTTCCACGGTCATGGCCTCGATTTCCGCCAAGGAAAGTTCGTGGAATTGGTAGGCTGTGCCCGCGGTCGGGGCCGGTTGGGCACCGAGAAGAAGCGCGTTGATAGCCTCCGTCCAGCCGCGGATCTGGGCCCCCACGGCCGCCAGGCCCTCCAAGCTCGCCCGGTCGGCCGTCTCGAATTCGTCCGCCTTCACCACGAGGAACTCGCCGGCTTCCTCCGCCAGGCGGGCTGCCGCCTCGTAGTGAGCGTAGAGCTCCACTCCCCCCGCTAGCACCCGAGGGCCGAAATCCCCGTCATAACTCGGCGCTCCCCCGGTGACCTGGAGCACCTCCTTGCCCAGCCGGCGCACCCGGTCCGCCAGCCGTCGGAAGTTTTCCCCGGCCTGGCGCAGCATCGGCGGATCAACGAGGATCACGTTCATCAATGGGTGCGATGACGAGGGAGCATGGGACGTCTATCGGGCCGCGCCGCGGCCGGCAGGGGACGTCTGCGACGCACGGGGTCAGCGCCGGTAGGTGGCACGACCATCCCTTGGCTGCTGCGAGAATGGACCGAGGGCGGTGATGGTCACCGATTATATAATGGGAACGAGCACCCCATGCCTTTCCAGCAAATCCCGACGAGGCGCGCCCGGATCATTGTTCCCCCCGAGGCCGGCGTTACCGCGGCCCAATTGCGGTCGCTCGCCCGGGAGACGATGGAGCTCGGCCGTGAAGCGGCCTCGCTGCTCCAGGCCATCGACGCCGGCTGGCGGGGTGCCGCCCGGGATCGCTTCTTCCAGATTTTCGCCTCGGCTCCCGGCCGGGCCGACGAGGCCGCATCCCTCGCCGACCAGCTGGCGGGTGAGGTGGAGGGGATCACGGTGACCGTGTGGGACACCGTCTTGGAAACCATCTGGTATCCTGACCAGGCTTTCAACGGCTAACTCCGGTTCCGTCGTATTCAGATCGAGCCACAAAAGGGCGAGATCTGAATGGCAATCGCCGTTGAGGTCGGACCCAGCGAAAGCCTCCTGCTCTGCCCCGCTGGCCAACAGCCCGAGCTGACCGGCCTGTTCCACCAGCCGTTCGAAAGAACCGTCGGCGTTAAGGTACTGGGCGAATGCCTCGCCGAAGTTGAGCGGCTCGGCGTCGCTGGGTTCGGGCGTGGATGTGGCGACGGGGATACCTCTGGCCCGGCCGCAAGCGACCGCGCCAAGAGAGTCGAGCACCACAATGAATGCGGATCGGCGGGTCATCTCCGCAGTATTGGGAGCGCCTCGTGGCGCGTCGAGCGGGCCCGCGCGAGGACCCGAGCTACTGAAGCTTTCGAAGACTTGAAACCGACGAAGCGCCCCCGCTGAACGAATCCAAGCCCAAGACGAAGCCAAGCTTTGACGAGGCACTACCCAAGCCATTCAGCGCTACCCTGAACCGGGCGAGGCTCAGCGCTTCGCTTGGCTGCATGCTCAAGCGTGACCTCGAAGTGATGTATCTCGAGTGGGTTGGTCGAGTCACCACCCCGCCGACCTTGGGGTTCGGCTCGGATCCTTCCGATAACGACGCCCAACTCACTACGGAGTGGATCACGCTCGGGGCGACCTGGGAGCCGCTGACCAGTTGGTGGGTGATCGGCGCGCTGGTGGTGCTGGGGAGGGCCGAGTTCTTCGCGGACAAGATCCCCGCTGTGAACCACGCTGATGACCTGGTACAGACCTTCGTCCGCCCGGCCGCTTTCTAGCCCCGCTCTGGCATCTGGCTTGCACCCTTGGGCCCCGTCGGTATAATGCGGCCGGCCCCGGAAAGGGCCGCAGGGAAGCTGCAGCTTGCGCACAAAACCACGACGTAGGTCAACCCGAGGGAAGCCCCCCCGGTGGCGAAGCATCGCACTGCGCTTGGGGGCGATTCTGGCCCTGGTCGGCTTGGCCGGTTGGGCTGGCCTCAGCGCCGAGAGTGCGGCGCCGGTTTCGGCGGGGCCGGTGGCGCCCCAGGCCCTGCCGGGCCTAGATGCTCGACCGGAGGTCGCCGCTACCGCTCCGGCCCGCCCGAATCTGGTGACCCAGGCCGGTGCTTTCGTTGTGTCTGCCAGCGTCGCCGGTCGAAGCCAGATCCTGGCATTCGCCCCTGGCGATCCTCAAATCCGCCAGCTGACGGAAGGGGATTGGGACAACCGCGATCCGGCAGTCAGCCCCAACCTGGACCAGTTGGCTTTCAGTTCGCGTCGAGATGGGAACTGGGAACTTTACTTGTTAAACCTATCGAACGGCGAGCTCCGGCGGCTGACCGAGACGCCTGAATTCGAGGGCAACCCGACCTGGTCCCCGGATGGCCTGTGGCTGGCCTACGAGGCCCACTATGGCGATGATTTCAACATTTGGATTCTGCCTGTCGACGGGAGTCAGGCTGCGCTCCAACTCACCGATCACCCGGCGGCCGATTTTGCCCCCTCTTGGGACCCGGGAGGCCGGCGGATCGCCTTCGTGTCGGAGCGGGAAGGCTCCCCAGATATTTTCCTGGCGGACCTCGACAAGCCCACCGACCGGTTCAGCAATCTGACCCACACCCCAGATATTGCCGAGGCAGATCCGGCCTTCAGCCCTGATGGATCGCAGATCGCTTTTTCAATCCAACTGGATGGCCTCTATGGGATTGAGCGGCTGCAGCTCGGCCCGCCGGCAGCCACGGCGGATTGGGTAGGACAGGGACAGGATCCGGCCTGGGTCGCCGACGGCCGGGCCCTGTCGGGGATCCTGCGCACGCCCTTTACTTCGCACGTCGTGACCTACCCTCTTGAAGGTCCACTGAATGAGCTCGGAGGCTCGCTGGAGGGCCGCATCGATCAGCTGCACTGGTCGCCGATTCCGCTGGCTGGACTCGGCCTGCCGGCGCCCGCCCCGACCGGGGCGCTCTTTGAGGTTGTCTGGGATCAGCCGCGGGCCGAGGGCGATCGGCTGGCGATCGTGCCGCTCGACGGGGTCCGCCCGTTCGGAATGAGCTTGTCCGACGCCGCCGACGAAGCCTTCGCCGCGCTGCGAACGCGGGTGGCTCAAGAGGCCGGGTGGGATTTCCTCTCCCAATTGCAGCACGCGTTCGTCGGGGTCAACGATCCGCTACCGCCGGGGTACGCCTACAACGATTGGCTTTATACCGGCCGGGCATTCGCCGTCAGCCGAGCTGCATACCAGTCAGGATGGATGGCGGTCGTTCGGGAGGATTTTGGATTCCAGACTTTCTGGCGAGTCTTCGTACGGACCGCTGCCCAGGACGGGTCTCAGGGCGAGCCGCTCCGCTGGCGGCCGTGGGACTTCGATCGGCGCTACGCCGGCGATCCAACGGCTTACGATGAGGGCGGAGCGGAGCAGGAGACTCCGCCGACTGGATACTATATCGACTTTACCGCGCTGGCTGCCGATTACGGCTTCGACCGGCTGCCCGCACTCTCGAATTGGAGGAGCTTCTATCCGGGGGCTCGGTTCGACGAGTTCGCGCTGCGGGAGTCGTTCGATTGGGTGACGGCAATGCGGCAGTTGTATCCGGACTCTGCGATCGTCACCCCGACCCCGTATCAGACCCCAACCCCAACCCCAACCAACACCCCCAGGCCGACTCCAACTCCCTGGTGGTGGCGGTGGCGGACGCCGACGCCTACACCCAGCTCCACCCCCACCGTCCAGCCGTAGATCCATGCGGCAGGACTCCACCACAGTCTTCCGACTTAGGCGAAATATCAACCGGCAGGTCGTTATCCGACGGCAATACCGGGGGCGAAGAGCTACGCACTCGCTGCGGGTGGCCGGGCTTGCTACTGCCCAGATCATATTGCTGTCGTTCCTGGGTTGCGCCCCAAACCGATCGCTCACGCCCGCCGCCCAGTCGGTGAACGGCCCGCTTCGTAAGGAAGCACCCACGATCGCTCCTGCAGAAACTTCGGTCGACGGCCCTGTCCTGGAACCGGCAGCCACTCAATCCATCATCGACCTGCCGGAGGCTGCGCCGAATCCGGTCTCTGATTGGCGTCCCCCTCCTTACGCGATCCCACTCGCGATCCGGCCCACCGACCACTTCTACTTCGTCCGGCCGGTCCCTTCAGGGGAGGTCAATTGGCCGAATCCTCGCTATCGGTACGGCAGCACTGCGTTTGGGGAGGAGCCCATCCATACCGGTGTGGAT
>JAHFAU010000017.1 GCA_023250385.1 Anaerolineales bacterium
CTGCCCGGACAATCAGCGCCCCGCTGCTCCGCTCCCGGTAGATCTCGGCCACCAACTTCTTTTCAGCTGAGCTGCTGGATTGCAGAGCCGGCGGTATTGATGGAGATTCAGGTTCCGGGCCCTCGTCAGTCTGGGTCGCCACAACTACATCGGGTCCGGGCAGGCCCTCTCCGACGGGCTCCTGTGGGTCGGGCTCGTTGGCTTGCAGCTCGTCCCGCTCGGCCCGCCGATTCATCACCAACGCGACTGCGATCAGTCCGACGGCCAGGCCGACGATAATCAGCAGAACCCCGACCAGCAGTTCCCGATCCATGGTCAGTTCTTGCCCCAGGGCTGGCAGTGCGGGCAGGTGAAGGTGCTGCGCTGGCCAATCACCGACCGGACAATCGTCGTTCCGCAGACTGGGCACGGCTGGCCTTCCTGCCCGTACACCCGAAAATGATTCTGAAAACTGCCGCCGCGATACACCCAGTCGATGCTTGCTCCATTGTGGCGCAACCCATCCCGCAGTGCGGAGCGGATGCCCTTCCACAGCGCCCGGATTTCGGAGGGCTTCAGCGTCTGACTGCCGCGGAGTGGATGGAGCCTGGCCCGGTGGAGGGCCTCGTCCGCATAGATATTGCCCAGTCCTGCGATCGCAGCCTGATCCAAGAGCAACGGCTTCAAGGCCCGTTTGTGCCGATTGAGTATCAGCCCCAACTTGCCGACCTGGAATCCGGCCGACAACGGTTCGGGACCGAGCCGCTTAAGGACCGTTTCCGGGTCCGCTACGAGAAAGACTCGACCGAACTTGCGCGGGTCGCGGAACCGGAGCTGCCAGCCGGAAGCGAGCCGAAAGATCGTGTGATCGTGCGGTGAGCGGGGGATGCCCGCCGGAGCCAGGAACAGGTCGCCGCTCATCATCAGGTGAACGATAAGCGTGTCGCGCTCGAGTGAGAGTAGGATGAACTTCCCACGGCGATTGACATCCCGAACCGCCTGGCCGCGGATTCGCCGCCGCAAACTGGCCGGTGAGGGTTCCACAATGTGCCGGGGCCAGCCCAATCGGACCCCGACGATCTGCTGGCCGGCCAGCGGTGGTGAATCTTTCGTGCCGTCACGCAAATGCCGGCAGATCGTCTCGACCTCGGGTAGTTCAGGCATCAGGGCGGATTATACAGTCGGGTCGGCGGAGCCTGGCCGCCGCGGCGTGCACCTGCCTAGCCGGGCAAGCAGCTCAAGGTACGATGAGCAAGTCCCGCAGGCCATCGAGCTTTGCCGGGCCGATCCCTTCAACTTGCAGCAGGTCCTCGAATCGTTGAAATGGACCGTGTTGCTCCCGGAATTCGATAATCTTCTGGGCCAGAACCGGGCCGATACCGGGAAGCTGCTCTAACTCCCGCGCGGTAGCGGAGTTCAGGTTTAGCTGGCCCTCGGGGCTCGGCAATTGAGACCCGGAGGTCGGGTCGGATTCAACCCGCAGCGGGATCTCTATCCGCTGCCCATCTTCAAGGGCTTGCGCCAGGTTCAATCGACCGAGGTCGGCATCCGGGCGTAGACCTCCCGCTGCGCCGATCGCGTCTTGCAGGATCGCCCCGGGCGGGAGCGAATACACGTCAGGCCGTTCGACGGCCCCGGCCACGTGGACCCGCAAGGGCAGTGGGGGCAGCAGTTCGACGGGCTTCCCCCTCGGCTCGGCGCTCAGCAGGTAGTAAACGCCGCCCAATAGCAGCCCAACCAGGACTCCAGCGAACAGCTGGCTTGAGCGTCGAAAGAAGGAGGCCGGCTCGGATCCGCTCACGCGCTTCTACTTATAATACCTGGGATGCCAGATTACTTTTCGGGAACCGGAGATGATGGGAACACCGGACTGCTGGGCGATCAGCGGGTTCCAAAATTCCACCCTCGGCCGGCAGCCTACGGCGCGCTCGACGAGGCGGCCGCCGCGCTGGGGTTGGCTCGGGCCCTGGCTGGTGTGCAGCAGACGCAGCAGCTGATCATCGAGGTCCAGCGGGACCTTTACCACATCATGGCCGAAGTCGCGGCAACCCCGAAGCAGGCCCACCGATTTCGGGAGTTGGGAGCCGAACGGGTGGCGTGGCTCGAGTCCGAACTCAAGCGACTGGGTGACCAGATCTCGATGCCCAAGGGGTTCGTGGTCGGAGGGGACTCGGCTCCCGGCGCAGCCCTGGATCTGGCCCGCACGATTGTCCGGCGGGCCGAACGCGCCATCGTTGAACTCGCTCACGCGGGAGAGCTGACCAATCCGCCCCTGCTGGCCTACCTCAACCGTCTGTCGTCGCTGTGTTTCGTCCTTGCGCTGTGGGAGAACCAGCGAGCGGGAGTGGTATCCCCGACCCTGGCCAAGCCCGAGGATTAAAGAATCGCGAAGCGACAGGCTTGCTTCCCGGCCGCCCGACAGTCCACCTCGCGGATCGGGAGCTCTTCCCGGGTCATCCAGGTCACCGCTTCGGCTAGCTCCCCGACCACCGACCAACAGATCGGCTGCTCGGCGACCACCCCCAGGGTGCGGTCGAATGTTTCATCGACCAGCCAGAATCCCTCCCCGGCACGACTGACCCGGACTGCCCCATTCGGGGCTGCCATCTCCCCCGCTAGCTGATTCAGAATCCAGGCTAACTTGCTCTGGGTCGATAGAAAGGGTCCGATGACCTTCCGCCTCGCATTCAAGAGCGGGCGCTGTGCCAGTTGCTGCCTGAAGATCGATCGCCCGATCCGGGTCAAAGTCCCACGGGCACCGAGGCCGAAGTAGGTCCGCACAGTCGTCAACAATCGAGCGTATTCGGCCGCTTGGGCCTGTAGACCGTCGTTGGCCGGGGGGACTGATTGCAAATACCGGGTCAAGTCGGATTGGCGGAGGATCATCGCAAGCCCGTGGGCGCCCATCTGCTCTTCAATTGCCAAGACCAGCCAGCGCATCCGGTAGTTCGGTAGCGACCGATCGGGTGATAAGTTCATCTCGAGGGTCAGTGCTCGGGGCCGATCCGCAGCACCAGGCTGAGAATCTGAAGCGGATTATAGCTTTGACAGGGGGGTTTCAAAGACGCGGTAACGCTGGCCGGTCTCGCGGAATCCAAGACTGCGGTAGAGGCGTTGGCTGCCTAGATTGTCGGCCTGGGTATTTACCGAGAGCCGATCGAGTCCGGCCTCTCGCGCGCCCTGGAGTGCCTCTAAAACCAGTGCTCGCCCCAACCCCTGCCGGCGGCGGTCCGGGTGCACGGCCAATCGGGCCAGGTGGGCACCAAAGGGTGATCGGGTCGTAATCTGGTAGCCGACAAGCTGGCCGTCCCCTTCGATTAGTCTGGCGGTCTCCGCCAGGCTGAGCGCCGCCCGAAGCGAATCGCCAGAGAGCTGCCAGAACGGCTCGAAGGCAAGGTGATCGAGCGCGAGCAGTTCAATTTCATCAGCGTCTTCAATCGGTCGAGAACTGTGTGAGGCGGATGGGATCGAGTGAGCCAATTCTCGCTCGAAGAAGATCACCGCGTTGGCGGGCTGATAGCCGGAGCCGGTCAACAGCGACTCGAACCAGCCCTCAATGGGCAGGGCAGCCACTCGGCCAACTTGCAGCTCGCGCAGGCCTATGACCGCCTGTTCCCAGAGTCGCCGCCAGGCCGCCTCCGGCCGGATCCCGGACGTCACCGCAAAGGCGCGCAGCCAGCTCACACCAGCGACGTCTGGCGGACAGCCCAGACAGCCTACCGGAGTCCCGGCCTCGGAAGCCAGCAGGAACGGAGCTCGGTCGGTCAGGGCCGCCGGCTCCAGCCAGTCCAGATGCAAGTGTTTCCAGCGCGCGCCGAGAAACAACCCGTCGACCACCGCCCGGTCAGCTGCGGTCGTTTGGACTATGGTCCATCCATTCATCGGACCGCGCTTCAGAATCGCAGCAGGCGCGAGGGCAGTTGTAGAAGCTGCTTGAGCAATCGGCCGCGCAGTCCGCGGGGCGGGCTTGCGAGGGCTCCGGCTTGCAGTGTGTTGGCTGCCTCGAGCGGCCGGTGTTGGCGCAATTGAAGCTGGGCGAGGGCGTTGAGAGTGTATCGAAGCGCCTCGGCGTCGTCCTGCGAGCGGAACAACTCAGCGGCCTGCTCATAAGCGGTTTCGGCGGCGGGCAGATCGCCACAGGCTTCCAAAGCCGCGGCCAGGTTGCCTGTCGCTTGAGCCATCCGCTGGCCATCGCCCAATCTCGAGAAAAGTTCCGGCGTGCCCCGGACGATGGACAGGGCCTCCTGGGAGCGCCCGGCCTTCAGGTAGGCAACGCTCAGGTTGTTGGCAAGTTCGGCCGCCTTGGCCGGATCGGTCTCAGCCGCGCGCGCCGATCCGAAGAGTTGAATCGCTTCATCCAGCCGACCTTTTTGATAGGCTTCCATTGCCTGGCGCACGAGGTTTTGGGGTTCGGAGCTCAACGGGCGATATCGGAAATCAGCTCGCCAAGGTTGCGCAGGCGGTCGATGGAGAGTTCTTCGAGCCGGATCGCCAGCCGGATCAGCCGAGGACTATCCTGTCTCCCTAAGAAGTCCCGCAGGTCTCGGGGCAGGTCTCGGAATGTCTCAGCAGCTTGCTGGTTGCGATGCCAGTCGGCGACGGGCCCGCGGCCCTGGGTATCCACGTAGTCTTCGATCGAATGGCCAAGCGCCTTGGCCAGGGACTCGAGTTCTGGCACCGGGATCGGGCGCAGCCCGCGCTCGTAGGCGCTCACCCGGCTGGCTGGGAACCCAACTCGCTCCCCCAGCTGCCGGAGCGACAGTTCCGCATCCTTTCGGTGCCGGCGAAGCAAGGCCCCGATCATCTTCTGCCGGAAGGAGACCACGACTTTTGGATCGAAGACTGCCTTTCGCTGCGCTTCCTCCGGACGGCGGGCAAGCAGACCTCCCAACGGAACATCAAAATGGAAGGCGAGCTGTTCGAGCTCGGGCAGCGAAATCCCCTTCTTCCCCATCTCGTAAGAGGCCAACGTGCTGCGGCTGATCCCAACGATCTCGGCAGTCTGTTTGAGGCTTTTTCCCGCCTGCTTTCTGATCCCGCGCAGCAGTGCGCCGAGCATCTTGGTCTTCAGGACAAGCGACATTTGATCCATGGTAGCTTGGGTTCAGCCAAACTCGGCCCCTGAAGAGTGTGTCGAAGGTTGAGGAGGGGCGCCTCAATTGTACATGGGGAGCCGAGCAGTAGCGATTGGGCCCGGTTCTTCGCGCTGCTACTCACCTCTCCCGTTGGATGCCGGAGGGATCAGATAGCCCAGGCCCTGTCGGGTGACGATGTGAATCGGATTCTTGGGATCCGGCTCGATCTTCTGGCGCAATCGACTGAGGCACACCCACAGGATTTCCTTATCGTCCCGATACTCCGGGCCCCACACTACGGTCAGTAGATCCTCGGGTGTCAGCACCCGGCCCTCGGAGGCGGCTAAGGTCTGCAATAGCCGATACTCGGTGGCGGTGAGTGGGATCTCCTTGCCTTTTGAAGTGACCAGCGCCTTGGCGAGATCGATTTGCAACTCGTGGTGGGCGTAGACCGGCTCGTGGAAGCTGGCGTCGGTCAGTCTTTCGGCCCGCCGCAACACGGCGCGGACCCGTGCCAGCAGCTCCTGCGCTGAAAATGGCTTGACGATGTAGTCGTCCGCCCCGGCATCCAGCCCCCGCACTCGGTCCCGCTCCTCTCCCTTGGCTGTCAGAATAATGATCGGAACAGTTGAAAACTCTCGAATCCGTTCGGTGGCGGTGAACCCGTCCATGACCGGCATCATGACGTCCAGCAGCAGCAATCCCGGCTGAGCCGCGGCCACCTTTTCCACCGCTTGCTGCCCGTCTTGGGCGGAGTCCACTGCATAGCCGGCCGTTTCCAGGTTGACCTGGACCAAACGAATGTATCGGGGCTCATCGTCTACGACCAGGATCATGGTCTTATCGTTCATGCTCTGCCTCCGGGATGGGTTGGGTAGCCAGCAGCGGGAGGGTGAAGTAGATCCGGGTACCGGTCCCCTCCCGGCTCTCGACTCCGATCTCGCCATTATGAGCTTCGATGATCTTGCGACAAATATACAGCCCGAGGCCGGTGCCGCGGACGTTGGAATTCTGCTCCGGCACCCGATAGAAGCGTTCAAAAAGATGGGGGATATGCTGCGGCGCGATCCCCGGGCCGGTGTCCTCGACCTCGATCCGCACCTGGTTGTCGTGGCTGTGGGAACGAATTCGGACAACCGAATTGGGCGCGTACTTGTTCGCATTTGAAAGCAGATTGTCGATTACCTGCGAAACCCGGGTCGGATCTACGTAGACGCTCGGCAAGTCTTCCGGCAGCTCGACGTCCAGCTTCATTTCCGGATAAGCGGACTTCGTGCGAGAGACCGAATCTCGGATCAAGCCTCCCAGCATGATCGGCTCGCGGGTCATTCCCAGGGTTCCGGTCTCGAGCCGCGAAGAGTCGAGCAAGTTGTCGATGAGCTCTCGGAGCCGATCGGCTTCCTCATCGACAATTTGCAGGAACTCCATCCGGGTTTCGGGCTCCCAGGTGGCGTCTTTGCGCATCAGGGTCGTCACATAGCCTTTGATAAAGCCGAGCGGAGTGCGCAGCTCGTGTGAGATCGTCGAAATGAACTCGTCTTGCATCCGGGCCAACTCACGCTGGGCCTCCAGGGTCGCGATCCGGCGGGCCATGCGGCGATTCTCTAACAGCTGCCCGACGTGCCAGGCGACGAACTCGGCCAGCCGGATATGCTCCGGCGGGTAGGACGGACCGCCGAATCGACCGAAGACGAGCCCGCCGACGCATCGGCCGTGCACCATCATGGGTAGCCCCAGGTAATCGCGGCGGCGCTCCCGGCCTTGCACCGCGGTGCCGGCATCTTCCTGGCGCAGAATTGTTTGGCCGCTTCGATAGGCCTCGATGGCTGCTGGCTCGCCCCAGGCCAGATCGGCCTCCCGCGATCGACCACGGCCCAGCGCCAGCGCGTAAGCCGGCTCGAGCTGCCCGGTCTCTTCATTGGTAAGAAAGAGCGAAACCACGTCGAAGATGAAAATTGTGCGGGAAAGCCGAAAGACTGCGTCCAGCCCGGCTTCGGTGTCGTAGGTCTCGGCCACGATCCGCGCGATGGCATATACGGCGTTCAGCTCCGTGCCGTGGGTCAATGGCCCCGGGCGGACCAACGGTCCGGTCATGCAGGATCAGCAGCGAGTGGGAGATCGAAGCGGAATGTGCTTCCGGAGTTTTCCGTGCTTTCCACGAGAATCGAAGCCCCGTGCGCGCTCACGATTTGCTTGACCAGCGCGAGCCCCAGCCCGGTTCCGCCGCGGCGACGAGTCGGCGATCCATCGAGTTGATGGAAGGGCTCGAAGATTTCCTCCAACTTGTCGGAGGGGATGCCCATCCCCGTGTCGGAGACGGCGACTGTCACGAAGCGGTCGACCTGCTCTGCCCAGAGTTTCACCCGGCCTCCGGTCGGCGTGAACTTGATCCCATTATCGACCAATTGGTAGAGGACCCAACTTAGCTTGTCCATGTCGGCCTGGACATAGGGCAGCCCACGGTCGACCGAGAGCTGAACCGAGACGCCTGCCAAGGCCGCCTTGTCTTTGGATCGATCGAGGACCGCCTCGGCGAGCTGAGCAAGCTGGGCGGGCCGCAGGTCCAATGCCAACCCTTCCCGGGAGGCCGTAGAGAATGCAATCAGATCCTCAATCAAGTGCTCCAGCCGCAGTGTGGCCCGGCTGATCACTGAAACCGCTTTGCCCTGCTCGGGGGTAAGTTTGCCGAGCTCCTGTTCTTCCAGCAGCTCCACGTAACCCTTGACGTGGGCAAGCGGGGTACGCAGTTCGTGCGAGACATTCGAGATCAAGTTGGTCTTGAGCGTGTTCAATTCCTGGAGTCGGCCGAGGGCTTGGCGGAGTTCGGCAGTCCGTTCGGACACCCGCAGCTCGAGGTTCCGGTTCGCCTCTTGCAGGGCGGCGTGAAGCTCGATGATCTGGCTGGTGATTGCCCGGTCGATCGTCTCCCGATCGACCATCTCGAGCTCGACCAGGGTCTGCCCAAGCAGGCGGCGTTCTCCAAGTTTGGCGAGTTCTTTCTGGTGGACGAGGGCGGATTCCAACTGCCCGGTCGTCAACAAGCCTCGGAGCACCAGGTACTCGCCCAGCCGAGGAACGAAGGCCGCCGGAGTTTCGGCCAGCGGGGCTGTGTCCGGGACGCCGGCCAGATAGGCTCGCTCAGCGAGCAGCGCCAGCAATGCCAAATCGACCCCGCAGCTGGGGCAGGTCCGGGAATCCCCAGGCATGATAAAGGAACACTGGGGGCAAGCTATGGAGCTGGTTGTAACAGGGGCCTCAGACATGCTCGAAGCGGGCTCGCGGGTATATTAGCCGCTCCAGGTAAGAGCGGCAAGTGGAAGGTAGTACTGCAAGGTCTCTGTAAGGTTCGAGGCCGGCCTTCCTGTCGGATAATGGGACGGATGAACTAGGAGCGCAAGATGGCGATCGAAGTTCTCTTAATTGATGACGACCCAGACCTCTCTACGATGCTGCGCACACTCTTGCGCGGGCAGGACTTCCAGATCAAGGCTGTGTTTTCGAGCGAGGACGGCATCTCTAAGGTCCAGAATCCGGAATCGACCCCCGATGTAGTCATCTTGGACCTGCTCATGCCAGAGGTCGATGGCTGGGAGGTTTGCGAGCGAATTCGGTCGTTTTCGGACGTTCCGATCCTGATCCTATCCGCCCTGGGCTCGCCGGGAAGTGTCGCCCGGGCCTTGGACGCGGGTGCGGACGACTATCTGATCAAGCCGGTCCATGCCAGCCTACTCGCCTCTCGGCTGCGGACTCTCGTGCGGCGCAAGGCTTTGAACCCGAATATCCAGGCTGCCTGAAATCAGCCTCCTCCCTTGGGAAAGAAAGCCACGCAGCGAAGGCTGCGTGGCAGCTTTTTAAGCGCCGGATTACTCGGGGAAGTCAGAGAATCGTGACCTGCTGGTCTACAATCTGCAGGTCAGGCCGGAGCTGCTCGAGCCAGCTCGGGATTCCGGCCAGCAGCTGTTCCCCATGCCGGTTGCTGTTGCTCACCACGACGCAGGCAATCACGGCTGCGCGGTGAGCGTCCTGACGATCGATTTCCGCAGCCGACACATTGAACTGCCGGTGCAATGCGGCAAGCAGCGGCTTCAGCCGGCCGCGCTTCTCCTTTAAAGAAGCACAACCCGGCAGATGCAGCTCGAGGGTAAGCGCAACCACGTTCATCGGCGAACCGGCCCCTCGGCGAGCGAGTGCCGCTCGGCAGACAACTGCTCGCTGCGCCTGGCTTCGGCCCGAGTTGGTGGGCCTTCCATCAGTTCGAGCTCTAGTGCTTCTCGGAATCCAGTTGCCAATGCCGTTGCGGCGGTCTCCCAACCGATCCACCGCCCGAGGGCTTGCTCGATCGTGGCAGCCGCCCGGCGGACCCTTCGCGTCGCCTGCTCACGATCCGGCAGCCGCAGGACCGAACAAATCCTACCCAGATCGCCGGCCAAGGGCAGTGATCCGTGCTGCAGGACGGCGCCCGACCGGCGCCGCTGCGCAGATCCCAGCAACTTCCTGCCGGCCCAGGTGATTTCGTAGGGACCCGGGACCTCGAAGCAGATTGGACTGGAACCGTTTTCGGAGGGGGAGGGTTTCGGGCTCAGGCGGAGTTCAGCCCCTAGTCCAAGCAACTGGAGTCCACGTAGGAGAGCGGCACTCAGTCGTTCGTAACTCGCCAGCACACCGCCGGCGAACAGCGGATCGGCGGCATTCCCGGCCACCGAATAGGTAAGTTCATCGGTGTGCAGGATAGCCTTGCCTCCGGTCGGGCGGCGGACCAGATCCCACCCTAGCTCGCCCAGGTTGTCGAGGTCCACCGCATCGATGGACTGGGCATGGCCGAGCGAGAGGCACGGCGGCGTCCAAGCGTAGAGCCGCAAAGTGGGAGGTGACTCGCCGGCCGCGACTCCTTCCAGGATTGCTTCGTCCAGGGCCATGTTTTCCGCCCCGGCGGCCGGCGGGGACGTGATCAGACGCCAGCGGACAGCGGCCATCCGCGGGATTATACCTAGCGGACCGGTATGGTAGACTGCCCGCCAAGTCGCCCCCGGTTCCTCCACTTGACCAATCATCTGTTCACATCCTCGCAGTTGCGGCGCGGGTCGATCGTCTGGGTCGCCCTGCTGGCCGCTTGTTCAGCACCTAGCCCGGCGCCGACAGTTACCGCCCCGCCGGCGACTCCGACGGCGACAGCCGCGCCAACCGCCCCAGCTCAACAGGCCGAGCCGGTCAAAGACTCCCGGGGGACGTTGAGTATCTGGGTAACATGGGGCCCGGAAGGAGTGAGGGCGCTGAACGAGCTGATCCGCTCCTTCCAATCCAACCGGCCCGGGGTAACTTTCGCGCTGGCCTACGTTCCGGCCGATGAACTCCGGCAGACTCTCGAGCAAGCTTCTGCCGGCGGGCAATTGCCGTCTCTGTTTTTCGGACCCTCGATGTGGGGACCCGAATTACTCCAAGCCGGGTTGATCCGCGACCTTTCCGACCAGCCGATTGAACAAGTCAAGGCGATCGTGAACAGCCTGGCCTGGAGTCAGGTAATCCAGCAGGATCACGTGCTCGGGCTGCCGGTCCAGTTGGAAGGCAATGTCCTCTACCGCAATCGCGAGCTGGCACCCGTGCCGGCGGCCACGGTCGAGGGGCTGGTCGAATCGTCCCGTGGGTTTCGCGGGACGCCGGCTGTAGGGATGAACGTGGATTACGGATACTCGACGATCGTTCCGTTCGCTAACGCGTGCGGGGGTCAACTCATCCAGGCGGGGTCGCCGCCCGATTTGCAGGGAACTCTCGGACCCTGTTGGTTGTCTTTGCTCCAAGAGCTGAGCCGGGCGGGCCCGGTCGCATTCAATACCGACCTGGACCGAGAAGCGTTCCGGTCCGGCCAGGCAGGCTGGCTGATCGACAGCACGGAGATGTACGAGGCATTGGCTGCCTCCCTCGGAGAAGCGAAGCTCGCGGTGGATCCGTGGCCGATCAATGAGGCTACCGGCGAGCCGCTGGCAGGATACGTCTGGGGAGAGAATCTCTACTTTCGAAATGGAATGGAGCCGGCCCAGCTCGAGCTCGCGTGGGAGTTTTCAACCTTTCTGCTCTCCGCCGAGTCGCAGCAATCGCTCAGCAGCCCGGTCGGAGCCGGAAACCTCCCGGTCCATGCCGGCACCTTCCCCCTGGTGGGGGTGTACGGGCAAATGTACCAGGCGCTGCTGGGCGGAATTTCCCGGCCGCTCGATCCACCGGCGGCAGAAATCGCCGAGATCCTGGAACGGGCGGCCCGCGCGGTCGCGGTTCAGGGGACATCAGTCGAGATCGCGCTGCGCAGGGCGCTGGAAGAACTCGCAGATGTATAATCCTCGGCCGAAACCTTTTAAGGTTGCCGAGGATGCACCTGGTATTCACTCATGAACGAGCGGACTTTGACGCGATCGCCTCGCTCTGGGCATTCTCGCGGCTGGAGCCGGAAGCCGTTCCCGTGCGGCCCCGCACCCTCAATCCGAACGTCCACGGTTATCTGACACTCTACCCTGAGCAGTTCGCCTTCGCCGACCTGAACGAACTCAAGTTTCAAGGCCTTGACCATTTGACGGTGGTCGACACTCAGGCGCTCCCACCGGTCAAGCAAATGGACGCCCGGACCGCAGTCCGAGTGATCGACCACCACCCTCCGGCTTCCGGGTTCGACCCAGGCTGGTCGGTGCGGATCGAGCCGGTCGGCGCCACCTCGACCGTGTTGGTTGAAGCCCTGCAAGAGCGCGGCGAAAGGTTGACAAGCGAGGCCGCCACTCTACTGATGCTTGGGATCTATGAAGAAACTGACTCGCTGACTTCGCCGGGGACCACTCCCCGCGATGCACGGGCCGCGGCCTGGTTGCTCGAGCAGGGGGCCAGTCTGGCCATGGCCAGCGATTTCCTTGGTCAACGGCTCGCCCCTCAGCAAACCGAGCTGCCCGGGCGGATGCCGGAGGCGGCCGAACTCAATTTGCCGGAGTCGATCTCCGGGCCGCCGGCCACGGTGGCCGAGATCATGTCGCGCGGGCCGCAACTGCTGCGGCCAACCGTGACTGTCCGCCAAGCGGCCGACGAGATGCAGCGCTTCGGGCACGAAGGATATCCGGTGACCGATGACGGCCAGGTCGTCGGGCTGCTCACCCGGAGGGCCGTGGACCGCGCCCTGGCCCATGGAATGGAAGGCCGGCCCATTTCCGAGATCATGGAGGCAGGCAACCTGGTCGTGTACCCAGGCGATTCCGTTCGCGACCTGCAGCAGCTCATGATCGAACATCAATGGGGGCAGGTGCCGGTTGCCGACCCTACATCGGGCGAAGTCATAGGCATTGTGACCCGGACCGACTTGTTGAACTCACTCAGCGCAGGCAGCCACTCCAATGGGTCCGCCAGCCTCGCGGCTCGCCTGGAACGGGCTATCCCTCCTGCCCTGCTCGCCCTGCTAAAACTGATCGCCAGCCATGCCGAGCGGGCCGAGTCCGCGCTCTACCTGGTCGGGGGTTTCGTACGAGACCTGCTGCTCGATGCTCCCGCCTCCGACTTTGATCTTGTGGTCGAGGGCGACGCGATTCGATTGGCGACCAGCCTGGCTTCCAAGTTCGGTGGGAAAGTCAACAGTCACCAGCGTTTCGGAACCGCCAAGTGGGCGCTGGATCCTAACAATGCAGCGCTCAATTCTGCGATCGGATCGAAGCCGGAGGGGCTTCCCAAGAGCCTGGATCTTGTCTCGGCTCGAACCGAGTTCTACCCCCGTCCGTCGGCGCTACCCTCGGTGGCAGAGGCAAGCATCAAGCTCGACTTGCACCGGCGTGATTTCAGCATCAACACCCTGGCGCTACGGCTGGACGGCGATCACTATGGTCAGCTGTTGGACTATTGGGGAGGCGGGCGGGACCTGCGCGAGCGGCAAATCCGAGTCCTGCACTCGCTGAGCTTCGTCGATGACCCAACTCGAATGCTGCGGGCGGTCCGGCTGGAACAGCGGCTCGGTTTCTCAATCGAGGCCCGCACGTTGCAGCGGATTGGCCACGCGCTTCCTTTGCTCGATACCGTCAGTGGAGAGCGAATTCGGGCGGAGCTTGTCGATATCCTGGCGGAGGGGCAGGTCAACTTAGTCTTGACTCGGCTGCGGCAGCTCGGCTTGCTCCAGGCCATCCACCCGGCGTTCGAGTGGGATGAGTGGCTTGGGACTCGATTCGCGGCCATCGCAGAGTTCGTGCCACCGCCGGATTGGCGGCTGGCCGGGAGGCCCTCGGCTGAACGCCTCCAGTATGCGATCTGGCTCTACCGGTTACCGCGGTTGGAGGCTGAGTCGGTCTGTGTCCGGCTGGCTTTTAGTCGGGCCGACCGGACGGTCATCCTCTCTGCTGGCCGGCATGGCTGCGAACTCGCGGGTGACAGTCGGCCAAGCCAGATTGTGGCCTGCCTAGAGCCCGTGCCGGAGGAGTCGCTGGTTGCAGAGTGGCTGGCACTCCAAGCCGGAGCGGAGGCGAGCAAGACTATCGAGCGATTCCTCTCCGAGTGGCGCTGGGTGAGGCAGCACACCGACGGCACTCGATTGCGCCAGCTCGGACTGGCGGCCGGACCAGCGTATGGCCGAATCCTGGCTGAGTTGCGGGCGGCCTGGTTGGACGGCCAGATCGCATCCGAAGCCGACGAGCAGATTCACCTGAAGCAGTTGATTGAGGAGAACTCTCGGCGTGGATAGGTCCCCCCCGGTCGTGGTCCGATTCGCAACCGAAGCCGATCTGCCCGCGCTGGAGTGGGAGGGCGAGTACCTGCATTATCGTCGACTCTTCAAGAAGGCGATGGCCGAGGCCCAACGCGGCCGCCGGCTGCTGCTACTGGCCGAGATCGATGGGCAGATCGTTGGCCAGATCTTTGTCCAGTTGTCCACCCGAGCCGCCTTCTCCACTTCCGGGGCTGATTCGGGCTACCTGTACGCCTTGCGAGTCAAAAGGCCGCAGCGGAACCAAGGAATCGGAACCCAATTGATCCTCGAGGCAGAGTCTCAACTGCGCCAACTTGGCTACGGCCGGACCGTGATCTCAGTCGCCAGGCGCAACACTGCCGCCAGACGTCTGTATCATCGTCTGGAATACCGGGTCTTCTCGGAGGATCCGGGAGAGTGGTCGTACCTAGACCACCTCGGCCAGCTCCGCGAAGTGAGCGAGCCGGCGTTCGTGTTAGAGAAGTGGCTCTAGACCAGCCTTCGCTGGTCTCCCCGCCTTCTTTGCAATTTTCAGAAACCGTGGCAGAGTCTACGGCGGCACTGCCGATGCCGGAGCTGCATGCCTGGCACGGTTCTTGAACCGTGTTTGGGTGCCGTTCCTAGGGTGAACCGTCAATCGAACATGGTCCGCAATGTCCTGCAACAGCCGCGGTTGGCGCTGCAGTTCCTGCTACTTGCAGCCCTGGCCTGTGCCCGGAGCGATCAACCGATCCTAATTCTTGGGGTCGAGCTGGGCGGAAGGCCGGGCGAGTCGGGAGCCAAGGCCCCTGAAGCGATCGGTGCTTTGGGTCCTCCAGAGGTCGTCGAGGTGCCATACTCGACTCCCACCCCAGACCCCATTCGAGCAGCGCCGCTGCGTGAGGATTCTCCGGAGTGGTACACCGTCCGTCCAGGAGACTCGCTCAACGTCATCGCGGGGCGGATGGGTATCGGGATGAGTCAGATCATGGTCGCTAACGGCCTGGCCAATCCAGACTTCCTGGCCACCGGTCAGGTTCTCTGGCTCCCAACACCCATTCCGCAGCCTCCCGGCCCTAGTTTCAAGATCATCCCCGACTCAGAGTTGGTGAACGGACCGACTGGGGCCGCATTCGATACCTTTCCTCTGATCGCGGTGTGGGACGGGGCGCTGCATCATTATCGGGAAACCATGAATGGAAGTGAACAGAGCGGGGCCCAAATCGTCCAGTGGGTGGCCGAGAAGTACTCGGTCAGCCCGCGACTGCTCGTTGCACTGCTCGAGTATCAAGGCGGTTGGCTGACCCGGCCCCAGCCGGCCCCCGAGCGGCTGAGTTACCCCCTCGGCTTCGTCCGGCCGGGATTCGAAGGGCTTTATTACCAGCTCGCCTGGGCTGCGGATCAGCTTAATCAGGGCTATTACTTGTGGCGGGCGGGTTGGGCCGGTCCCTTCATCCTGTCCGATGGTACGGCGATCAATCCAGGTCCTGGCATCAACGCCGGGACGGCTGCGGTCCAATGGCTGTTCGCCCAGCTTTACCCGGCAGACTCGTGGCGCGGAGTATCAGACGAGAGTGGTTTCTATCGGGTCTACGAGATTCTCTTCGGGATTCCCTTCGCAAACGCGACGGATCCACTGCTCGCGGAAGGTTTATCTCAGCCGGGTCTCCAGCTCCCGTTCGAACCCGGCCGGATCTGGTCGTTCACCGGTGGCCCCCACAGCGGGTGGGGGAATTGGGCCGCCTGGTCGGCGCTCGACTTTGCGCCGCCCGGAGACGCCCTGGGTTGTGTGCCCTCGAATGAGTGGGTGGTTGCGGTGGCAGATGGGCTGATCCTCCGGTCGGCCGAGGGCGAGGTAATCCAGGATCTGGATCGCGACGGCCTGGAGGGCACCGGCTGGGTCATTCAATACTTGCATGTCGAGACGCGAGATCGGGTTGCGGTGGGGGCCGAGCTGAAAGCCGGCGACCGGATCGGACATCCTTCCTGTGAAGGCGGAGTTTCGAGCGGTACTCACCTGCATCTTTCGCGGAAGTACAACGGAGAGTGGATCCCGGCGGACGGGAAATTACCGTTCATCCTGGACGGTTGGGTTTCGGCCGGATCAAGCTCACCCTATGATGGGACTCTGAGTCGAGATGGAATCAGCCTGGAAGCCTGCTCCTGCCGCTTCCCGATCAACCAGATCTCGCGTTGACGGCCGCTCGCAGCTCAGCCGCGCAGCCCGCCGGCGGGCCTGGCTGGCTTGCGGCGTCTCGTTGAGCGTGGCCATTCTGGCCTGTGCTCGCTCGGACTCGCCCGCTCCGGGGGGAATCGGCTCGGGAGGCGAGGCCGAGTTTGTGTCCGCGACCGCGGAGCCCATCCTGCCGACCGCCCCCCCGCCAGCTACACTTGAACCCACTGCCACTCCAATGCCGCCGAGCCTGGAGCCGATCGCTTCCCCTACGTTTCCACCCACCCCTACCCAAGGGGTCCAGTCTTCGAGCGAAAACATCCTGTACCGGGTGCAGCCGGGAGACGTCCTGCGGAGCGTTGCGGTCCGCTTTGGTGTCGTGCCGGCTGACATCCTTCAGCCAGATGGCGATCGGCCCGCAGACAACGCATTGCTTTCGCCGGGCCAGATCCTGTTCATACCGCGTCGGCTTGGTTCCACCGGACCGGCGGAACAGTTGCTACCCGACAGCGAGCTGGTTTATTCCCCGCACGCAATCGACTTCGACATTTCCGGCTTTGTCGAGGCCCAGGGCGGGTTCCTCAGCGAATATCAGGAAATTGTCTCCAAGCGAGCCCGGACCGGCGCGGAGGTGGTCGCGCTCGCGGCTCGCGATCACAGTGTCAACCCTCGGGTGCTGCTGGCGCTGCTGGAGTATCACTCCGGTTGGGTCAGCCAGCCCGGTCGCCCCGTAGGGGATGCCTTCAACTTTCCCCTCGGTCATCTCGCCCCGGAGACTCAGGGCCTGTATCGCCAACTCACTTGGCTCGCCAATGAACTTGGGACGGGATACTACGGATGGCGGGCCGGGACCCTGACCGAGCTGACCTTCCCGGACAGCTCGCTTGTGCGCCTGGCTCCCGAGCTCAACGCCGGCACCGTCGCGCTGCAATACTACTTTTCGCTGCGCAGCTCGGGCCGGACCTGGGCTGAAGCGGTCTCCCCAACCGGCTTCATCGAGACTTACTGGCGCCTGTTCGGTGATCCCTTCGATTACACTCACCCGCTCTACGAGGTCGGTATCCAACAGCCGGAACTCATCCTGCCGTTCATCAAGGGGAGGATCTGGGCCTTTACCGGAGGTCCCCATGGTGCCTGGGAACGGGAATCCGCCTGGGCGGCGCTCGATTTCGCTCCCTCCTCACTCGAGCCGGGGTGCACTGAGTCCGATGACTGGGTCTTGGCGGCAGCAGCGGGATTGGTGGTCAGACGCGGGAACGGGGTCGTTGTGCTCGATCTCGACGCCGATGGCGAGGAACAAACCGGTTGGAACCTGCTGTACTTACACGTCGGGGGGGATGTCCTGGTGCAGGAAGGGCAACTCGTTGAGCAGGGAGACCTGATCGGCAATCCCTCTTGTGAGGGTGGGATCGCAACCGGGACCCATGTTCACCTGGCGCGCAAGTACAATGGCGAGTGGATTCTGGCCGACGGTCCGTTGCCGTTTACGTTGAGCGGTTGGGTCGCACACGCAGGTTCGAAGCCGTATCAGGGAGCGCTGATCAAGGGGGACCTGGTCGTTTACGCCTGTACCTGCGCCAGCCAAGAAACCAATATCTCCCGATGACGTTATGGCCCCTGGTGTTAGGGGCGCTCTTGCTCGGAGCCTGTTCGGTTCCCGGTCCGCCGCAATATATCTCTTCCCCCATCTCACCCGCCACACCGGAGCCGGCGCTCACCCCCTTACCCACCCGCGGGCCGCACCCGCCGGGTGAGCTGGTTCCGTATCAGGCTCAGAGCGGTGATACTCTGGCCGCGATCGCAGCCCATTTCAACACATCGGTTGAGGCCATCCTGCAGGCGAACCCGGATTTGCCAGCCTCGTTTTCAACCCTGGAACCCGGCCGGCCTTTGTCGATCCCGGCCTACTACCTGCCGCTGACCGGGACCCCGTTCCAGATCTTGCCCGATAGCGAGGTGATTAATGGCCCCTCCGCGATCGGTTTCGACATTCGAAGCGAGATGCAGAGCCGGCCAGGCTTCTCGGCCGGTCAGTCAGATTACGCCTATCGATTAGAACGACCGGCCTGGGAAGTCGTGGAAGTCATTGCCCGCAATTACTCGATCAACCCTCGCCTGCTGCTGGCATTGCTCGAATATCGCACCGGTGCACTTTCCAATCCATTTCCGGACGAAGTTGACCGGGCCTATCCGCTGGGATTGACCGACCCGCGGTACCAAGGTCTATTCCGCCAGCTGCTCTGGGCGGCTGAGCGTCTGAACGACGGCTACTATGGTTGGCGGACCGGCTCGCTGCGCGAATTCGACACAGCCGACGGCATGCTCTATCGTCCCGATTCGTGGCAGAACGCGGGGACGGTCGCCGTCCAACTGGCCCTGGCCGGGCTGCTTGATGCCAAGGAGTTCGAAGCGGCCGTCGGCCCGCAAGGATTTGCCGCGACCTACGCCAGCCTCTGGGGGGATCCCTTTGCGGCCGCCCTCGACTTGATCCCGGGTGACCTGGAGCAGCCCGAACTCGGCTTGCCGTTTCTTCCAAATCGCATCTGGGACTTCACCGGCGGTCCGCATTATTCGTGGGGCACCAGCCTGCCGCTCGGTGCCCTAGATTTCGGACCGCCGGCCGTCGTGAGCGGTTGCGAGCCTTCGCTGGAATGGGTGGCGGCCCCGGCCGCGGGCGTTGTGACCCGCAGTGAGGAAGCGATTGTGGTGCTCGACCTCGGTCAGGATGGCGACGAGCGGACTGGCTGGAGCCTGTTTTTCTTCCACATCGCGAGCGAAGGGCGGATTCAGGCCGGCGCCGAGCTCGAGGCCGGAGACCCGATCGGGCGACCGTCCTGCGAAGGCGGCACGGCCACCGGAACTCACTTCCACCTCGCGCGTCGCTACAACGGAGAGTGGCTATCGGCCGATGGTGCGGTGCCTTTCGTGTTGGATGGCTGGGTAGCTAAACAGGGCGAGGCGCTGTACGAAGGCACCCTGAACAAAGGCTCCAACGTTGTGTCCGCCTGCACGTGTTCGACCCGGGCAAACCGGATCCTTTATGAGTTGCCGGGCGGCGGCTAGTGGGTGCCTTGCAGTCGCAGCAGGCCTGTGCTAGAATTGGGCTGTTCGGCCTGATGGTGCGGTTCCGAAAAGTGG
>JAHFAU010000018.1 GCA_023250385.1 Anaerolineales bacterium
GGCCCACACTCTCCCGCAGCATTTGCCCGGTGTTGGTGATCCTTCCGACCTGGAGCGCGTTCTTGAGCCGCAGCTCAATTGGATCCAACTCGAGCTGCTCGGCCAGCTGGTCCATTGCCGATTCGACCGCAAAGGCCGATTGAGTCACTCCGAAGCCTCGGAAGGCTCCCGCAGGCGGGTTGTTGGTGTACATGGCGTAGCAGTCGGCCTGGACGTGAGGAACGACATACGGGCCGGCCGAATGGGTGGTGGCCCGGGTCATCACCTTTTCCCCCAATGAGGCATAGGCCCCCGTGTCGCCGTAGAGCTCGGTCTCGACTGCCACCAGGGTTCCGTCACGTTTGGCACCCAGCTTCACTCGGATTTGGGTGGCGTGCCGCTTTGGATGAACAAGCATGCTCTCGTGCCGGTCGTAGAGGATCTTGACCGGGCGTCCGGTGGCCTTGGCCAGCAGGGCGGCGTGGATCTGGCCGGCAATGTCTTCCTTGCCGCCAAATCCACCCCCGATCAACACCCCAATGACCCGCACCTGGTCATCGGCGATCCCCAGGCAGCGCGCAATTTGACTTCGGTCGGCGTACGGAATCTGCGAACCGACGTACACCTCGATCCGACCCTCGGGCGTGAGCCGGGCGATGCTGCACTCCGGCTCGAGGAAGGCGTGCTCGGTGATCGCGGTGAAGTACGTTTCTTCGAGCTGGATCTCACTTTCAGCCCAGCCAGCCGCCAGGTCCCCCTTGCGGACCTTGATGTGCTTGAGCAGGTTGCCGTTGGCATGCAGCTGGGGAGCGTCCACAGAGCGGGCCTGGACCGGGTCGGAGACGACCGGCAGCTGCTCGTACTCGACCTCGATAAGCCGGATCGCCTTTTCAGCGATCTCGCGAGTCTCCGCCGCGACCAGTGCCACCGCGTCCCCGACATAGCGCACCCGCTCACCCACCCCCACCAGCGCCGGCCAGTCCTTGATGACCAGCCCGTGATTGTGTTCCCCTGGAATGTCGGCGGCGGTCAGCACTGCGGCGACGCCGGCCAGCGCCCTGGCGCGGGACACGGATAGCCGGCGCACGATCGCGTGCGGGACTCCGGCCCGCAGGGTGGCTCCGTGCAGCATCTCGGGGAACGTGTAATCGTCGGCAAACAGCGCCTTCCCGGTCACCTTGTCCACGGCATCCGGGCGCTCGACGAGCTGACCAACGACTCGGGTCTGCGTCGCGGTAGGAAGGTCGGGGCCGCCGATCGGTCCGCCGTCGCTGAGCTTGCGGGCCGCGGCCTGCACCGACCGGATGATTGTCGGATACCCGGCGCAGCGGCACAGCGTGTCCTTGAGGGCGTGTCGAATCGCTTCCTCTGAAGGACTGGGATTGCTCTGCAGCAAGGCCGCCGCGGTCATGATTTGGCCGGGGATGCAGAACCCGCACTGCACGGCCCCATACGAGACGAATGCTTGCTGCAGCGGGTGAAGGCTGCCGTTGCTCGCCAGGCCTTCAATGGTGAGGATCGATCGCCCGGCCGCCTTGAAAGCCGGGTAGACGCAGGACAGCACCGGCGCTCCATCCAGCAGCACCGTGCAGGTTCCACACTCCGCCTCTTCACAAGCGATCTTGGTCCCGGTCAGCTGCAGCCGATAACGCAAGACATCCGACAACATCTCACTTTCACCGACCGCGAGCCGATGGTGCCGACCATTGACGGTCAGCTGCAGGTCGCTCGCGGCGGCTGGAGTTTGATCGGCCATTAGGAGAGCTGCGGCCTCCGAGCGGACCCGTTCGAGCCGGAGTCCGCGGGCAGACTCAGCCTGCGCTCGGCGCCGAGCAGCGTGCGCCGCAGCAGGGTTCGAAGCAGGTGCCGGCGGTAGTCGGCAGTAGCCCGGTGCGGGCTGGTGCGGAGCTCGACCTCCGAGAGCAGCGCCGCCAACGTCGCTTCGAGGGTCGATTCGTCCAACTTGCGCCCGAGCAGGGATGCCTCGGCGGCGCGGGCTCGCAGCGGCCGAGGGCCGGCGGGGCCTACTGCCAACGTCGCTTCGAGGACCGTTCCGTCCTCGCCTATTCGGATCCGGGCCGCCATGTTCAGGATCGCGATGGCGACGCCCTGCGGCCGCATGATCCGATGGAAGGCGGAGGCCTCTCCCGGCCGTTTGGCCGGAAAGCGAAAGCTGACCAGAAGCTCGCGGGCTCGATCGAAGGTCGGTTTCCCCGGAGCGTCGAATAACGTCTCTAATGGTTGCCAGCGGGTCCCCTGACTCCCGGCGAGCAGCGCCTCGGCTCCGAGGGCCAGCAGGGCGATCGTTCCGTCACCGGCCGGCAAGGCATGGGCGACATTGCCGCCGAGGGTCGCGACATTGCGGACTTGGGGACCCCCAATGAGTTCGCTGGCCTCCACCAGGCAGTCGGCATTGTCCCGAACCAGCAGGTGGCGGATGACCTCAATCAGCGACACTGCGGCCCCGATTTCGATCCATCCGTCGCGCTCGGCGATTAAGCGCATCTCGCGCACCCGGCTGACATCTACCAGGGTCTTGACCGCCGGATGCCGGTCCTGCTGGAGATCCAGCAGCAGGTCGGTTCCGCCGGCGACGATCGCGGTGCTGCCGCCCGGTTCGCGCAGAATTGCGAGCGCGTCGGAAAGGTGTTCTGGGGTCCGGTACTGCTCCCAACGACGCATGGTATGCGAGGCGCTGGGGATCGGCCGGCACTTATCGAAAAGCGGGGATGCTCAACGCCGGCGCAGGTACCCCCTGCGCGCGACCGCCCGATCCGAGGTATGGACATTCTAGCATGTTCGTCAGGGCGGTTCAAGTCGAGGGGCCGAAGGGGTGACCCATGCGGGGTTTGACGCTTCCGGAAAACCCCTCGCCGACGCGCGGGTTTCGAGTGAATCAGCGCTAAAATGCTCTTACCGGTCCGCCGGAGGTCAGCATGCCCGCTCCCAGAGTTCGCGGCGACTTCGATCAGTTGGGGAAGCTCGCTTCGGCTTTCCGCGCACAGGCCGAGAACTCCCAGCGGACGCTGCTGCAGGTCAAGCGCCAGATCGACACGCTACAAGGTGGCGAATGGATCGGCCAGGGCTCCCAAGCCTTCTACAAGGAAATGGAACAGGAGGTGCTGCCTGCGCTCGGCCGGCTGGTCAAGGCGCTCGACCAGGCGCAGAAGGTCACGCTGCAGATCAGCCGCATCGTGAAGGAGGCCGAGGAGGCCGCGGCGCGGCTGTTGGGCGGCGCAGCGGGGGGCACAGTCACCGCGGTCGGCGGGGTGGGAGGGGCGGCCGGGGCAGTGGGGACTGCTGGGAACCTGGCTCCCTTCTCCGCGGAGGAGCTCCGGCAGGCCATGCCTGGCTTGAGTCAAGATAGGGCAGAGCAACTCGTCCCTCTCTTGAACAATTCCATGAACGAGTTCAATATCAATACGCCTGAGCGGAGAAGCATGTTCTTGGCCCAGATCGGCCATGAGACAGGTGATCTCGGACGCCTGACCGAGAACCTGAACTACTCAAGCGAGGGCTTGCTGGCGACGTTCCCACGGCATTTCAACCAAGAGACGGCCGCTGACTACGCTCGCCAACCAGAGAGGATTGCCAACCATGTGTATGCAAATCGCATGGGAAATGGAGACGAAGCCAGCGGTGATGGTTGGCGATACCGAGGGCGCGGCGCCATTCAAATCACCGGCCGGGACAATTATGAAGCCGCAGGAACAGCGCTCGGCTTAGACCTGGCCAACCATCCGGAGTTGCTTGAACAACCCGAGAACGCCGTCAGGGCATCCGCCTGGTGGTGGCAGAGCCATGGCCTGAATGAGCGGGTGGACGCAAATCCGAACGATGTGGAAGGCGTGACTCGAGTGATAAACGGCGGTACTCACGGACTTGAAGATAGACAGAACAGGTTTGACCGCATCAACAGGGTTCCACCGAACTAAACTGTCGAGTCCTTCGCGGGCATCGAGAATAGTAGACAAACGGCCGCGACGGGTACCGAGCGACCGCCTCAGGGGGTTGGCGCGCCTCGCCGCGCCCACAGCCTAAAGCACTTCGGCGCCCGGAACGCGTTTCAAGAAGCGACCGCCACCCCGCTTCCCCACCCATTGCTCTCCATCCACGATCAACGAGCCGCGTAGGAAGACCTTCTCTGGGAAGCCTTTGAGCTCGCAACCCTCGTATAGGTTGTAATCCGTCCGATGCTGGGAGTGGGCCAGACCGTAGGTCAGCCGGCGGGCTGGATCCCAGATAACCAGGTCGGCATCCGACCCAGGCAGCAGCTCGCCTTTCTGCGGATACATTCCGAAGATCTTGGCCGGGTTGGTGCTGGTCAGCGCCACGAATTGGGCGGGTGTGATGTGCCCCTGTCCAACTCCGAAGGTCCACAGGATCGGCAGCCGGTCTCCAACCCCCGGCAGACCGTTGGGGATCTTGGTGAAGTCGCGGGCGCCGAGCTCCTTGCCCGGGATGGCCACCGGCGCACCTTCATATTCGATGGAGCGCCGGCCATCGTAGAAGAAGGGGCAATGGTCGGTGCCGACGGTCTGCAGACTGCCGTTGGTCAGACCGGCCCAGAGGGCTGCGTTGTCCTGCTCGTTCCGTACCGGTGGCGAGCAAATCCATTTCGCACCGTCGGGCCGTTTCAGATGCTGGAGATTGAAGAAAAGGTATTGGGGACACGTCTCGGCCATCACCCTGGCGCCCCGGGCCCGCCCGTAGCGGATCTGATCCAGTTCGCCGGCCGTGTTGAGGTGGACGACATAGAGCGGCGCGCCGGCTTGCTCCGCCAGGGCGATCCCCCGCAGCACTGCCTCCACCGCCCCCCAGGCCGGCCGGGTCAGGGCGTGCCACTCCGGTTCGGTATGCCCGGCGGCCAGCGCCTCGGCCGTGAGAATCTCGATCACGTCACCGTTCTCGGCATGCAGCATGGTCAGCAAGCCGTGCTCCCTCGCGATTCGCATGACCTGGAAGATCTCGCCGTCCTGCAGCCGCAGCCGTCCGTTGTACGCGCTGAAGACTTTCAGAGTAGTGATCCCTCGATCAGCCAACTGCGGAATCTCTTTTCGCACTTCGCGGTCGAGCCGGGTGATATTCATGTGGAATCCATAGTCGATCGCTGCGTTCCGCTCAGCCTTGGCCAGCCAGGCCTCGATCGATTCGGCCAAGGTCGGTCGACTTAGCGGCACGAAATCCAGCACGGTCGTGGTGCCACCGAATGCCGCGGCCTTGAGGCCGGTGTAATGGTCATCCGAGGAGACCGTCTCAAACATAGGCAGGTCGAAATGGGTGTGCGGGTCGACGCCCCCGGGCATCACCAACTTGCCGGCGGCATCGACCGGGGTAGCTCCCTCCGCTGCGAGCCCGGTGCCGATCTCGGCGATCCGCTCCCCCGTGATCCGCAGGTCCGCCCGCTGCTCGCCGCGGATGGTTAGGAGAGTGCCACCCCGGATCAGAATGTCGTTCATCCCATTCCCCTCCCGGATCGGAATTATAGAATGGTCGTGAATCAAAAGGACGCCCCGCAGGGCGCCCTGGGCAGAATCAGCGATGGGTCACGACAGGAAATACTCGGTGCCGCAGTACTTACAGACCAGGATGCCCTTACCGGCGAAGCTCATCTCGCCCCCACAGTGCTTGCACCGCTCCAGTTCACGTAAGTTGGCTGCCTCGGCCGAATAGAGGGTGCCCTCGTCCCAATTGACGTAGCCGCTAAACAGTCCCATTCCTACCAGCGAGTGAATCTGATCCTGAACCTCTTTGCGGGTGGAACCCAGGTCGATGACCAGCTCACTGATCGGCACCTGACCTTTGCTTTTCACCATGTCTAGAATCTTCCGCAGCTGGGCTTGCTCTTTGTCTCCCGCCGCCACTTGCCGGGAGCGGGCCAGCAGCGCGGCGCCGATGCCGATCGCCAAGAGCGCCGGCAGCCCAAATACTCCCATCCCCACCACCGCCCCCCCGAGCTGGATCTCGCCGGAGCTCACCTGGCTCGCCACGAACAGGGCGCCAATCCCGGCGATCGCAATCCCAAGCACGATCAGGAGCACGGCAGCGCTTCTTCCGCTAGCCAAATCCGCGTCCCCCGCCCCCGCCGCCGCCGCCTCCGCTGAAGCCCCCGCCGCTGAACCCACCTCCGCTGCGGCCGCTCGAGGAGGGAGCCGACTGCAGCACCCGGCCAGCACTGTTTAACATTCTTGTCAACCCGTCGCTCATTCCCTGCAAGCTGCCGGCCAGGCCCTCGGACATCCCTTGGAGACCCCCCGGGCCGCGCAGCGGTGGGACTGCAGCACCGCCGCCTTTCCCTCCGCTCGAGACGGTGCGTGGGGACAGTCCCCGACCGTAGTACGGCATGTACCAGCCCGGGACCGGGGTAGTCGGCTGTTGGGAAAACATGTGAATCCAAGAATCCTTGATGCCAAAGGCAATCGCGTAAGGCAAGTAGCGCTCGAACAGCTCCCCGACCTGCTGGAGATCTGCCAGCTTGTCGATACGCTCCAAATAGGTCTTGAAGGCGGTCCACTTGGCCGCGGCCTCGGCGCCCTTGCGGGTCTTGGCCGGCATCGCCCCTCCGGTGATCAGTGCCACCAGCCCGGTGAGGCCCAGCGCGCCGAACACGCACGGGAGCAGGCTCGTATAGCTCGACAGCGCGCCGGAGACAAAAACGCCGAAGAACAGTGCGGCCGCCAGTACCGCACCGCCGAGGCCGCGCCAGAGCTTGCGGGTCGTGTTCGGATTGGCGCGGAAGTACTCGCGGCTGACCATCTCCTGATAAAGGCTGCTCTGAATGGCGGGCAGCCGGGTGTAGAACTTCTCCCGCAGGTCGCTCATCTCAACCGAGGTTTTCTCACCTCGAAAAAGCCCGGAGACGATCTCACTCTCGACCGGGTTCAGGCCATCCGCGCCGGGGGCCTGCCGGTGGAAGATGAAATCGGTGGAGCCCAAGCCGAGCAATCCCTTGTTGGCTGTCTCTTCGATACGCAACGTGCCCTTGCGAGCGAGGTCAACGATCGTTGCGACGACATCCCGCATGTCGGCCTGCTCGTCCAGCAAGGTGCCCATGATTCCAGGCGGCAACTCGCCGGGCGGTTCCGCCAGGTACTCCGGCACCGCGCCGATCTTGGGATCCCGGCCGCGAGCGTACCAGGCGAAATAGATCAAGGCCGGCCCGCCGAGCAGGATCAGGACGGCCAGAACCCCAAGTCCCAGGTCGACCAGATCTTTGACGTTGTCCTTGTAGTAATTCGCCGCATCGTCGGCCGCCTGCCAGCCAGGCACTTGGTCCGGGATGGCGCCGTGGCTGAATTCGATGCCAACTTCGACCGTGTCCGTACTGGATAAGGGTCCGCTTGGCAAAAAGGTGACGCTCGAGCCATCGGCGCTCTGGCTCCAAGTCGCCTCGGCGCCGGCCGAGTCGATGATTTGGAATGCGGCACCCGGCGGCAGAATGACCGTGACGCTGCTCTCTTCGATCGGGAAGTCGCGTTTGTTATCGATCCCAAACCACTGCAGCTTATCTCCGCTATCGTAAACTCGGATGGCGCCATGCACCGTGTAGGCCAGGTCGAAGGTGCGGGCCGTATCAGTGGTCGGCGGGAAGTACCAGTGGACTTCCAGTTCGTTTTCTACCTCGGAGGTCTTATAGGTAAATGGTTCTTCGCCAAACGAGGCCTCCTGGTACTTCGATCCGCCCGGCTCGCTGATGCTGACCTGGTCGATGCCCTGGGTCTTGTCGAGCGGGATGACCGCGTATCCAAAAGTGAAGGTCCCCGCGGTGAAGCGGATCCGCTGCCGTTCAACTACCCGCAGGTCGCCGTTCGGCTGGATGGCGAGGGTGACATCGAATCGCTCCCAGTAGAGGGTCTTTCCTTGCGCGGCGGCGGGGCCGGGCCAACTAATCCGCAGCAGCCCCAGCAAAAGCAGCAGGGCCCATCGCGGCCACACCGGAACTCGATGTTTCAGCGGGGGAAACACCGGGCTGATGATACCTGCATCCCGCGGCGAAGTCGAGCGGCCGCCGATCCTACTCCGGCAGAAGAACCCCAGGCGAACGGCCTAAGCGCCAGATCCGACGAGCCCCGCCCGATCCCGCAGCATCCGCCACAGCCGTTCCCGAGCGCGGGAAGCGGGAACCTTGAGCTGGCTAAGGTCGGTCGCGGTGTACAGCCGATCGCCGGTGGTGTACAGAAAGCTGAATCGGCGCCAACCGCGGGACGGGATCGGCGGCTCGAGTTCCATCAGCGGCCCGAGCTGCAGTTTGTAATAGGGATGGGCAGCCCGCGGGTGGTCGGTCTCGAGGTACAGCAGCTCCCGACGGGCCATCAGCTCGACACCCCGAACCTCGGCCAAATAGCGGACCGACCAGCGCTGTCCCTCGAAGGCGGCCGGCAGATAAAAGGCCAGCCAGTCCACCCGGACCGTTCTGGGCGCTGTCCCGAGCGGAATCCGATACCAACCCAGCGTCCGCGCGATCTCGAGATCCCGCGGCTGGTTCAGAATGGCAACCAGAACGAGGTCGTCCTCGGACAGGGAGCGGACGGCCCCTTCCGACTCGAGGTGCCGGCGGATTGCGTGCGACATGTCCTCGCGCTCCTACTCCTCTCCAGTATAGATCATTTGTTCTAGTTGTCAAGATCCGGGAACGACGAGAGGCCGCTATCCCGCTGGATTGGCGGCCCCTCCCCGTTCGGTTTGCTTCCGGATGGACTACACCGCTTCGAGCAATCCCACCCGTTCGTTGAATGCCTGGATCTGTTCGTCGATCGCTGCGACCTGCCCCTGGATTTCGGTCCAATAGGACGGATCCACCCACTGGGCGACCAGTTCCGAATGGGTTCGGCCCTGCTGCTCCACCCAGGTGAAGTACTTCAGATTGTGTATCCGGCGCCGGTCGGTGTAGCGCAGCTCCAGCAGCCCTTCCGTGGTCAACCCATGCAGATAGCGGGCGTCATCGGCCGCGGCCTGTGATTCACTGTACTCGCCATACTCGGCGCGCATTTCTTCCAGCCGGCTCTGGTAGAGATCCATCGAGTCGGTCAACACCGTAAGCACCAGCTCGCCCGGTCCCAGCTCGTAGTACTTGGCGAACTTGATCGCCATCGAGAGGTTGGCAATCCCCGAGAATCCTAGCAGGTCCAGCTGCTCGACTGTCCGTTCGGGGACTCCCCGCCCGGCCAGATACGTTTTTCCGACCGGTTCGTTGAACAACCGGGCCAGCGCAACGATCCCGTTGTCGTCCAGGTCAATTACCAGGTCGGTGTTCTTGACGTTGTGAATCCAGGGGACGTGCTTGTCACCGATCCCCTCGATCCGATGGGCGCCGAAGCCGTTCTCCAGCAGGGTCGGGCACTGGGCGGCTTCCCCGGCTGCGATCTTGCTCGTCGGAAAGTGCTGCTTGAGCAGGTCGCCGCAGGCCAGGGTCCCCGCCGAGCCGGTGGTCAGGGCGACTCCACGGAAGGACCCGCTGGGCTCCAGCTCGCGTTCGATCAGCTCCGCCATCGCATTTCCGGTCACGTTGTAGTGCCAGAGGTAATTTCCGAACTCCTCGAACTGGTTGAAGATCATCAGATCTTCACCCGAACGGCGCAGCTCCCAAGTCTTGTCGAAGATCTCTTTCACATTCGACTCGCTTCCGGGAGTCTTGATCACCTCCCCGGCGATCCCTGCCAGCCATTCGAACCGCTCCTTGCTCATTCCCTCCGGCAAGATGGCGATCGATTGGCAGCCGAGCAAAGCCGAGTCATATGCCCCACCGCGGCAGTAGTTTCCGGTGGAGGGCCAGACCGCCTTCTGGCGGGTCGGATCGAACTGGCCAGTCACCAAGCGGGGGACCAGGCAGCCGAAGGCGGCGCCGACCTTGTGTGCGCCAGTGGGGAACCACTTCCCGACTAGCGCCAGGATACGGGCGTCGACCCCGGTCAGGCTCGGCGGGAACTCGAGAGCGTTGACCCTCCCGAACCCGCCACCCGAGCCGCGAGGCTCGTTCTTCCAGCTGATGCGGAACAGGTTGAGCGGGTCGAGATCCCACAGGCCAACAGTTTTCAACCGTGCCCGAATCGGGGCCGGAATTCGACTCGGATCCCGCATTTGCTCGAAGGTCGGGATGACGATCCCGCGCTCTCGGGCCCGCTCCGCAGCTCGCTCCAGCCGGCCATCCTGCACCGTGAGATCGATCATCGGTCCCGCTCCCCGATCGGGTCCGGTTCTTCCCGCAGGACGTATAGCGGCCGGCCCTTGGCTTCGTCGTACAAGCGGCCGACGTACTCGCCGAGAATCCCGAGCGAGATCAACTGGACGCCACCCAGGAACAACACTGCAATCAAGGTTGTCGCCTGGCCCACCAATTCCGATCGGCCGCTCAGTCGGATGAGTACGACGATGGGAATCGCAACGGCACTCAGCCCGGCGCAGATAAATCCGAAGTAGGTCGCCAGCTGGAGCGGGAAGTAGGAGAACCCGGTGACCGCGTTGAGCGCCAGGCGCAACATCTTGCGCAGCGGATACTTGGTCTCACCCGACACCCGGGCGGCACGTTTGTAGGCTACTCCTATCTGGCGGAAGCCGACCCAGGCAACCATAGCCCGCGGAAAGCGGTGCTGTTCCCGCATCTGCTTCACCACCTCGACCACCTTCCGGTCGAGCAGACGGAAGTCTCCGGTATCCAGCGGGATATCGACGTCGGTAATGCGGTTGATCAGTCGATAGAACAGGGAGGCCGTCGCTTTCTTGAACCAAGACTCGCCCTCTCGCTCGCTGCGGACCGCGTAGACGACCTCGAACCCCTCCCGCCATTTGCTGACCAGCTCTGCGATCAACTCCGGCGGATCTTGCAGGTCGGTGTCCATGACCACCACGGCCTGCCCCCGGCTGTAATCCAGCCCGGCGGTCAACGCGATTTGATGACCGAAATTGCGGGCAAAGAGCACCGGCCGCACCCGGGGATCCTCGAGACTCAAACCTCGGATGACCTCGGTCGAGCCGTCGCGGCTGCCATCATCCACCAGCAGCAGCTCCCAGGGCTCGTTGAGCCGATCCATCGCGTCCCGCACTCGGCCGTAGAAGGCGCGCAGCGACCCAGCCTCATCAAAGACCGGGCCGACGATCGAGAAAGTAGGTTCCGGCATCGCGGGCTTCACTTCGACGGCTGGTAGCATACGCGAACTGACAACCGTCCGCTAGAGAGCGGGCCCGTCCAGCCACCTAGCGATCCACGAGCTTGCGCCCAGATTCATTTCAGCGATTTGGCTATGCGCAAAGCCGGTGGGAGGCCGGTAAGCATCATCCTAGTGCGGCCCGCAGCGCCTCCAGAGTCGGCTCGATGATCAGCGCCTCCCCAGCTGCCCGCATCGCAGCCGGAACGTCTTTCAGCCCGCTGCCGGTGATCACCGCCACCACTTGCTCCCCCGAACCAATCAGCCCCTCTTCGACTGCCTGCACTACTCCGGCATAGGAGGCCGCCCCGGCCGGCTCGGCGAAGACTGCTTCCCGCCCGAGAGCCTGGATCGCGCTCAGGATGGCTTGGTCTTCGACGGTGAAGATCGCCCCGCCCGTCTCGCGGGCGGCGCGCAGAGCACGGATTCCGTCCCGGGGCAGATCGACCGCAATGCTGTCGGCCAGGGTGACCGCTCTCACCGGTTCGATCGTCGAGCTGCCGGCCCGGTAGGCATTCGCCACCGCGGCCGACCCGCTGGACTGCACTCCATAGAGCCGCGGCATGCGCTCGATCCAGCCTAGCTCAAGCAGGTCTTTGAAGCCCTTGTGCAGCCCGGTGATGATGTTACCGTCCCCGACCGACACGAACACCGCTTGCGGCGCAGCCCAAGTGGCCGCTGACCGCGCCGGCGTCAGCTGCTCGCAGATCTCGTAGGCGGCGGTCTTCTTTCCTTCCGCGGTAAACGGGTTGTAACCGGTATTGCGACAGTACCAGCCGAAAGCCTTTGAGGCCTTGAGGCTCAAATCGAAGGCGTCATCGTAGCTGCCCTCGACCAGCATCACCCGCGCTCCAAAGATCAGCAATTGAGCGACCTTCGCCTGAGGCGCGGTTCGAGGCGCCAGGATCACGGCCGGCAGGCCGGCGGCCGCCGCCATCCCGGCGAGCGCCGCGCCGGCATTCCCGGTGGAGGCGGTCACTACGGTTTCTACCCCAATCTCCCGCGCTCGCGCCACTACCACTGCGCTGGCGCGGTCTTTAAAGGAAGCGGTTGGGTTGCGCCCGTCGTCCTTCAACCAAAGCTCCCCGAGTCCCAGCTCGGCACCCAATCGATTGGCCTTCAACAGCGGCGTCCAGCCGACCGCCCGGAGCGCCGTATTTGGATACCCCGGATCGTCGACCGGCAGCAGCGGCAGGTAGCGCCACATGGAGCCTTCCTGGCTGGCGCTGATCTGATCGGGCGAGCTCAGCTTGCGGATGCCTTCAACTTCGAGCACCAAATCCAGATTGCCCGCGTCATTCAGACAGACACTGATTGTTTCATCCGGGCCGTATTGCTCGCCGCAGATGGAACATTGGTAACCAGTGAATTTCACCATCTCCCTAGGACTCGGCTTGGCAGCCGGCGGCCTCAATGGCCACGTTCGCCGCGGACGTACGGCAACCCGAGCGCGGCCGGCGCTCCCAGCCGCTTGCGCAGTGCCTCCCGCGAACCAATGATCAGCACCGCGATCGTGAAGGCATAAGGCAGCATCTGCAAGAAGAAGCCGTAATAGGGGTTGAAGAAGAATGGATTCCGAAATCCGAGCAAGGTCTGGGGACCCTGGATGTCGAGGATCGTCCGACGCAGCGCACCAAAGGCATAGCCCCCGAAGGCGGCTCGCCACGGATTCCACTGAGCAAAGATCACCAACCCCACCGCGATCCAGCCCATCCCGCCGGTGGTCAGTTCGCTGAACCAGCCCGGTGAGATCGCCAGACTGATGGTGCCTCCCGCTAGTCCGGCCAACATCCCGCCAACCATCACGTAGGAGTATCGCAAGCGGTACACGTTAAGTCCCATGGCATCTGCGGCAGTGGGATTCTCGCCGACCGCCCGCAAGTGCAATCCGGGGCGGGTGTGGTTGATATAAAACCAGGCGATTGGCACAAGCAGGTACCCAATGTAGACCATGACGCTTTGCTTGGTGAACAGGATGGGGCCGAGAATCGGAATCCCGCTCAGCAGCGGGATACTCAGGGTTGGCAGCAGCGAAATTGCGCCTGCTTTGTTGAGTCCTTCGCCGATTACGAGACTCAGTCCGGTACCCAAGAAAGTGAGCGCCAGGCCGCTCACGACCTGGTCCGCCTGAAAATGGATGGTGACCACCCCATGCAGCAAGGACAAGGCTCCCGCGGCAAGCATCGCCACGATGAGGCCCAACCAACCGTTCCCGGTCGCAACCGTGATGCTGAAGGCGCTCATCGCCCCGATCAGCATCATCCCCTCCAATCCCAGATTCAGCACTCCCGCCCGCTCGGCGAAGATCTCTCCGACGGTTGCGAAGAGCAGGACCGTCCCGGTCGCCACCCCAGCCTGCAGAATGATGATGGGATCCATGAGTCGGTTCTTCAGGGCCGGCGAACGAGCCGCACCCGGTAACGCAGGAAAACTTCGCTGGCGATCAGCATGAACAGAATAATCCCTTGGATCAGCCGCGGCACCCCGGCCGGTTGGATTTCACGTCCCGCCAAGATCAACCCGCCGAAGAGGACCGAGACCGGGATCACCACCAGCGGATTCAATTTGGCGAGCCAGGCGATGATGATTCCGGTGAAACCGTAGCCTGGAGAGATCGAGGCCTGCAGGCGATGGACAACCCCCGCAATCTCCGACATTCCGCCCAGCCCGGCAATTCCGCCCGACAGCATCATCACCAAGACCATGTTACGGGTGATATTGATGCCCGCGTACTCGGCTGCCCGCGGGTTGTCGCCTATAAGCCGAATCTCATATCCCCACAAGCTGCGGTAGAGGATGTACCAAACGATGATCGCGGCCACAACCGCGAACACCAGCCCGAAGTGAGTGGTCAACCCCCTGAAGATCGGCGATTGCTCGGCCAGGTCGGACAGGCGCGGCAGCCAGGCGGCAAGTTGGAAGGTGCGGGTCATCTGGAACCCGCCCTCGCTCCAGACTCCAAAAATGAAGTAATTGACAAGCGCAATTGCGATGTAGTTGAGCATCAGGGTCGTGATGATCTCGTTGACCCGCAGGCGGGCTTTCAGCCAACCCGGCACCAGCCCCCAAGCCGCACCGAAAACGATCCCGGCCACCAACATGACCGCGATCGTGATGGCTCGCGGCGTGTCCTCCTTGACCACACCGGCCAGAATCACGATGCTCGCCCCGAGCGCCCCCATGTAGAATTGTCCCTCGGCTCCGATGTTCCACAGCTTCATTTGAAAGGCGATTGAGCATGCCAGCCCGGTCATGATCAGCGGAGTCGCTTTCACGAGCGTGTCCGAGAATACCCCTAAGCTGCCGAATGCCGCACCGGCGATGTGAACATACGCCCTGACCGGGTCGCCGCCGACCAGCTTAAGCACCAACGCTCCGAGCAGCAGCGCCAGCACAATCGCGATGACAGAGACCAGCGGGCTCAGCCAGCGCGGGACATTCAGCCGGGGTTCGATCTGAACCTCGAATGGAAGGCGGATGCTGCGGGTTGGACGGGTCTTGGCAGACTCGGAGCTCGTCATGCAGTGGCCTCAGACTTCGGCAACCGCGCCCCACCCGTCATCAACAGCCCCACCGTCTCGGCCTCCGCCTCCACACCATCCCCAACGATCTCGCCTTCGTAGATGACTGCGATCCGATCGCTCAGGGTAAAAATCTCTTCCAGTTCCTCCGACACCAACAGGATCGCGGCTCCCGAATCGCGTTGTTCAAGCAGCAAGCGCTGCACGCCCTCGATGGCGCCAACATCAAGCCCGCGAGTGGGCTGCATGGCGATAAGCAACGAAGGTCTTTCCGAGAGCTCCCGGGCCAGAATGACCCGCTGCAGATTGCCGCCCGATAGCAACCTGACCGGGGTTTCTACACTCGGGGCCAGGATGGTGTACTCCTGCTTGAGCTGCTCCGCCCGTTCACGGGCCACATGCCGATTGAGTGACCGGCCTCTGGCGAGGGGTGGGTGGCGATAGCTTTTCATGATGACGTTTTCCGTGATGCTTAGATTGGGCGCAGTGCCGACGTGGGTCCGATCCTCGGGGATGTGGGCAACTCCGAACTCGATTGGCACCCGGGCCGGACGGTTGGCGACCTCCTTCCCGTTCACCAGTATGCTGCCGCCGGTGCAGCGACGCAGCCCGGTGATGACCTCACCGAGTTCGGTCTGACCGTTTCCTGCAACGCCGGCCAGCCCCAGGATCTCGCCCGATCTCACTTTGAGCCCTACTTTGTGAAGCGCAGGCAGTCCCTTGTCGTTTTCGGCGCTGACCCCCCGCAGCTCCAACACCACCTCCCCTGGCTCCTTGGGCTTCTTCTCGATTTCAAATAACACTTTTCGACCGACCATCAGGTTGGCCAGTTCGGCTTTGGAGGTTCCAGCTGGCTTAATCCCGGCCGCGGTGACCCGACCCTGGCGCAGCACGCTGATCCGGTCTGCGATCGACATGACTTCATGAAGCTTGTGGCTGATGAATACGATGGACTTACCCTGCTCGACCATCGAACGCAGGGTCTTGAACAGTTCCTCGATCTCCTGCGGGGCCAGCACCGAGGTCGGCTCGTCCATGATCAGGACCTCCACCCCGCGATACAGCATCTTCAGGATTTCCACCCGCTGCTGTTCACCCACCGAGAGTTGCCAGATCTTCGCCGTCGGCGAGACGTGCAGCCCGAACCGTTTGCCCGTTACTGCCATCCGTTCGTCGTAATGCGACAGCCGCATCAGGAACGGCGGGTCGTCCAGGCCGAGCAGGATGTTTTCTGTAACCGTGTGTGAGTCGATCAGGGTGAAATGTTGGTGGATCATCCCCAATCCCAAGGCAATGGCATCCCGGGGCGAATTGAAGCTGACCGGCACTCCCCGGACCAGGATGGTCCCTGCCTCCGGTTTGTATAGCCCCGCCAGCACACTCATCAGCGTGCTTTTTCCGGCCCCGTTCTCTCCCAACAGTCCGTGGATCTCTCCGCTTCTGAGATCAAAATCGACATTCTCGTTGGCGAGCACGCCCGGGAATCGTTTGACGATCCCCCGCATCTCCACCAGGTTACTTGCTTCTGCCATCGAACCTATCCTCAGCCAAACGGAAAGAAGGGTGGCGGGTTAAGGCCACCCTGGCGGTGCGGTTTGCCCGCACCGCCAGGGTTGGGGTCAATCCTTTGCTAAGCTGTGGGCCTTAAGAAACGAGAACGCAGCGCACTGCCTGCGAGCTCAGCTCCCCAGGTCTGGCAACTCCGCCGTTACACCATCAGCCCACCAATACATGCAAGTTTGACAAGGTGAGCCGAACGCGGCGAAGCCGTCGAGGTCAAGCTGTTCCAGTGACACGCCGTCGGCCAAGATCACGTTGCCCTGGTTGTCGTTGATCGGGCCTTTGAACACGTCGAAGCGATTGAAATCGCCGGCGAGCGCGGTAGCTAGCGTATCCCTGACGAGCTGCAGATCTGCCGCGGGCAAGTCAGCTACGCCCGGCTGCAGGGTCTGACCTTCCATGAAACCATACAGACCCAAACCACCCTCGGACGAGTCGAAGTACTGGAAGCCTGGCACATAGGTTCCGGCGATCGTTTCTTCGGTGATCCGGGAATAGATCGGACCCCAGGTCCAGTAGGGCGCGGTCAGGCAGCGATCCACCTTGCAGGCGCCGACATGATCATAGTTGACGCCCCATTTTTCCTTCTCCATCGCCACGTCACCTGCCGCCGGAGTGTCCGCTCCGGTGAACACAACCTGAACTCCGGCGTCGAAGAGCGAAGCGGCGCCTTCCTTCTCAATCACCGGGTCGTGCCAGGTGTTGATCCAGCGAACATCCATCGTGCACTCGGGGCAGGTCCGTTTGGCGCCCAGCATGATCGCGTTACCCAGGCGCAGTTCCTCTGGAATGGGGAAGGTCGCCATGTAGCCGATCCGCGGATTGCCGTCGGCCTTAGCCCGGGAACCGGCGATCATACCGGCCATGTACTTGAAGACTTCCATCTCGCCGAACAAGTTCCCGTAGTTGGTGCCGTTGGTCTTGAAACCGGTAAGGTGGATGAACATCGTGTCCGGGAATTCCCCGGCCACCACTTCCATCGGATCCATGTAGCCGAAAGAGGTGCCAAAGATCAGATCGAAGCCCTTACGCGCCAGGCTGCGAAAGACCTGCTCTGAGTCCGCTCCCTCCGGCACCAGCTCGATAAAGGCCACGTGGGTGTTCGGAACGTTCTTCTCAACATCGAGCAGGCCTTCGTAGTGAGCTTGACTCCAGCCCCCGTCGTCGTGCGGGCCGATGAGCACCATGGCGACGTTAAACTTTCCTTCTTCGACCGCTGGAATTTCAAATCCCCCGACTACTTCAGGCGTGGCTTTTCCAGCACAGGCTGCCAGCGCCAGGCCGGCCAACAGCAGCAGTCCGACGCTGCGCCACATGCGGTTTCTCAACATCTCGTCCTCCTCCTGATTCTTCCCGAAGATTGTCGTTAGCTTCCGTACTGCGCGCTTGTTGTTTGGAGAGCCGACCACCTCCTCCTAAATTAAAACCCGCCGGCGGTCAGGGGACCACCCAGGTCCCGGTCTCGCCGGCGAGCGCTCGCCCGATATTTTGCGGATCGGTCACGAGGGCCCGCTTGCCCCCGGCCTCCAGGTAGTTGATGATGGCCTGTACCTTTGGCCCCATGCTTCCTTTGGCAAAATGGCCCTGCTGCAGATACTGCTTGGCCTCGGCCAAGCTGATCTTGTCCAGCCATTGCTGATCCAGCTTCCCATAGTTTAACGCAATCTGCGGCACCGCGGTCGAGATCAGGAATAGATCGGCCCGGATGCTGGAGGCCAACAGCGCCGAGGCGAAGTCTTTGTCGATTACGGCTTCCACCCCGATCAGGTTGCCGGCCGGGTCCTCAACGACCGGGATCCCCCCGCCGCCCACCGCGATCACGACGAAACCGGCCGCGATCATGGCCTCGATCACCTCCCGCTGCACGATCTTGACCGGCCGCGGGGAGGCCACGACCCGACGCCAACCCCGTCCGGCGTCTTCGACCACTGCCCAACCTTCGCCCGCCGCCCGATCGGAGGCGGTGGGTTCGTCCATAAACGACCCGATTGGCTTGCTGGGGTGCTTGAATGCGGGATCCTCGGCACTGACCAATACCTGAGTGACCACCGTCGCCGCCTGCTTCGGCATACCCCGCAGGCGAAATACGTTGTACAGCGCCTGCTGGAACATGTAGCCGATCGCGCCCTGGGAATCCGCTCCGCAGTAATCCAGCGGCACCTCGTGCAGTTCGTGCCGGGAAAGTTCCGAACGGCGCAAGATAAAGCCGACCTGGGGGCCATTCCCGTGAGTGATCACGACTTCCCAACCGGCCTGGATCATCCCGGCGATATGGCCCATCGATTCGGCCGCTGCGGCGTACTGATCCGGGATCGTCTGATGGGCCTTGTCCTTGATCAGCGAATTCCCCCCAACCGCGACGACCGCAACTCGGCGTTCGTTCATCGCATGGTCAAGGCCATCACGGCCTTCTGGGCATGCAGCCGGTTCTCCGCCTCGTCGAAGACCACACTCTGCGCACCATCAAGTACCTCATCGGTGACCTCGATGTTGCGATCGGCCGGAAGCGGGTGCATATAGATCGCATCGGATTTGGCCAACCTCAGCTTACCGGCGTCCGTGATCCAATCCGAGTACTGGTCCTGTAGCCGCTTGCCGGCGTCCGGATCGATGGTGCTAAGCAGCGGTCCCCAGGATTTGGCATATACGATGTCGGCGCCCGTGAATCCTGCCCGCATGTCCTCGACCACTTCGAAGGCGGTGCTGTGCTTACGAGCCTGTTCCTTGGCCTGGTCCAGGATCTCCGGCATCAGCTTGAACTCCGGCGGGTGGGCCAGAGTCACGTCGAGCCCGAAGCGGGGCATCTGCAGGATCAGGGATTGAGGGACCG
>JAHFAU010000190.1 GCA_023250385.1 Anaerolineales bacterium
TGCCGGTTCCCCCGATCGTGCCGCTCGCCCGATAGACCAGCCCGGTCGCCGCGCCGCCTATCAGGCCGCCGTAGAGCGAGTTCAGCAGCAGGTCATCGGTGATGCCTCCGGTCGGGAGCCAGCCCGCCAGCAGGTCCACCCCCAGGTTGTAGATCACGACCACGACCAGGGTGCGGGTCAGGAACCGGAATCGGCCCAGATAGCGAAATCCGATCGCCAGCAGGGGCAGGTTCATCACCAGCATGCTGATCCCGATCGGCCAGCCGGTGTAGTGGTTGATGATGATGGCCGCGCCGGACACCCCGCCCGGAGCGATGTTCTGGGGAACAAGAAAAAGATCGACGTTGACGGCCAGGATCAGTGCCCCGGCCAACAGCAACGGCGCATCCCGGAGGATGGTGCGCAGGCGAACCCTGCTCAGGCGCGATTCGCTCATTTAGTCTTTTTGCGAGAGCCGGCGAGGCAGTTCCCCCCGCCTTAGCCCCTGCGGACCTCCTCTGGGAGCTCGTACCACGGGACCCGGTCCCCGACCCGAGCGCGCATTTTCCAGCGGGTCGACTTAGGAGCCGCCTCTAGGGCTTGCCGAAGTGAACTCAATTGCCGGCCAAGCGTCTGCCGCAGCTCTTCCCCAAGGCTGAATCCGTGGCTGACCTCACGCACCTTTTCGAGGCTCAGCCCCACGGTCCGCCACAATCCCCAATCGTCGGCGCATAGTGAGGCGATCCGCCGCTCGTTTAGCATCTCCGCGTCCTGGTCGCCCAGCGGATGATCGAGCAGCAGAGCACAGACATCCCGTACGTCCTTCTCATTCATTTGGACGATCTGCAGCTTGGTCAATAGCAGCTCGGCAAGCGGCAGGGTGATCGGCTCGAGCTCGAGCCGGTCGCCGAGCGGGATGCTGTGGCACATGCGGAACTCGCCGACGAAAATATCGACTTGCCGATCGAATTCCGAATCCTGGAAGAGCAGGCGCCAATGACCGTTGTACAAGTTGAATGGCTTGTTCGGCGAGTAGCCGAGTTCCACCAATAGGGCTTCGGCGCGATCACCCCGTTTCTCGCGCAGGACGAAATCGAGATCGGGGTAGCTCCGGGCTAAGGCTCGGTGGCGGGCGCTGGGGGAGTGAAAACTGATCGCTGCGCCGCCGAGCAGCCGAACGGTGAGGCTATGCTGCGCCGCTCCGCGAACGATGCGGTAAGCCTCCTCCTTTGGATCCTGGAGGATGTTCATCGGATTGGCCGCCCAGCAGTCCCGCGCCCAAATCCTGCCTCCCCGGCCGCGAAAGCCGGGGAAGCAGGATACTCAGCATAGGGTTCGGATTGGGAGGTTATTCGGCCGGGATCTCCTTGTAGACCATACCCAGATTGATCCCCTGACTGCGGCGTACGATCGTGGCGACGACGTAGATCACGATCGCCAGCACGTACATGGCGCCCATGAAGGTCACCGAGGCGGTGTTCTTCAGCCCGATCCCGTACAGCCCATTCGGATCGAGGAACCATTGGTACAGCAGGAACACCAAGAAGGCGCCGAAGATCACCCCGGCTACCGAGATCAGCGGCAGACCGGCTACCTTGTACTTCGCGATGGGAGAGGCGTTGTACAGGTCCTTCTTCACAAAAGGCAGCAGGATGGCCGCGACCGTCGAGCCCAGGTAGGTCACCGCAATCACCAGCGTCGAGGCCAGGGTGATCGAGGCAAACCCGGTCCCAAACACCGGCGTGTTGTAAATGAAGAGGTAGGAGACGATCAAGCCCGGCACCACCATCAGCACCATGGCCCAGATCGGCGCTCGGCTGCGTGGCTCTAACGAGGCCACCCGCTCGGGCAGCACTCGATCGAATGCTGCGGCAAAGATCACCCGGGTCGAGGATAGAAAGACCGTTCCCGCCCAGCCGAAGAACCAGAAGCTCATCGCCAGCAGCACGATGAACTGCAAGATCGGGCTGGAGGTCAGGAACATAGCCAGCATCGCCGGATAGGGCCAGGCCGCCAGCGGCGCGGCCTCGGTGGTGAAGCCCCAGCGGGAGTTCCAGTAAGCGGCGTTGGCGTTGTTCATGAAGTCCCAGGTGATGGTCTTATTGACCAGCAGGAAGAACACGACCGCTAGCCCGGTGGTCAGCAGCAGCGCGTAGGCCATGCCCTTCAAGTTCTTGCGGAAGTCATCGGCCCCTTTGACCTCCCCGTAGAGCGTCGCCCCCCAGTTCGGCCACAGGTTGAAGAACACGATGTACGGCATGGCCAGGAAGATTACGCCCAACGTGCCGCC
>JAHFAU010000107.1 GCA_023250385.1 Anaerolineales bacterium
AGGTGGCGATTCTGATGGTCGTCCTGCTCCGGATCGAGTGGCGATTGACCCTATGGGTGCTCGGGATGATCCCGGTTTTCTTCTCGGTGGCATTGGGCTTTCGCCGACTGGCTCGGCAAGCGATCCGCCGTTCAATGCGGGGCATCGCAAACGTGAATGCCAGCATCAAAGAAGCGGTCACCGGAATTACGGTCGCCAAAAACTTCCGGCAGGAGGAGGCGATTTATTCCGAGTTCGAGCGGATCAACCTCCAATCCTACGGCGCCAACGTTCGCCGCGGGTTCGTGCTCTCGGTTGTGTTCCCTACTCTAAACGCGATGATGGGGTTCGGGACCGCACTGCTGGTGTTTCTCGGCGGCACCTCCGCGGCGAGTGGGGCGGTCGCGGTCGGGGCCTGGTATTTGTTCATGCGCAGCCTCGACCGCTTCTGGTTCCCGATCCTCAGCCTCTCCGCCTTCTGGAGCCAAATTCAAGGAGGCTTGTCGGCTGCCGAGCGGGTGTTCGCCTTGATCGACACCGAATCCCAAGTCCGTCAGACCGATCGATTGAAGATCCCTCGGCTGCAAGGTCAAATCCGCTTCGAGCAGGTCGACTTTCGCTACCATTCCCAGGAACCGGTGCTGGAGGGATTCAGCCTGGCCATTGACCCGGGCGAAAGCCTGGCGTTGGTCGGGCACACCGGTGCGGGCAAGTCTTCGATTGTAAAGTTGATCACCCGCTTCTACGAGTTCCAGGCCGGCCGAGTGCTGGTCGACGGTTTGGATATCCGGTCGCTCGACTTACATGACTTCCGGCGACAAATCGGGCTGGTGTCTCAGAACCCGTTCCTCTTTGCGGGAACGGTGACCGACAATATCCGCTATGCCAGGCCGGAAGTTTCGGACCAGGAAATCGGTGCGCTCGCCCGGCGGATCGGATCGGGCGAGTGGTTGGAAACCCTCCCGAACGGATTGCTCACTAAAGTGGGTGAGCGCGGCGGCCGCTTGTCGATGGGGCAGCGGCAATTGGTCTCGTTGATGCGAGTCCTGGTCCAACGGCCGGCGATCTTCATCCTGGATGAGGCAACGGCCAATATCGATCCGTTCACCGAGTCCCAGATCCAGGAAGCCCTGCAGCTCATTTTGGCGGAGACAACTTCAATCCTGATCGCACATCGGCTGTCCACGGTCCGCGCCAGCGACCGGATTATCGTCCTGCGCCAAGGCCGAGTGATCGAGCAGGGCAATCACGATTCGCTGATGGCCCAGAGCGGGCACTACGCCGAGCTTTACAACACCTACTTCCGGCACCAGTCGCTGGCCTATATCCAACAGGCACGGCTGGCTGCTGCGGCGAGTTGACCGGGGCCCAGCTCCCCAGACTCTGTTAGGCCTCTGTAAGGTAGCCCAACTCCGGAATCCACTACTATTGAACCGGACACTTCCCCCCAGAGTGTCCAGGCCTCGAAGCCGCCCGCGACCCCTTTTCCTCCGGCTAAAGCGGGCGGCTGCCATTTAACCGGCCATCCGTCGGCACACGAGTTGCACTCATGGCCGGAGTCTCAGTTTGGAATAGAATCCGCGGGATCTTGTGGCTGCCCGAATGCGTCTGATTCCTAGGTTGCCCCTAAGGATGCCTATTTGAAGACTCGCCTGCTGCTGTCTCTTGGGTTGGCCGGAGCCTTGTCCGTCGCCTGCCTTGCCTCACTGCGGAGCCCCTCGCAAGATACGGTGCAGGGTTCAAGCATTGAGACAAGCGTGGTTGAAACCTCGACCGCGCTGGCCGTGCCTACCGAGACTCCCTCGCTTACCCCGACCGTTACCCTGACCCCGACTCCGGCCGATACGCCGACTCCGTCGGTCACCCCGACTCCGACCCCGATCTGGGGCGACTTCCCGGGACCGAGCGAATTGTCGGCGACCGAGATCCCGCCACCAATGCCGGAAATCGCGTTCGCGGAGGATGTGTTGAACGTGGTGCTGCTGGGAAGCGACGAGCGGCCCGACACAGGCGGGTACCGGACCGACGTGATGATGGTAGTGTCGGTTGATCCGCACACTGGCACGGCCAAGCTGATCTCGTTTCCGCGCGATCTCTACGTCTACATCCCCGGCTGGCGGATGGACCGCATCAATACTGCCGACCCGCGAGGCGGATTTGAGATGACCCGCCAGACGATCCTCTACAACTTCGGGATCGATCTGGATGGATGGGCCCGGACCAACTTCTCCGGATTCATCAATGCGGTCGACGCGCTGGGTGGGATCACCGTGCAGTCCACGGGGTACCTCACCGATGAGTGCGGCGGTGTGCTCCGCAGCTATGCCCCGGGCAGCTACTTCATGGATGGATTCGAGGCGCTCTGCTACGCCCGCATGCGCAAGGTCAGCGGCGACTTCGATCGGCTGCGCAGGGAGCAGGAGGTGGTTCGAGCGATCTTTGTCAAGATCGTCAGTATCGATGGCCTGTCGCGATTGCCAGAGGTCTACAACCAGTTTTACAACACACTGCGGACCGATCTCGAATTGGGCGAGCTGCTGCCGCTGGTTCCCACCGCGATACAGGTTGCCGCCGACTCCACTCGAATCCAAAACTTTGACGTGGATCGGTCGATGGCCGACTTTTGGAGGACGCCAGGCGGCGCTTCAGTGTTGCTCCCGAAGCGGGATGCGATTCTGGCCATGCTGGGCCAGGCCTTTGGGTCGGAGGCCTTTGGTCAGAACCCATGAACCGAGTGGCACGGCCAAGTCGAATAGGAAACTGGGACCGCTACCGTCTGCCGGTTCGCTATGCTAGATTTAACCCAAAGCCGGAAGGAATGGAAAGAATCCAACCGCTTCCACGCGCCAGGGTGGAAGACGATTACGCGGCCGGAAGGGTCTGCGCCATCTGCGGTCAGCTGGCGCTGGCCGTCGTTCATCTGAAGAGGCTCCCGGACTACATCCGGTGTTCCAATTGCGGCTCCGCCTACGTTTTAGGCGAGGGCTCGAGCCTGGTCATGTACGGCTCCATCTCGGCCGACTACCCAGACACCCGAGATTTCGCCCTCAAACGGTGGGTCGTGCTGCCGGCGATCCAAGTCAAAGCAACCGCCGAGCGAGCAGTGGTCGCGGCTCCAATGGCCGCACCCGCGCAGGACTCGGGGTACACGATCGAAGCCCAACCGGTGGATCCGGCTGCCGTCGAATCGGCCGAGGAGCCGACTCCACCCTTTGGCATCGGCTCCCTCGCCGGCCAGAACAACGGGGCTGCTGAGCGGGCTTCGACGCCACCCTTCGGTATCGGGACCCTCAAGGAATTCCTGGGTGGGCAGCCGGGCTCACCGGTCGCAGAGCAGCCTGAGCGAGCTGCGGATGCCGAGTTCGGCCATGAGTCTGCGGAGCCGGATCCGGGGCAGCGGTTCAAGGTGATGGTGAGCGCAGCTTCACCCAGCTTCCCCGCCGATTTGTGTGCCCACTGCTTGCGTCAGCCCGCGGATCGGGGCTTGGTCGTGGTCGGCGCAGATGCCGACCGAACCCGTTATCAGCTCCCGCTGTGCCAGCAGTGCCATCAGCGGGTCAGGGCTCGCAGTGACGAAGAGAAGAATTCCCGCCTGGCCGTACACCTCGGTTCGATCGCGATCGGGATGGTTCTGATGGTGACAGCCCTGGCGCTCGGCGTGCTCGATCTCCGGCAGGCTCCGCTGGCGGCCGTCCTGTTGTTGGGGGCGCTTGGGCTAATCGGCTACACATTACCGGCCTGGCTGCTGCTCGGAAGACTGTCCCGGCTGGCTCCTGCAGCGGACGCGGCCTATGTGCGCTCCACCCTCCAAGTCCGACCAGGATTGAATGGCGAACCGAATGCTTACTTGTGGCGCAATCGAGGCTACGCCGAACGGTTCGCCGCCGCGAACGCTGTGGTAGACGTCGCCAGGCTCGTCGAGCCCAACGGACCTTAACCTCGGGTCCAAGCTGTGATGACCCTTCGGTGATTGTCCAGTGGTCATTGTGCCGTTAGGATAGGGGCATGCAGCAGGACATTCCGGTCTGTCCGGGCTGCGGAGCGTCGATGCAGGCGGCCATCCCCCCGGCGGCCCCTGCTCCATGCCAATACTGCGGCTGGCAGCCAGCCGAAAGCCGGGTTCCCTCCGGCCCAAATCACTTTCGCCAACTCTTAGCAGAAAAAGAAAGCAACCCCGAAGAGCTGCTTGACCAGCTGCCGGAGGAGCTGCGGGAGATTCTGGCCGGTCGGCTGCGGCCTCCCGCGGCCGCAGCCCAGGGTGAACTCCGCGAGGGCACCGTGCACGCCTTACCAGGCATGGGATTCAAGCTCACCGAGGACTCCCAGGGTGCCCGGATCCGCTCCGCTTCACGGCTCGGCAGCCCACCGGCCGCGCTCAGTCCATCCGATGTGGTCAAGCTGGCAGCCGAGATGGAGAGTGGCCTCAAGCCGCGCGGCCAGCTTCCGGTTTGCCCAAAGTGCCAGGGCCTCAGCCCCATTGGCCAGTCCAAATGCCAATGGTGCGGGGGACCGCTCCCGCCGACGTCTGCCCCTTAGGCGACCTGTTGACCGCAGCCGGTGATCTCCGGCAGTCGACGGAGACACCGCCGACACACTTCGTCCTGTTTCACTGGCCCCGACCGCAACATCACTGGGCGATGCCGGACACAAATTGCGTCTCCAAGAGCTCGCGAAGTACGGGCGCAGACCCGCTTTGATATAATTGCTCTTCGCCCCCTAGAATAGAACAGCTGGTCTACGGATGCCACAAGAATTCATCAAGGTCGTCGGTGCCCGCGAGCACAACCTCAAGAACCTGACCGTGGAAATCCCGCGGGATAAACTCGTAGTGATCTCCGGGATCTCGGGGTCAGGCAAGTCTTCGCTCGCCTTCGATACCATCTTTGCCGAGGGGCAACGTCGTTATGTCGAATCGCTATCCGCCTATGCCCGCCAGTTTCTTGGGCAGCTCGACAAGCCCGACGTCGACTACATCGAAGGGCTCTCCCCGGCGGTCTCGATCGATCAGAAGGGTGTCACCCACAACCCACGCTCGACCGTCGGAACGGTCACCGAGGCCTATGACTATCTGCGCTTGCTCTACGCCCGGGTCGGACTCCCGCACTGCCCGATTTGCGGACGGGAGGTCCGGCAGCAGTCGGCCCAGGAGATTGTCGAAACGATCGAGGGACTGCCGGCCGGGACCCGGCTGCTGATCCTGGCCCCCTTGGTGCGCGGGCGGAAGGGGACCCACCTGGCAGTGCTCGAGGAGCTGCAGCGGTCCGGTTTCGTACGTGCCCGGGTGGATGGAGCTGTGCACGAGATTGAGGAGGAAATCCAACTCGACCGCTACAAGATTCACAACATCGAGGCGGTGGTCGACCGCCTGGTCATCCCCAAGGAATCCGACGATTCATTCCGCACCCGGCTGACCGACTCGGTCGAGACCGCGCTGCGATGGGGTGAGGGGGCAATCCTTGTCTCAAATCTAAGCGCCGAACCGCCCCAGGACATCCCCTTTTCGGAACAGCTTGCCTGCCCGGAGCATGGAACGACCCTGGCCGAGATCGAGCCGCGTACCTTTTCCTTCAACACCCCGCATGGAGCCTGCCCGGAATGCCAGGGCCTGGGCAGCAAACTCGAGATCGACCCCGACCGGATCATCCCCGACCGCTCGCTCTCCTTATCGGAAGGCGCGATCGTGGCGATGGAGTGGGCCAACCAGTCCCGCGAGCAGCGCGGCTATTACTGGCAGATGGCCGAGGCGGTCGCCAAACACTACCGGATCAACCTGGAAGCGCCGGTAGCAGAGGTTTCTGGCGATAAATTGGACCTGATCCTCTACGGCACCGATGGCGAGAAGGTTCCGGTGCACTACTCCAGCCGCGATGGGCGTCAGGCGACCTTCCGCACTGCCTTCGAAGGCGTCATTGGCAACCTGGAGCGGCGCTATCAAGAGACCCAGTCCGAATTCATTCGAGGCCGGATCCAAGAATACATGTCCGAGCGACCCTGCCCCGCCTGCCGGGGCAAGCGTCTGCGGCCGGAGGCTCTGGCGGTCACCATCGATGACTTGAATATCGTAGACCTGGCCAGGCTGCCGGTGGCCCGGACTCTGGAGTGGGTCGAAAAGCTCCAGAACACTCGAGGCCCGCTGAGTTCCCGACAACGCAAGATTGCCGAGCGAGTGCTCAAGGAGATTCGGGACCGGCTGGGATTCCTGGTCGATGTCGGGCTCGAGTATCTGACGCTGGATCGGTCGGCTGCCACCCTTTCCGGCGGCGAGGCACAGCGTATCCGCCTGGCGACTCAGATTGGGTCGCGCTTGATGGGTGTGCTCTATGTGTTGGACGAGCCGTCGATCGGGCTGCACCCGCGTGACAACGCTCGACTGATCCGAACCCTGGTGGGGATGCGAGATCTCGGCAATACCGTGCTGGTCGTCGAGCACGATGAATCCACCATCCGGGCTGCAGACTGGTTGATCGATCTCGGCCC
>JAHFAU010000191.1 GCA_023250385.1 Anaerolineales bacterium
GTGGTGATCGGGGCGACCTCCTGGATGTACTTGGCCCGGATCGTCAGGGCGAATGTACTTTCGATCCGGGAGCTGGAATTCGTCTCGGCGGCGAAGGCTTTGGGTGCGAGCCACCGCCACCTCTTCCTCAGCCACCTGATTCCGAATACGCTGGCGCCGATCATCGTGACGGCGACTCTGGGCCTCGCCAACGCGATCATCGCGGAAGCCTATGTTTCCTTTCTCGGGCTTGGAGTCCAACCGCCCACCGCCTCCTGGGGAAACATGATGCAACAGGCGCTGTCTTTTATTCAGCGCGGGGCCTGGTGGATGTGGCTTTTCCCCAGCCTGTTCATTGTGTACACCATCCTGTGCATCAACCTGGTCGGGGATGGCCTTCGGGACGCACTCGACCCACGCTCGGGGAAGCGCCAACTCATCTGACGCTCGGGAGGGGAGGCGCCTAGGTGGCGGGGCAGGCCGTTGGCCTGCGGAGTTGCGTTCGTAGGGCTGGCTTCAGGCCAACCACTGGCCATCCGTGGCTCTTCGGATTTTTGCGCCCGACTGTCGCACGCAAGCAGGTCTCCACCGACCCGCATTTGGTCTTCTTCCCCGGCCAGTAATGATGATCGTCGTCTCGACCTGCCCTCAGGAGCGTGGCAGGTGCCGCATGGTAGAATCCACATTTGCCCCTCTTGAACATAGAATCAACTGCTTCAAGTGAGCCACCGCTCAGCTCGCGCACCGAATGAGCCTGCAGCGGATCTGCGTCTTCTGCGGCTCGAGCGACAATGTGCCGCCGGAGTACCTTCAGACCGCCCGTGAAATGGGTCAGGCTATCGCGGCCCAAGGTCTAGCGCTGGTCTATGGCGGCGGGGGAACCGGAATGATGGGGGCCGTGGCCGGCGGGGCCTTGGGAGCCGGAGGCCGGGCAATCGGGGTGACGATCAATCTGTTCAACACGGCCGGGCTTGGCCGGCCGGACCTCTCCGAGCTGCATGTCTTCGAAACGCTCCACGAACGAAAGGCCAAGATGGTCGAGCTGGCGGACGGTTTCATCGCGCTCCCGGGCGGGCTCGGAACCTTGGACGAGTTGGTCGAAAGCCTGACCTGGGCCCAGCTCGGACTGCATGCCAAACCGGTTGGACTGCTTAACCCGAAGGGATACTTTGATCCATTTTTGGCCATGCTCGAGCAGGCTCGCCAGGTTGGATTTCTATATTCAGATCAAGCTGAAATCCTCATCTATGAAGAAGAACCAGCAAGACTCTTGGAGCGGATGATGAGTTTTCGGCCTCGGGTGGACCTGGCAGAGCGCTGGCTCAAGCAAGCCAGCAGGCAAGCCAGCCAACCGGCCGACTCGGAGCGAGCAGGATGAATGCAGCCGAGTATTTCGATCACTGGGCGAAGGTCTGGCGCGATCTGCAGCTGGCGGTAGCGATGCTGCATGACGAGCATCTCGAGTTCCGCCCGGCCGAGCGGTACTCCCGCACGGTTGGCGACATCCTGCGCCACATCATCAACGTGGAGCAGGGCTGGATTCATTACGTCGTGCGCCGCTCGCTGAAGAGCTGGCCGGAAGAGAATGCCAGCCAATTGAACACAGTTCGGGCGATCCAGACCGAGCTGACCCGCACCCACAAGGAGACCGAGGAATACCTAAGCACCGTTCCGATGGATGATTTCAACCGGATCGTGCAGGTCCCGGGAGACGGCACACCGAAACTCGGCTGGATCCTGTGGCACGTCCTCGAACAAGAAATCCACCATCGCGGCGAGCTTTTCCTGTGCCTGAGCCTCTTGGGGATGGAGCGACCCAAGATTGATCGGCCTGGCTGAGCCCGAGACTCGTATCAAGACTTGAAAAACTGGTGTGCGCCGTTCGGCCGGGGCCGGCACGTGCCTCAATCGCCGGGGAGCGAACTGGCTTAGGGTGTCTCTTCGAGCGGGAGCCAGACCGTGAGTTTGGATCCTTTGCCGTTGAAGCCGCTGCTCTCGACCGTAATTCGCCCGGAGTGTAACTCGGCAATCTCCTTGCAGATCGCCAGACCGAGGCCGGTGCCCGATTCTCCGGAGGCCTCCCCAGCTCGACCGCGGTAGAAGCGTCCGAAGATCAGCGGCTGCTCCTCGGGCGCGATCCCCATGCCGGTGTCCTCAATCTCGGCAGTCACCCAGCGCCGATCGGACCCGGAGCGGGATTGAGTGCGAACTGCGATTCTTCCCCCTGCCGGTGTGTAGTGCATCGCATTGGTCA
>JAHFAU010000019.1 GCA_023250385.1 Anaerolineales bacterium
GTAGACACGGTGCCCTACGAGCAAATGCCCTCCGTGTTCAACCCACCCGCGGGCTACATCTCGACCGCCAACAACGCGGTCGTCGGCCCCGATTACCCATACTTTCTATCGATGGATTGGAACCCCGGTTATCGGGCGCGCCGGATTGTGGAACTTATCGAGGCCGACGATTCGATCTCAATGGTAGACATGCAGACGATCCAGCGCGACAGCACCCCGCTGTACGCCCAAGACATCCTGCATTGGATCCTGGCCGTCCAGCCTGAAGAGCCCCGGCTGCAGGCCGCCCTGGATCTGCTGCGGAGCTGGGACGGGCGGGCCGACCGGGAGAGTGCCGGAGCCGCACTGTTCGAGGCGCTGCGCATCGAGCTGATCAAGGCCACTTTCGAAGATGAGTTGGGAGAGCAACTGCTGTCGCGGCTGCTGTCGCGAACGCGCCCTTATCTGATCGTAGCGCTCGGCAATCTGCTCGGCCAGCCGGAGGCCGCCTGGTTCGACAATGTGCGGACGGCTCAGGTGGAGGACCAGGAGACGACTATCTTGGCCGCCCTGACCGCGGCCGTGGACAACCTAAGCGAGAAACTTGGCGACGACATGAATGCCTGGCGCTGGGGTGACCTGCACACTGCGACCTTTGAAAACCAGAGCCTCGGTCAGAGCGGGATTGCTCCGATCGAGTGGATCTTCAACCGCGGTCCGGTCGAGGCCGACGGCACGCGCGACACGGTCAACAATACCGGGTACGACCCAAACCATCCGTTCGCTGTCGAGACAACCCCGTCCTATCGGCAGATCATCGATGTCGGGGACTTCGCCAACTCGCTCTCCATCCACACCACCGGCCAATCCGGGCATCCCTTCAATCCGCACTACGACGACATGATCGACATGTGGCGCAACTTGCAATACCACCCGATGCTGTGGACCCGCTCCCAGGTCGAGGGGGCCGCTGAAGCCCATCTGCAACTGACCCCGTAGCGCACCCGGCTACGGCCAGATCTTATTGGTCACCAGCAAACAGCTCAATCCGAGCAGGAAGACGGTCGCAAAGAGCAGGATCGAGAGCACCAGGCGCTGCCCGGCCGACATTCCGAATATCTTCCGCTCCGGCGCAGCCGGCGGCCGCTCGAACGGGATGCCGGCCTGTGCAAAGGTCTCCTCGTTTGTTCGTTCCCTCAAATCATCGAACATCCTTCGGTCTCTCCTCTCCCCGCAGCCGGATTGGCCGCCATGCGTCCACCGGCTATAAGGGCCTCAACTGATAGGCGCCTGCCTCGAAAACCACTTGCTCATCGCCCTCTACCGCCAACCGGATCCCCGCCTGGCGGGTCAGGCCGAGCACGATCCCGACCCGCTCCCCTTTCCCATTGGAGATGGCGACTCGTTTCCCACGATAGGCGAGTCGAGATTCCCAATCTGGGTGCGCCTTGCCCTCGATCAGCCGGGCATACCAACGGTCGGTTGCGGCGAGCACGCGAAGCAGGAGCACTTCGCTGGCGACCGGTCTGCCCAGTGACTGCTCAACCGAGGTGGCAGGAAAATCAAGTTCCGGCAGTGGGGTCTCCTTCACGTTCAGGCCAATACCCAAGATCACATGGTCCAGGTGTGAGGCGGTCCAGCTGGCTTCGGCCAGAATCCCACCGACCTTGGCGCCACTGAGCAGCACATCGTTAGGCCACTTTAGCTCGGGCAGCAGGCCAAGTTCGCCTAACGCGTCGATACTGCCCATCGCTCCGATCAACCCGAGCGCCGCCACTTCGCCGCTCTTCAACCCGGCCGGCCGCAATACCAGGCTGAGTGCGAGCCCAGACCCTGCCGGGGTGTGCCACTGGCGGCCAGATCGGCCCCGACCGGCGGTCTGCTCGTCCGCAATGACCAGCGTCCCCTCTGGGGCTCCAGCCCGGGCCAGCTCGCCCGCCCGGTCGTTGGTCGAACCAAGGCTGGGGTAAAAGTGCAGCTCCACTCCCAGCTTCCCCACCGGCAACCCTGCCCTGAGCTCTTCAAGGCTCAACATACTGTCGATTCTAGTCTGGCTGCAGGAGGCGTGCCACTCCGATGATACAATCCTCGGGCCCGACCGAGCCGGGGACGTTCCGGCCATCCATTCGATGGACCGCATCTGGGCGCCGTGGCGCATGGACTATATCGAAAAGCAGGGTGAAAGCCCCGGATGCCTGTTCTGTGATCGGCTGGCGCAAGAGGATGGGGTTGGAAACCTGATCTTGCACCGCGCAGGTCAGGCCTTCGTCATCCTGAATCGGTATCCCTACACCAGCGGACACATGATGGTCGTCCCTTTTGCCCATCGCCCGTCGATCGAGGATCTGAATGAGGAGTCCCTGCGCGAGGTGATGCAGCTCTCCTCGATGGCGGTGTCCATTTTGCGAAAGGCCTATGGCGCCCAAGCCTTCAATCTGGGGGTCAACATTGGCGAGCCGGCGGGTGCCGGGGTGGCCGACCATGTCCACATGCATGTTGTGCCCCGCTGGTCGGGGGACACAAATTTCATGGTGACCACCGCCGAGACCCGGGTCATCCCGGAGGCGCTGGTCGATTCCTATATGCGGTTGCGGGCCCTCTGGAGTGCAGCCTCCCCAAAGCCGCGGATGTAAGGTCGCTCGATTTCCCGGCCCCCGCCTCACGCCGGAGCCGGTATTCAAGCGAGCAATCTTCCCCCTAGAGTGACTTCCAGGACCTGCCGAACGAAGTCGAACCGAGCATGAACGACAAGGGCCGCGAGCCGGTTATCCTGAGCGCTGCCCGCACTCCCATCGGAAAATTCCGGGGGATGCTGCGGGAAGTCCCCGCGACCGAGCTCGGCGCGCTCGTCGTCCGAGAAGCCGTGCGCCGCTCCGGGCTGGCGGATGTTTCCCAGATCGACGAAGTGCTGATGGGCAACGTGGTGGCAGCCGGCCTGGGCCAAGCCCCCGCCCGGCAGGCGGCCATCGGGGCCGGCTTGCCTCCGACCGTAGGCGCGACGACTTTGAACAAAGTATGCGGATCGGGGCTCAAGGCCGGGATGTTTGCCGCGCAGGCCATCAAGGCCGGCGACGCGGATTTGATCGTGGCGGGCGGCATGGAGAGCATGAGCCGGGCACCCTTCCTGGTGCGCGGCCGAGGGGGTGAGCTGCAGTACGGCCATCAGACCCTCGAAGACTCCCTGCTATTGGACGGCCTGTGGGATCCCTTCCAACAGTGGCCGATGGGCATGGCGGCGGAATACATCGCCGATGAATACGAAGTGACTCGGGAAGCCATGGACCGCTGGGCATTGGACAGTCACCGCAAGGCCGTGGCGGCTCAGGATGCAGGCAAGTTCGAGGCCGAGATCGTTCCGGTCGAAGTGCCAGGTGATGTTGGTCAGGTGCGGATGGAATCTCTCGACGAGACGCTGCGCCGCGACTCCTCCTTAGAGAAACTCGCCGCGTTGAAGCCGGTCTTCCGCACCGACGGTCGGGTGACTGCTGGAAATGCGCCTGGACTCAACGACGGGGCGGCGGCGATTGTGTATTCCAGTCGAGAGCAGGCTGCTGCCCTCGGGTTGCGGCCGATTGCGCGGGTCGTCGGTTACGGGCAAGCCGCAGTGGCTCCGAAGGAGATGTTTATCGCTCCGGCTCGCGTCATCCCATCGTTGCTGGCCAAGGTGGGATGGACCCCTGAGCAGATCGACCTGATCGAGCTGAACGAAGCCTTCGCGGCCCAGGTCTTGGCGGACGGATACGCGCTTTCCGATGACGGATGGGACTGGGACAAGATCAATGTGCACGGCGGCGCCATCGCCCTCGGTCATCCGCTGGGAGCCTCCGGAGCGCGAATCCTGACCACCCTGATTTACGCCCTGCGAGATCGAGGGCTGTCGAAGGGGATCGCCTCGCTCTGTTTGGGTGGCGGAGAAGCGGTCGCCATGGCGATCGAGCTGGAGTAAGTCATGGAAGTAAAGAAGATTCTGGTTGTCGGTGCCGGCACCATGGGAAACGGGATCGCCCAGACCGCCGCGGTCTCAGGCTACCAGGTGACCCTGTCCGACGTCGATCCGGCGGCATTGGAGCGCGGCACGGCTGCGATTGAAAAATCTGCGAGCAGGCTGGCGAGCAAAGGCGTCCTCACTGACGAGCAGCTGCAGGCCGCACTGAGCATCGCCACTTCGACCGACCTCACGCCCGCCGCCGGCATTGACCTGGTGATCGAAGCCGCGACCGAGAATCCGGAAATCAAGTTCCGCATTTTCGAGGAACTCGACCAGCGCGCCCCGCCTGCCGCGGTTCTGGCCTCCAACACCTCCTCCATCTCGATCACCCGCATCGGGGCCGCCACGGCCCGGCCGGACCAGGTGATCGGAATGCACTTCTTCAACCCGGTGCCGCTCATGAGGCTGCTGGAGATCATCCGCGGGCTGAAGACCTCGGAGGCGACCCTTGCCCTGGCACTCGAGGTCGGTCGCCGAATGGGAAAGGAACCGGTTCAGGCCAAAGACTCGCCCGGCTTCATCGCCAACCGGATCCTGTGTCCCATGATCAATGAAGCCATCTTCGCCCTGCAGGAGAATCTCGGTAGCGCCGAAGACATCGACACCGTGATGAAGCTTGGGATGAGCCATCCCATTGGGCCGCTGGCGCTGGCCGACCTGATCGGCCTGGACGTGTTGCTGTCCATCATGCAGGTCCTGCATCGGGATCTCGGCGATGACAAGTACCGACCGGCGCCGTTGCTGCGACAGATGGTCGACGCCGGGCGCCTGGGACGCAAGAGCGGCGCGGGCTTCTTCCAGTACCCGAGCTAGAGCTCCCTGATTGACTTACCTGCCCCGCGCCGGAGCCCATCCAGATGTTGGCTGAGCTCACGGATTGGCAGAGCCGCCTCGGCGTCTCCCCGCTTGCGGATGAGCCGGCCCCGGGGGCCTCGCCGCGTGCAAACGAGCCCATCTCTGCGCATTCTCAGGCTTGCGCCGCCGGCTGAATCAGGCTATTCCTCGGCGTTGAACATGGGCGGCACTCGACGATCGCTGGCGCTCGCCGGACTGGCCATTCTCCTGGCCGCCTGCAACTTCCCAGGGACGGCGACCGCCCCGACCGCGGAATTGCTTGCCGCCACGGCCGGGGCGCTGGCGGGGGCGAGCGCGACTCCCTCGGAGACCCCCAGCCCGGTTCCCCCCACGCCCTCGCCCTCCCCAACCGCGACCCCTCCTCCGCCACTCTTGCACATAAGCTACGTCGATGATGGAGACCTGTGGGCCCTCGAACCGGGCGCGGCTCCAGTTCGGCTGACCAGTTCCGGCAACCTCGGCGAGGTCCGGCTGGCGAGCGATGGGGAACTGATCGTCTACGTGGTGGTGGATGCGAACTTCGAAATCGTAGAAATGCGCCGGATTGGGTTTGATGGAACCGACGACCGGCTGCTGGTCGGGGCCGACACGCTGGGCACTCTATACCCGTTGGAGGGTTTCCTACGCTACACCCTGGCAAATTTCAGCCTTGCGCCGGGGACCCATCGGGTGCTCTTCAACACCCGCGGCATCTTCGATGGGCCGGGGCTAGCCAAGAGCGATGACTTGTTGTCGATCGACGCGGACAGCGGAGCACTCACTCCGCTGCTGCCGCCGGGACAGGGGGGTGATTTCACACTCTCGCCGGACGGAACGCAGCTGGCGATCGTCAGGGCGACCAGCGTAAGTTTCGCCCGGGCAGACGGCAGCGACCTGCGAACCGACGTGCTCATGTTCAGCCTGGTGCAGACTTTCAGTGAGTACTTCTTCTATCCGCGGCCGCGCTGGTCGCCGGGGGAGGACTCGGTGTTGATGGCGATTCCGGGCGAAAACCCGTTTGCCGAGTCTCCGGCCGGAACGATCTGGCTAGTGCCGGCAGCTGGCGCGTCTCCGAGCATACTGGCATCGATTTCGGGCGACCTCTTTCGACCACAAGGCGAGGCCCCGCTGATCTCACCAGACGGATCCACGGTCGCCTATCTGCGTGCGGGAGTGGTAAGTGGCGAGCAGGACCTGCTGCTCTATCGGCCGGCGACTGGCGAATCCTTCAGCTACGCGACCGGTTCCCTCCAATGGAAGGGCTGGGCTCCCGATTCACGTCACTTCGCCTACACCGAGGGGACTGGCTTGAACTACTTCATCGGGGAAGTCGGTTTGGCGGCCCGGCCGCTGGGGTCGGCCTCGGGTCTGCGCTGGATCGATGGCCAGCAATACCTGTACTTGGCGGGAGCCCCCGGGGCATGGACCCTCACTCTTGGAGATCTTTCCGCGGATCCGCTGCCCCTAGTCGAATTAGTCGGCTCGGAAGGGCCGTTCATCGCATACGATTTCGCCCGGTGAACAACTAACGCTCCAGCAGTTCTTGGAGCAACTCTCGCGCCTTCTTGGCGTCCGCCCGCCCGCCCGTCTCGCGCATCAGCTGACCGACGAACCAACCGAGAATCGTCTTTTTCCCCGCCCGGTAGCTCTCGACCTGGTCCGGGTTCGCTTGCAGTATCTTGCCGGCAGCCTCGCGCAGCACGTCCGAATCGGTGACCTGGATCAAGCCTTGCTCCTCGACCAGCTGCCGGGGCGAGCGCTCAGCATTCCTCGCCTGTTCCAGCAATTCCTTGCCGACCCCGGCGGTAATCATCCCGGAGTCAACCAGCTGAATGATTTCGGCCAGGTGGGCCGGCTGCAGACCCAGCTCCCCGGCCGTGGCCCCTGCCTGGCGGATCAGCCGCAGGACGTCATTCATCACCCAGTTGGATACCCGCTTCGGATCACCAGCGTAGGCCTTGACCGAGGTTTCGAAAAAATCCGCGAGGCTCCGCTCTTCGGTGAGGATCTCGGCGTCGTATTCCGGCAAGCCGTAGGCCTGAACCAACCGGGCTCGGCGGGCCAAAGGTAGCTCCGGCAGCGCTTGTTGCAGTGCCCGCTTCTCGGTCTCTTCGACTCGGATCGGAAGCAGGTCCGGCTCGCGGAAATAACGGTAGTCGGCCTCGGTTTCCTTCGAACGCATTCGGCTGAGCACCCCCCGCTCGTCGTCCCAGTCCAGGGTCCAAGACTCGATCGTTCGGCCCGCCTCGACCTCCCGGATCTGCCGCTCGATTTCGGCCTGGACGGCCTGCCGGACATTGGTGATCGAGTTGACGTTTTTGATTTCGGTTTTCGGATTCAGCTGCTGACTTCCGGGTTCACGGATCGAAACGTTGGCGTCGCAGCGCAGCTGCCCCCGTTCCATATCCGCATCGGAAATGTCCAGCCAGCGCAGCAGCTGACGCAGCCGGATCAGGAACTGGGCCACCTCGTCAGCGGAGCGCAGGTCCGGCTCGGTCACCATCTCCACCAGCGGAACGCCGCAGCGATTGAAGTCGATCAGCCGGCGCCCTGCCTGGTAGATCGTGCGGCCGGCGTCTTCCTCGAGATGCAGCCTGCTGATCCCGACCGTGGCCAGCGCGCGCCCCGGCAGCGGCAGCTCGAAACGCCCAGCCCTTGCCAACGGCTCGTCATATTGACTGATCTGATATCCCTTGGGAAGGTCCGGGTAGAAGTAGTTCTTCCGGGCGAAGTAGGATTCCCCCTGGATCGATTCGGCGTGGAGGGCGGAAGCCAGCTGCACCGCTTTGGCAACTACCTCCTGGTTCAAGACCGGCAGCACTCCGGGCAGTCCGGTGCACACCGGGCAGATGTTCACATTGGGCGGATCATTCCAGGAGTCTGCCTTGCACCCGCAGAAAATCTTGGAACGGGTCTTCACCTGGATGTGGGTTTCGAGCCCGATGACTGACTCGTACTCAGGCACTCATCAGCTCTCGAAGAATCGCGGGGCGGATTTGCCTCCAGGGTTGGTCAGCCGTCGCCCGCTCGTAAGCCCTGCCAATCCGCAGCAGGGTTGCCTCCGAGAAATCGGGCCCCATCCACTGGACCCCGATCGGCAGTCGGCTGGTGTCCAGACCGGCCGGGACAGAGAGCGCCGGGATGCCGGCGTGATTGGCGGGGACTGTCAGTAGATCGGCATACTGCATCAGCACCGAATCTCCATATACCTTCCCGAGCTCAAAAGCTGTCGTGGGGGTCGTTGGAGCCAGCAGCGCGTCAAGCCGGGCGGGCCCTTCTTGATCGAACGCCCGCTCAAAGTCGCGGCGGATCGCGGTGCGGACCCGCAAGGCCTGCTCGTAGTACCGCTTCTCGTACTGGGCGCCCGAAACATACATTCCCATCAGGATGCGCAGCTTGGGCTGGGTTCCGAATCCCTCGCCCCGGCTGCGCCGGTACAGCTGACTCAAATCGGCGGCCGGCCCGGCGGCACGATGGCCGTACTTGACTCCATCATAGCGATGCAGGTTGGAGGCGGCTTCCACCCGCGAGATGACAAAGTAAGCCGGGATGGCGAACCGCACGCTTGGCATAGGCACGTCCTCCACGATCTCGGCCCCCAGCCCGGCCAACGTCTCTGCCACCCGACGAACTGCCTGTTCGATCTCCGGCTGCAGGCCCTGCTCTCGCAGTTCTCCGGTCTCGGCATCCGGAGTGCGCAGGCGCAGGAAATCGGGTGAGAGGCCGACCCGCAGCCCTTGGACTCCGGCCTCCAGTTCCGCAACGTAATCCGTGAGCGGCGCGTTGGCCGCGGTCGAATCGCGCCAGTCCGGCCCGGCGATCGCCCCCAGCATCAGGGCCGCGTCGGTCGTGTTGCGGGCGAGCGGGCCCGGGGAATCCAGCGAAGAAGCGAAGGCGATCAATCCGTATCGAGACACCCTTCCGTAGGTCGGCTTGAGCCCGACAACCCCGCAGAAAGCTGCGGGCTGACGGATCGAGCCGGAAGTGTCGGTCCCTAACGAGAGGGTGGCCTCTCCGGCAGCCACCGCGGCAGCGCTGCCTCCGGAAGAGCCTCCAGGAACGCGATCCGCTGCCCACGGATTGCGAGTGGTCGGATTGAAGGCGGAGGACTCATTGGATGACCCGTAGGTAAACTCGTCCAGATTCGCCTTGCCGATGGTCAGCGCCCCGGCTGCTTCTAATCTGGCCACCGGCGTGGCCGTGTAGGGGGAAACGAAGTTCGCCAGGATCCGCGACCCGGCCGTCGATGGAGTACCGGCGACGCAGAAGATATCTTTGACCGCCAGCGGGACTCCGGCCAGCGGTCCGGGATCTTCGCCAGAGGCCAATGCCCGGTCTACGGCGCGGGCTTGCTGCCGGGCACGTTCTCGGGTAACGGTGATATAGGCGTGCACCCGGGCGGCGTCTAGCGGATCGGCGGAAGTGTTCTGCACACTGCCCGAACGGCCTTCCACCAACTCGATCCGGGCCAGGGTCGAGTCGAGCGCCTCTCCCGCGCTGAACTCGCCACGCTTGAGCCGGCGAACCAGCTCAAGGGCGGGCAGATCGCAGATCTGCCCGGTCATTCCAAATCGATGCGGGGAAGGTCTGGGACGACGAGGTAACGATCCATCACTTCGGGGGCCTGCGCCAAGATCGCATCAGCCAGCTCCGAGGGCCGAATCTGATCACCGCGCGGGCTGGGTCGGATCGCGGGGCCGTACGGCACACCATGGGAAGTGATCGGCAGGTCGAGTGCGATCCGGACGGCCTCCAGCTCTCGGATCGCATCGAGTTGGGCGTTCAATTCATGCCGGAGGTATTCGGCTTCATCCGCCTGCAGCTCGAGCGCAGCCAGCTGAACCAGATGCTGGAACACCTGCTCATCGATCGGTTTAGGCTTCGGCGCTTCTGCCATGGGGAGCCTCCCCGGTTGGCCATTGTACCCGAGGCTCCCGTCCGACCCTGCGTGCTATAATCGCCCCGCCTCGCCCCTCCCAGCTGCGATGGTCAGCGAAATCATTCATCCCGGTCCAAGCCTGCAACTTACACCTGAGCAAGAGCAGATCCGCCAGCTCGCCCGTGAATTTGCTCAGAACGAAATCGCGCCCATCGCGGCCGAATTCGACGAGCGCGGTGAGTTTCCGCTCGCCACAGTTCGCAAGATGGGCCAGATGGGCTTCATGGGGATCGAGGTTCCCGAAGAGTACGGGGGAGCCGGCCTGGACAGCCTGGCCTATGTGCTGGCTATGATCGAAATCAGCAAGGCCGATGCCTCCCACGGCACCATCATGTCGGTCAACAATTCGCTCTTCTGTTACGCGCTGCAGCGCTTCGGGTCGGAGGACCAGAAACAAAGATTCCTCCGTCCGGTAGCCTCGGGCGAGGCGATCGCCGCCTATTCCCTGACCGAACCGATGTCAGGATCGGACGCCGGGACGATGCGCTCGCGGGCTGCCCGCGACGGCGAGCTGTACGTCATCAATGGGCGCAAATCCTGGGTGAGCAGCGGGCCCGTAGCCAAATACATTCTGCTCTTCACGATGACCGAGCCCGAGCGGAAACAGCGCGGCGTCACAGCCTTTCTGATTGAGACGGACCGGCCCGGGTTCAGCGTTGGCAAGCTCGAGCCGAAGCTCGGGATTCGAGCCAGCGCCACTTGCGAGATTCTCTTCGAGGACTACCGCTGCCCGATCGCAAATCGGCTGGGCGAACCGGGAGAGGGTTTCAAGATTGCCCTGCATGCGCTCGACGCGGGCCGGATCGGAATCGCCGCTCAAGCCCTGGGCATCGCCGAAGCGGCTTACGAGGCCAGCCTGAGTTACGCCCGCCAGCGTGAGGCCTTCGGCCAGCCGATCGGGGAATTCCAGGGAATCGGCTTCAAGTTGGCCGACATGAAGACTCGGATTGAGGCCAGCCGGCTGCTGATTTATCAGGCCGCCCTGGCCAAACAGGCCGCCAAGCTCAGCGGCGAGCCCTTTACGCTGGAGGCCTCCATGGCGAAACTGTTCGCTTCCGAGACCGCCAACTTCTGCACCAACAATGCGGTGCAGATTCACGGCGGGATGGGGTACTCCAAAGAACTGCCGGTCGAGCGTTACTTCCGGGATGCCAAGATCACGGAAATCTACGAAGGCACAAGCGAGATCCAGCGGCTGGTCATCTCACGGCAGGAGCTTGGGCTTCGCTAGCGCCTGACCCCACCCAAACCCGATCGCTTGTGCCATTTTTCACAAATCACCTTCACCCCGCAACGATTTCGCTCTAATTGCCGGGAATGGTCCTCTGATCGATACTGCGAACCCGGGCTCGCAGCGCGCCCATATTTTTCGCCCGGCAGGGTCCGCTAGGCTAGCGTCGGGAATCTGGTCCGTAGTTTGGGAAAGGATTTGAGATCGAGGATCGATGAGCGCTAGCGATGGTCTGATCCTCTTCAGCGGGGTTGCCCTGGCGGCGGTCGGGCTTGACCTGGTCCTGCTCTGGGCCTGGCGCGCCTTTCGCCGGGCGAAAACAGCCGCCAGCCTGGCTCCCACGACCGGGGCCCTCCCCTCAGAAGCAACGACTCCTCAACCGCCTTGGGTCGTACGGCGGATGCTGTCGCTGGAGTCTTCCTTCTCAGCCGGCTACGCGGCCATCGTTCGATTGACCCGGCTGGCAGCTGGAATGCTGCGCGATGAACAGAGCCTGCTGCGGACCCTCGTCGTGCTAGCCTGCTTCCTAACCGCTTTGAGTTTGGGGTACGCCTCCTCCGACCAGTTCATGGTCCAGCCCTGGCTGCCCTGGGCCTGGATCGCTTGTGTGATCGTCTCGCTTTTCTCGCTGCTTCCTCTGGCGCGGCCGCAGCAATCGGTCGATCGAAAAGATCGCTGGATTTTCGCGGTTGTCCTCCTCGCCGGCCTGCTTCGCGTGATCCGGCTGGAGACTATTCCCGGAGGTTTCCATGTGGACGAGTGGGGCGCGGCCGACTTCGCGCTTCGCTACGTCGTTCCCCCCCTCGATCGTACGATCTCACCCTTCGTTACCGGACATAGCGCTCAACCCGCCCTCTACTTCTATGTGGCCCGGCTGTCGCTCGCAGCGTTTGGGGAGCGAATCGCCGGGCTGCGAATGAGCAGCGTCCTGGCAGGCTCGCTGGCCATCCTGCCGACCTTTGCACTGATTTCGCTGTTGCACAATCGGAGAGCCGCCTACCTGGCCGCGGTTCTGATGGCGACCTACCACTTTCACATTCACTGGTCCCGAATCGGGCTGAACAACATCTGGGATACCCTGTGGGTCCCCTTGATCCTGGCCTTGTTTGTCTGGGGATGGAAACATGACCGGCCCGGGGGAGCAGCCCTCGCCGGCCTGGCGCTCGGGCTCTCCCAGTACTTCTACGCCGGCAGCCGGATTGGAATCTTCTTGCTGGGGTATGTGGTCATTCGATCGTGGCGAACCGATCGCGACGATGCCCGACTGGTTTCGCATCTGGGCCGGCTGGTCGGGATGGCCGCCGTCGTGGCCGGTCCGCTGGCCGTCTTCGCCGCACTCAATCCGGAAATCTTCTCCAATCGGCTGACCTCCGGTCTGCTTTGGGATCCATTCGCAACAGCGCTCCCCCGGACAGCTCCCACATTCCTGCCTTCCGTGCCGCAGCAGTTCATCTGGTCGCTGCTCAGCTTCACGGCGATTCCGGAGGGGGCAGGCTTTTATCGCCCGGGTGTGCCGCTGGTGATCGGTCTGGCGGTCCCGCTGCTGCTAGCAGGGGTCCTCTGGCAGATCCATCGGCGGCAGTGGTTGCCGGTGCTCTGGCTAGGGCTCACGATGTTCTTCGGCGGATTCCTGCTCGAAGCCCTGCCGGCCAGCAACCATTATGCTGTGGCGATCCCGGCGATCTGTTGGTTGGTCGCCTCGCCGCTGGAAGCGCTCACCGGCTTCGGGCGGAAGCGCTGGGCGCTGCTGGCCCTGGCGATTCTGGTTGCGACCGACTTGTACTTCTACTTCGGGATCTATGCCCAATCCCCGTCGCTAGATTTCATCCACGTTTTCCCGCCCAACCCTTGGAGATAGCAGCCGGGAGGTCCAGGCCATGAAGGGCATGTTCTACCGCAGGCACGGCGGCAACGAGGTCTTGGAGATTGGGGAGCTGCCCGACCCGCGGCCGGGTCCCGGAGAAGTCCTGGTCCGGGTCGAACACGTCTCGCTGAACCACGTAGATCTGCTTACTCGCAACGGTTGGCCCGGCATCAAGCTCGAACTACCGCACGTCCCCGGATGCGATGGTGCCGGCCGGGTTGTCGAACTTGGGGAGGGGGTCACCCAGTTCGCGGTCGGAGATCCGGTCGTGATCTACCCCAACCTAAGCGACGGTGAGTGCGAGGCCTGTCTCGCCGGACTCGACAACCAGTGTCGCCAGTGGCAATTGCTCGGCGAGCACGTCTGGGGGACGTTTCGCGAGGCGCTCGTCCTGCCGCAGCAGAACGTGCTGAAAACCCCGACCGATTTCCCGCCTCAGCAGGCGGCGGCCGCCGCGCTGGTGTATCTGACCGCCTGGCACTCGCTCATTACCCGCGGGAGAGTACGCCCTGGGGAGGTTGTGCTGGTGGTCGGTGCCTCCGGCGGGGTAAATACCGCCTCCATCCAAATCGCAAAGTTGACTGGGGCGACGGTCTTGGTGGTCGGCTCCAATCCGCAGAAGCTTGAACTCGCCCAGGCCCTGGGCGCGGATTTGCTCATTGACCGGTCTCAGGACCCCGATTGGTCCAAAGCGGCATACCGTGCGTTCGGCCGCCGGGGAGTAGACGTTGTAGTAGATAACGTGGGCGCCCCGACCCTGCCGCTGAGCCTGCGAGCAGCCCGCAAAGGTGGCCGGATCTTGACGGTCGGCAACAGCGGCGGGCCGGAAATCGCGCTCGACAACCGCCTGGTCTTCGGCAAGCACCTGTCTATCCTGGGCTCCACGATGGGGACCCGCAGCGAGTTCGCGACCGTGATGGGCCTGGTCTTTCGCCGCACGTTGCGGCCGGTGCTCGACCGGGGGTTCCCACTTGCCGAGGCCGCCGCGGCCTTTGCCCGAATGGAGGCAGGGGAACAGCAGGGGAAGATTACACTTGCGGTTGGATGACCCAACCCGGGCGGGTTGCCAGGCGCAGGCCGCTGCTCGTAACTTGGCTCAGCGTGGGAGTGTTAACCCTAGCGGTCTTCAATCTTGGCGGATGGCTGGCCGGCCTGAACCTGCCCGACCTTCCGTTCTCGGTCCCGCGGGCTTATCTGTTGGCGCGAAATGCCCTGTGGGCCGGGTGGGGAGTGCTGAGCGCGCTGTTCGCCTACCAGGGCCGGCGAAGTGCGATGGGTCTGCTGCGGGTCGGGGGACTGGTCGTACTGAGCTGGTACTGGGCCGACCGCCTCTGGCTCGCTCGCTCTGAATACACCCGGAACCGCTGGCCATTGGCTGCTTTGTTCACAGCCTTGGCCGTCACCGCAGTAGCCGTAGTTCTTAGCCGGCCGGCTGTGCGTGACTACTTTCAGGAGAAACACTCATGAATCACAATTCCGATCACGGGAACTTGGAAGAACTTCGCAGTCAGGCGCGGCAGGCCGGAGGCGCCGACCGGATCGATGCACAACACCAGCGCGGCCGGCTCACCGCTCGCGAACGGCTGGAGCTGCTGCTGGACAAGGGCTCGTTCCGCGAGACGGACATGTTTGTCACCCACCGCACTCAGGATTTCGGTCTAGACGAGCGCAAATATCTGAGCGACAGTGTCGTCACCGGTTGGGGGACCATCGAAGGCCGCTTGACCTACGTCTTCTCGCAGGATTTCACGGTCTTCGGGGGCAGCCTGGGTGAAGTGCACTCGGAAAAGATCGTAAAGATCATGGACATGGCCATCAAGAACGGCGCACCCTTGATCGGGATCAACGACTCGGGCGGGGCCCGGATCCAAGAGGGAGTCGTTTCACTCGGCGGCTACGCCGACATTTTTCTGCGCAACACCCTAGCCTCCGGAGTGATCCCTCAGATCAGCGCCATCTTGGGGCCCTCCGCCGGAGGTGCAGTGTACTCGCCAGCCCTCACCGACTTCGTTTTCATGGCACGGAAGTCGTCCTACATGTTCGTCACCGGACCAGATGTCGTTCGATCGGTGACCCATGAAGAGGTCGACTTCGAGGAGCTGGGCGGGGCCGATGTGCACGCGGGCATTTCCGGGGTCTGCCACTATGTGGCCGCCTCGGAAGCCGATTGCCTCTACATGATTCGAGTCTTGTTGTCCTATCTGCCGCAGAACAATATGGAAGACCCTCCATTCGTACCTTCGGCCGATGACCGATTGCGCACCGAAGCCGCCCTCGATACCATCGTGCCCGACGATTCAAGCAAACCCTATGACATTCGCGATGTCGTGCGCCTGGTGATCGACGGCGGGACTTTCCTGGAGATGCACGAGGCCTTCGCCCAGAACATCGTGGTTGGGTTCGCCCGGATGGGAGGGCACAGCATTGGAGTCGTCGCCAATCAGCCGGCGGTGCTAGCTGGAGTACTGGATATCAACGCTTCGGTCAAGGCCGCCCGCTTCGTCCGATTCTGCGATGCCTTCAACATCCCCCTCGTCACTTTCGTCGATGTGCCTGGTTTCCTGCCGGGGACCAGCCAGGAGCACGGAGGCATCATCCGCAGCGGCGCCAAGCTGCTGTACGCCTATTGCGAGGCCACTGTCCCCAAGCTGACCGTGGTCACCCGCAAGGCATACGGTGGCGCTTACTGTGTGATGTCCTCGAAACACATCCGAGGCGACCTGAACCTGGCCTGGCCGACCGCCGAGATTGCGGTGATGGGACCCGAGGGTGCGGTGAGCATCATCTTCCGCAAGGAACTCGCCGAAGCGGAAGATCCCGATAAGCGCAAAGCCGAGCTGGTTGCGGAATACCGCACCAAGTTCGCGCATCCCTACGTCAGCGCCTCGCGTGGTTACATCGACGACGTCATCGAGCCTCGTTTCACCCGCCCCCACTTGATCAACGCCCTCGAGATGCTCTCCAACAAGCGCGACTCCAACCCTGCCAAGAAGCATGGCAATATCCCGCTTTAGGACAACCGCTCGGGCCAGGTTAGCTGCTTATTCGAGGTTTCCTTGGTCATTGGGAATAGCTCTCGGATTGCTGCTGTTCTTCGCGCCACATCCCGAATGGCACCTGGATCTCGCATTGTTCCGAGAGCAGAATGAGATCCTGCGCTACCCGGTCTATGCCCATTGGCTCTTTTCCCTGCTGGGCCGGATTCCTGAGCAGGCGGCCTACCTGGCCCTCTCGCTCGGCAGCATTGCCGGCCTTTACCTGGCAGTGCGGGCCTTCGGCGGTGTGCACTGGATGGTGTTCACCTCGTTCGCTTTCGCCTGGATCCTCTTTTATGGGCAGCTCGACGGCCTGGTCGCCGGCGGCCTGGGGCTGGCCTGGTGGGCCTCTCGGCGAAGTCGCCCAGTCCTGGCGGGCGCCGGTCTGATCCTGGCGAGCATCAAACCGCAGCTGTCGCTTCCAGCCTGCCTCACGCTCTTATGATGGTCCCCTTCTCGATCCAAGTCGCTCCTGATCCCTGGGGCGGTTTTGCTCGTCTCCTTTCTGACATCCGGCTTCTGGATTCCAGGCTGGATCGGCGAACTCCAGGACATCGACCACCTGGTGCTGTTGTCCCGCAATCTGTCTTTCTGGCCGCAAGTGGGGAACTGGATCTTTCTGATCTGGCCACTGGTCCTCGCCTTACCCGCCTCGAAGGAGCGCAGATTGGTCGCGGTGCTGGCCGGCACCGCGCTTTCAAGCCCCTATTTCCCGCTCCCTTCGGCGGTGCTCATCCTGGCGCTGGCCGTGCCGTGGTGGGCATGGGGGATCGTTCAGCTGCCAATGTCAAGCTTTCTAATCGGGTCGTGGATATACTTCGTAGGCAAGGCGTTGCCCGTGAGTCTGCTGCTTTGGGCGTTGTGGCCAGGGCTGCGCGGTGTGCTTCGCCGCTCGGCAGCCCAGGATCGGAGCCGGTCGAATGTTCAATAAGGTCTTGATCGCCAACCGGGGCGAGATCGCAGTGCGCATAATTCGAGCCTGCCGCGAGCTGGGTCTCAAGACCGTGGCCGTATATTCCGAGGTCGATCGATCCGCGCTGCATGTGCGTCAATCCGACGAGGCCTATCTGCTGGGCCCGCCGGCATCCCGCGACTCCTACCTGCGCGGCGATAAGATCATCGAAATTGCCAAGCGGTCCGGGGTCGGCGCGATCCATCCCGGCTATGGGTTCCTGGCGGAGCGGGAGGATTTCGCTCAGGCGGTGCAGGAGGCCGGATTGATTTTCATCGGCCCGCGCCCTTCGGCGATTGCGGCGATGGGCGACAAGGCCGTCGCCCGAGCAACCGTGGCGGCCGCCGGCATTCCAGTTGTCCCCGGTACCGAAGGGGAGGGCAACCTGCGAGATGAGGAGTTGCTGGCGATCGCGCCGCAGATCGGCTTTCCTTTGCTCATCAAAGCCACCGCCGGCGGCGGGGGAAAGGGCATGCGAGAGGTCGATCGGCTGGAGGCGATGCCCGGACTGCTGATTGCGGCCCGGCGGGAAGCCGAAGCCGCCTTCGGGGATGGGAACGTCTATCTGGAGAAGGTGATTTCGGAGGCCCGCCACATCGAGTTTCAGATCTTGGCCGACACCTACGGCAACGTGATCCATCTGGGCGAGCGCGAGTGTTCACTCCAGCGGCGCCATCAAAAGTTGCTGGAGGAGTCACCCTCCCCGTTCATGGACGACGAACTGCGCGCGCGAATGGGTGAGTTGGCCTGCCGGGCGGCCCGCTCGGTCGACTACCTGAACGCCGGGACGATCGAATTCCTGGTCGAGGCCAATCGCAACTTCTATTTCCTGGAAATGAACACCCGGCTGCAGGTCGAACACCCGGTCACCGAGATGGTAACCGGGGTGGATATCGTGCGGGAGCAAATCCGAATCGCCCGAGGCCGCCGGCTGCGCTACAGGCAAGATCAAATCGAGCTGAATGGCTGGGCGCTGGAGTGCCGGATCAATGCCGAAGATCCACACAACAGCTTTCGCCCGAGCACCGGTCAGCTGACCAGCGTGATTCCACCCAGCGGCCCAGGCGTCCGGGTGGACACCGGGGTGTACGCTGGCTTCACGATCACCCCTTACTACGACTCGCTGATTTCCAAGCTCATCTGCTGGGGCGAGACTCGGGGCGAGGCCATCCTGCGAATGCGCCGGGCACTGGAGGAGTTCCGAATCTTGGGAGTCCGGACGAACATCCCCTTCCACCAGCAGCTGCTCGACTCGCACCGCTTTATGGGTGGTCAGTTCGACACTCGTTTCGTGGAAGAGCGATTCCAGCTCGAACAACCGGGGAAGGTCGAAGGCAAGCTGGCGTTGATTGCGGCCGTGCTGGCCACGCTGGTGACTCATCGGGAAACCCAACAGGCCGCCCAGATTGTGCGGCGAAGCGCACGCGACACGAGCAACTGGAAATGGGTAGGCCGCTGGGAACGGATGCACCGCTGAGCCGGCCCGGCCTATGCGACCATTCCGACGAGCGCTACTCGGCGCACTTGATCTCGGATCGCACCGATGAAGTACCTCGCCACCATCGGCGACCGGACCTTCGAGATCGAAATCAATGCCGAGGGCGAGATCCTGGCGGATGGACACTTGCTGGCGGTCGACTTTCACTCGGTTGCCGACGAACCGGT
>JAHFAU010000020.1 GCA_023250385.1 Anaerolineales bacterium
CGGGCGCGCTGGACGTCGCAATGGTACTGAAACAGGACAGCCGCACTCTGAACATCCCGGTGCTGTTTCTCACTTCGACCAGCGATCCGCAAGGGGAGCGGCTGGGGGCCGCCAGCTTTCTCGTCCGACCGACCGGGACCGGGGCGCTGGTAACCACGATCCAGGCAGTGCTGGGAGCGGGGCTCAGCCCGGCTGGCCGCGTGTTGGTTGCCGAGCAGGATGACATCGCCCGGGAAACGCTGGTCATGATGATCCAGGCCCACGGCTACCGGGTGACCGAGGCGGCCGGAGCTGAGGAGGCCCTGGCGCTCGCCGAGCACATCCCGCCTGAATTGGTCTTGGTGAATTCAGATATGGCCCAGGAACGCGATTACTGGCTGCTGCGAGGATTGCGCCAACTGGGACACGGATTCGAGATCTTCGTCCTGGCAGAAGCGATCACCGAAGCCCAGGGCCAGCAGGCCGTCGACCGGGGCGCCTCGGGTTTCAGCCAAACCGGACAACTCCCGCAGCTGCTCGACCAGGTTCGCAAGGGCAAACAGCGGTCCTAGCCCGTCGGGTTCGTACCTGCCTCCGCAATCTGGAAGGGTCACGGCGATCGCGAGGTACGCGGCGGTCTGCTCTGAGGTGACGCGGTGGCGGGGGGGGAATCGGCGCTAGCGGGGCGCCGGCCAATCACTGAGCGGCGGGCCGATTGCCGCCCTGATGACCCGAACGTGCCACGAGCTCTTTGGGGCTCGAGCAGCGGGAAACCGGAATCGGGAACTCTCTTAGCCGATGCGCGTTGCGAGCGCGACGCCTCGTAACTCAAGTCGGTCCCGCGAAGGGCGTTAGCAGTCGAAGCGGGCTCGGTCTGCACACCGCGACCGCTGACAAGCTATCTCCAATGAGCTGAGCACGAGTGCGGCAGAAAGCCGGACCGAATTACCAGCACCCCACGGCGACGCGCTCGGCGCTGCCCTCTCAATTGCCTGCTGGCCCGCGATTGCAGCAAGGAGTGTCGGGGTTTTAGGACTGTGACGGTCGCTCCAATGCCGGGCCCCGCCAACTTAATGTTCGGATTGGGTACGGGCTGAGGTGGCGTCGGAATTCTGAAGCGGTATGGCGACAATTCGGCCAATTACATAGCGAGGGGACGACATTTCGGGGCTTCGGTCCACTCTTGTCAAGAGGCATAGCGACATGGCTTGAGCCTAAAGACAGCCGTTAAACGACAATCTGGCTTAAAATGTAGCAGATTGACGACATACGAACGGGTCAAGATGCCATCCCAAGAAGCCAAGCGACAAGAGGAACTCCTGATCACCCGCGGAGCGCCCGCAGCCGCGGCCCGCGCGATCCAGCGCCGCGCGCGAGCCGGCGAGCTCGTGAAGATCACGGCAGGAATCTACCTCCGCGAAAAGGACTCCGACGGGCAAGCAGCGATCGTTCGACGCCACTGGGCGCGGATCATCGCCGCGCTTGTACCCAATGCGGTTGTTTCCTATCGGAGCGCATTCACTGGCGGGCCTTCGCCCGACGGCCTAGTCTTCCTCTCTCATCCGACGAACTTCAACCGCAGGATCGCGCTCCCCGGACTTCGCGCGGTGTTGGTCAAGGGACCATCTGCCTTGGCGGGTGATATGCCGTTCGGAAGTGAGACCCTCTTTTATGCCTCGCGACCGCGTCAGTTCCTGGAGAACCTCACGCCGAAACGCTCCGCCGGCGGCAAGTCGGCCGGCGCGAAAGCCGTCGAGGAGCGGCTCGTCGCTATCCTCAATGCCTCCGGCGAGGCAGAGCTCAACCGGATCCGCGACGAGGCGCGGGACCTCGCAGCGCCGCTCGACCTCGAGGCCGAATTTCAGAAACTCGACACGGTCATCGGGGCCTTGCTCACGACCCATGGGGCCGCGGTGCTGAAGACGAAGCAAGGACGCCTCGTTGCTAGGGGCACCCCTGTCGACGCCGCTCGTCTCGCTCGATTCGAGATTCTTGCGTCGCGTCTGCGGGTCGAGCCCCTTGCGCGCGGCGAGGCCGTCGCGACCGCCGAACCGGACCGCTCGAACTTCGCCTTTCTCGAGTCCTACTTCTCAAACTACGTCGAGGGCACGGAGTTCGCGATCGAGGAGGCACGTGACATTGCGCTGCATGGCCGCATCGTCGAGAACCGCCCGAAGGACTCGCACGACATCCTCGGCGCCTTCCGGCTCGCGCTGGAATCACCCTGGCGCGACACGGTTCCCCCCTTCGGTGCCGATTTCCCCGCCGAGCTCGCCCGGCGGCACGGGCAAATGCTGGCGCAACGATCAGAGAGCAGTCCTGGCCAGTTCAAACTCGAGCCGAACCGAGCTGGCGGCACGTGGTTCGTCGACCCTGCCCTCGTGCGCGGCACGCTGATCGAGGGCTCGCTGCTCGCTCGGAGCGTGTCGGAGGGGCTCGCGCGTGCGATCTATTACGCCTTTCTCGTCTCCGAGGTCCATCCTTTCGTGGACGGCAACGGTCGGTTGTCCCGGCTCGTGATGAACGCGGAGCTCTCGCGCGTAGGCGAGGCGCGCATCATCATTCCGACACTGTTCCACGAGGAGTACGTAGACTGCCAGCGTCAGCTCTCAGGACAAGACGAGCCGACCGGCCTTATCCGGGCGTTGTCCTTGATGCAGGCGTGGACGGTGGCCTTCGATTACGCGGATACCGACGCGCTGATCACGGCGGTGACCCACACGAACGCGCTTGAGCGTTCAAGGGCGCAGTTCAGGCTGCTCATGCCCGACGGGTCGCTCGCCCGGTTGGTCGAGCAGCCGCCCACGGGATAACTTGCTTCGTAGTCCGGCCGAACCCTCCATTCTCGTTCGCCGTGGGCAGACTGTCTTGACTCCCGCCGTCGGCAGTGCGTCTCGTCGCGCAAGAGCCCCTCGGCGGCAATGAGCGCGCTAACCTTCGCGAGGGTATCGAGCGGACGCTGCACAGAGGCCTCCCTTCGTTCCCCAGAAGAATGCCAGATGCTGAACGGCCGCTGTTCGATCGGCCTCGCGTGGCGAAATCCGACGTGGCCTAGCCTATAGCCAGTTCGTCTAAAGCCAACGACCTAAGTGATGTAAATCGGGGTTCCCCGGCCGATCCGGCTCTTTTCATCCGGCTCGACGACCGGGAGGGTCCACCGATACAGCCACCTTGCCTCGCGGGTATCCATGTTGACGCAGCCGTGGCTCCTCGGCCGGCCGAAATCGTTGTGCCAATAGGTGCCATGGAAGGCGATTCCGGTGGCGGTGAAGAAGGACACCCACGGGACCCCGGGCAGCTCATAGGCCTCCAAGTCCGGCGTGATTCGACCGTCCCCCATGTGTCGGCTCGGCATTTTGACTTCAACGAAGAATTGACCGGACGGGGTGATCGTTGGGATTCCGTTCTCGCGGGGCCGGGTGTCCGGAATGCCGCTCGAGATCCGGGTTCGGAACACCAGCTGGTCGAACTCAAAACAAAAGAGCTCCTGAGTGCGCAGATCGACCGATATCTGCTTATGCTGGAGCGGCACGTCCGCTGAGATCGGAGTGACTTCCTCGGTCGGAATCCGCCTCAAGTGTTCGGCCCGCGCATAGTAATGAATCCGAAGCAGGTCGTCGAGCAGCTCATACCAGACCCGGCCATCCTCCCCAGTCTCCGCTGAGGTGACCCAGGCCGTAGACTGATAGTACAGCCGGTAGAGTGGGTCGGAGTCCGGGTCGGGACTGCGGTAGGTGCGGGTGTAGGGTACCGAGACTTCGAACAGGGCGCCGGCCGCCGGAATGTGGAGCTCAGCCGGCATGGGCCGCCACTCGACATTCTGCACATGACCGGAATGGACATAGCCTTCCGGCACGGTGTACCAAATCGGATTGTGGCGGGGCCCTTCATCGGCCGTGACACGCGAGAGCAAACTGAGCAGCGTGTCCCTGCTCAACTTGTGCGGACGGGGGGCGCGGAACGCAGGTTCCGAATACAACCCGATCCACTCGACGGTAACTCTGCCGATCCCGTACGCTGGATGGCCGGAGGGCGGATCCGGGGGGCGCAGGGCGAGCACACCCGGCGAAACTAGCCCAAGCTTGAGAAAGTCGCGGCGACTCAAGCCCTGCATCGTTCGGGCATTCTAACGGCAGGTTCGGAGGTCGTAAATGGTAGAATCTGCCCGGATGAATTGGCCCGAAGGGCTAAGAGAGCGGCAGGCGCCGAGATCGCACGCCTTGCCGTTTCTGTTTAAATCTCCTGGACCGATCCTCGACCGGGTCTACGGATAGCCCACTCTTTGCGCGCCTTCATCGCCATTGAACTCCCAACTGCGATCCGGCGGTCCCTGGAAACCGAAATCGCCAAGCTTCGTGACCTGGCAGGTGGGCGGGCGATTCGCTGGGTCGATTCAGAGGCCATCCACCTGACCCTCCGATTCCTTGGCGAGATCGACGATCGCACCTCCGGGTTGATCGCCGACTGCCTCGACAGAATCTGTCCCAACTCTGCAAGGATGAGCTTCGAGGTCGGAGGATTAGGGGGCTTTCCAAACCTCAGTCGCCCCAAGGTGATCTGGATCGGCATCCAGCAATCGGATCGCAGGCTCGCCAAGCTGCAGGCCGAGATCGAAGCCGGGGTCATCCAGCTCGGGGTTGAGGGTGAGGATCGGACCTACCATCCGCATCTTACGCTTGGCAGGCTCAGACGCGCGGCGAGCCAGAGTGAGGTGGGGCTGTTGGCTGATCGGCTCCGGCAAATCCAGGTCGTCGATCTCGGCACAGTCGCGGTAGAGGGGGTCAGCCTGATGCGCAGTGAGCTGACTGGGGCAGGGGCGGTCCATACGCGGGTGCACTATGCGCCGCTGGGGACCGGGAATTGAGGCCGGATCGAAGCACGTGGTTCGTGGTGCTTGGCTCGCGGGATTGCACTGCCGGACCAGGCAGCTTGGAGAGGCAGTAGCCGCCATGCCTGGCGATCCCCTGGAGCTAGCCAAGGCCATCGTGAACACGCTTGAAGAGCGGAAAGCGGAAGATATCCTGCTGCTTGATTTATCCGGGATCTGCAGCTTTGCAGACCTCTTCGTAATCTGCACCGGTGGCAGTGAGCGGACGTTGAAAGCTCTCTCCAACGAAGTCCAGCGCCGGGTAGAACTGCAATACGGGAGCGGTCCGCTGCACGTCGAAGGAGAACCGGCCAGCGGCTGGGTGCTGCATGATTACGGCAGTGTGATTCTGCATCTGTTCTCTGAGCAACTCCGGGAGTACTACGCGCTGGAAGAGCTGTGGGGCGAGGGAAAAGTGCTGCTTCGGATGGCCTGACGGACGACCGGGCTAGTCTTCCAGGATCCAGCCGTCCGAATCGCGTGACCAACTGACGATCTCGTCCGGCCCGAACCACAGCGGAATCTCCTGCTCGGCCGTCTGAGGCCCGTCGGAGGCGTGGGTGAGATTGCGGCCGATTTCGATACCGAAGTCGTGCCGGACCGTACCCGGACTGGCCTGCCGTGGATCGGTCGCCCCCATTGTTTGCCGGACGGCCTCGATCACCGCCGGTCCTTCCCAAACCATGGCGACCACCGGTGAGGACGTGATGTAGCGGATGAGCCCGTCGTAGAAGGGCTTGCCTTTGTGGATGGCGTAGTGGCGAGCAGCCAGCTCCGGGTCCACATCCACGAATTTTGCTGCCACGAGCTTGAGGCCACGCCGTTCGAGCCGGCCGGTGATCTCCCCAACCAGTCCCCGCTGAACTCCATCCGGCTTGATCAGAACCAGCGTCCGCTGCAACCCAGTCTCCACAAAATTGAACTCGGGGAGGCCCCGAGTTCAGATTGTTTCGCGCCTGCAGACCGGCGGGTCAGCTGGCCTCCATACCCTTTCGGTAGGCCTCGATGGCCTCGGCCGTCCGATCGTCCTTCAGGTAGGCATCGCCCAAAACCTGCCACAAGGTCGCCGAGTCGGGGCTTCGCTCTAGCGCGATCCGCAGGTCCTCGATGACCTGGCCCAATACTTCTCGCCGCTTGATGAGCCCACTGTAGAGCTTCGCAGCCGAACCGAGATCGCCGGCCGCCAATGCTTGCCGGGAATCCTCAAGCACCTTGGTTGGGTCGGGTTTGGCCCGGCGTGCGGGGACCGCTGCGGCGGGGACGGAGCGGCGCGGCTCGGCCGGAACAATTCGTTCGACTGCCGGAGGTGGCGGCTCGACCCGCGGCTCCACCGGAATTGGTCGGTCGACCGGAGGCGGAGGTGCAGGCCATGCGTCGGCGGCGGGTGCGTCGATTTGACCTCGGGCGATCCCGCCCGGCAGGGTCGGGGCGCTCGGAGAGGGTTCCGCTCGCTCGGCGGCTTCCGCCAACCAACCGGGAACCTCGTCCTGCTGCTCGGGCTCGGTTGGGGTTTGCGCAGTTACTCGCTCGGCAGAAACATGCTCGGCCGCCACTTGGGCCGGCCGAGCTGAAGCTGGCTCGGCGGCCGGGATCTCGTCGCGGGCCCAATCCAACTCACTCCAGACCTGAGCCTCGGCCTTCTCGGCAGGAGGCTCGGCTGGGATCTCAACTTTCGGAAGTCGCTGGGTGCCCATCCGGGTTAGCCAATCCGGGGCAGTGTCGATGGCCGTGGGTTCTGCTTCCACTGGCTCAGGTGTCGGTTCGGGTTCCAGCTCCGGAGCGCGGGCTGGCGGTCGCGGGGCGCTGACATCGACATCCAGGCCGCGTTGCTCTGCCAATTGCTCGAGCCACTCCAATCCTTCCTCGGCCTCTTCAGGAATCTTGCGCTGCTCGAGGATGGGCGCCGCGGGTTGGGTCTCTAGGATGCGCTCGGGGACGGAGGCGTCGGACTGGCGGGCGGCGAGGCCCTCCAGCCAGCTGAGCACCGCATCGTCTTCGGCGGCAGGCTCGGGTTCGGGCGGAGCTTCTTCCCGAACTCTCTCCGGCGCCGCCCGCGCGAATTCTGACCGCGGTTCAGGCGGGGCAGCCGGCTCCTCACGAAGGCCCTCCAACCAATCCGGACCTTCGCGCGGCGCGGCAAGCGGCTCCGGCTCCTCGGCGAGCCCTTCGAGCCAATCCGGCGCCGTTTCGATCCGGCCGGTCGATTCATCGGTCTCCGCCGAGCTCACGCTTCCCGGGACCGCGATCTCTCGCAACCAATCCGGAGCCTCGGCGCTGCGCGCCCCCCGAATCTCAACCGTGTCGGCTCCTTCCTCAGCCAATCCCTTCAGCCAATCGGGCGTCTCCACCCCAGCTTGGGCCTGTAAGCCGCCGGCTTGTTGCGGCGCCGGCTCGGCCAACTCCGCAGCCGGCTCGGCGACCTCACCAATCTCCCCGAGCCCAGTCAACCAGCTTGGCGCTGCCTCGGGCAATTCCTGTGCCACCGAGCTCTCTTCGGCAGACGGTCCGCCGGCTTCGACGACCTGCTCTCGACTTTCCATCGCAGCCGAGAGCCAATCGGGAACTTCGCTTGCGGTGGGGCTTGCCTGGCCAATGTCGGCTGGCTCCTCTGGCGGCACGACCGGGCTCGCCGGAGGCTCTTCGCGGGCGGCTGCGACGGCTACCGCCGACAGCCAGCCCGGCAATTCGGGCGGGCTAGTTGGCTCACCCTGCCCGGCCTCTGGAGCCACGCTGCGGGGTAGACCGGACGGTGGGGTTTCGTCCCCGCTGAGCGCCTCTTCCAGGGGACCGGTGTCCCTCATCCAGCTGGGCAGGTCTCCCGCCGGCTCATCAACCGACTCGGTGGGCTCGCTGGTTCGGCCGCCGAGCCAGGTGACGATTGTCTCGGTCGCGCCCGGAGAATCTTCTGTAATCCAGGTCGGCAGTTCTTTGCCGTCCGACTCCGCCTTGGGGAAGGTACTTTCCGGAGCACGCTCGAGGTCCGGGCCGACCTCGGAGGGGGGCTGCCGGAAGGTGCGGCCGGTCCGCTCGGCGGCAGGCGGTTTCTCGGACACCCAGGACGGGAGGCTGGGCTCCTCTCCTTCTTCGGCTTCCCCCTCAGGTTCCTCCCGATCGACCGGAGCCATGCCGTGGATCCAGTCCGGAAGTTCCGCGGGCGCCAGCTCACCTGCCGCAGGAGGCTCCGGGGGCAGCTCGCCAGCCTCGAGGATTTCCAATTCTTCGTCCGAGAAAGAGACCGGTCGGTCTGTACCCTCTCCGCTGGATTCGCCCCAGCCGGCCTCCTCCATCCAGTCTGGGATCGCACTCTCTTTTTCTAGGGGAGCCGACGGGCTGCCCTTACTCTGCCCTTCGATTTCGCTCATCCAGGAGGGAGCCGGCCCCGGCGTTGGGGCAGACCCGGCATCCCACTCAAGCGCTGGGTCGGCTGGAGCAGCGGACTCGGCGGCGTCAAGCTCCGGCATCCAGTCTGATTCCTTCGGCCCCGGGGCCAATTCACCCGGCTGGTCCGCCCTCCCGATCTCCTCCCGAAGCTCCGCCTCCGCCTTCATTTCAAACGGCCGAGGTTCACCGGGCTCCAGCCACGGAGGAAGCGGACCGGTCTGCGGCAGCTCTTCGCCCTCTTCGGAACGCCTGCGCTGCTGCTGCATCTCATATCCGAGCGTGGCCGCCCAACCCGGCTGGCGAGACGCGGGTTGCGGTTCGCCGGCCTGCCACTCGAGCTTCTCGAGCATGACCGCGGAGGGCTCGACCGAGGCGGGATCGGCCATTGCGGACTCGACGAAGGCTGCGTACGGATCCAATCCAGCGATCCTGCGATGGAATACCGCAGCTTCCTCAACCCGTTCTCCGGCCTGCAGTCCGGCAGCCAGAATTCGGTTGGCAATCAAGCAATAAGGCAGCTTTTCGAGGATCCGGTTGGAAAGCGAGGTCGCCTCGGTAGGCTGATCGGTCTGCCAGTAGATGTCGGCGAGCAGGACCTGCAAGTCCGGTCGCTCGGGGTCTTCTTGTAGTGCGGAGCGGAGCTCGGCGACCGCCTGGGCATAGAGCTCACCGTGGGCATACATTCGGGCGAGGGCGCCGCGGGTCAGACGGACCTTGTGCGGCTCGAGTCCGTCTCGTTTCCCGATCAAGCGCTTCATTTCTTGTTGGATGGCTGGATTGGCAGGATTCGTCTCGAAGGCCCGCTCCATGTGCCAGATGGCTGCGTCCAAATTGCCCTCGTCTTCGCGAACGATCGCCATGCCAATGTGAGCGACGAAATCGTCGGGTGCCGCAGAAAGCACGCGTTGAAAGATATCCGCCGCGTCCCCGTAGCGCTTGGCCTCCAGGTAGGCCTTCCCCAGATGGCGATAGGTCTCGAGGTGCTTGGGATAGCCGTGGAGGATATGGCGGCAGTGCGCGATCGCCTCTTCGAGCCGCTCACGCTCGATGAGCTCGTCGATCTGCTTGGTGTAGGCGCGCAGCGTCACTTCAGGCATGTGACCGCCTCACGAATTGAGTATGACTCATTAGGGGCTGTTTCGCAAGGTAACCTTAGTTACGGAACGAACCGGGCCGCCAAAGGGGCAAATAGTCGAACTCATGTTCTCCGATGCCATCACGCGGCCGTGGCTTGGTTCTCCTTAACCTGCCATTTGGGAAGTGGCGGAACTTCCATTGATCGGAGAGGGCGCGAGCGGGAGGTTGCCCATCCATACAGCCGTTCTCGTTCGCACCGAGTTGTGGCCCTTGGCCCTGATGGTGCCTCCCTCTGTGTCTATGATGTGTTGGACACAGAGGGCAGCCCCTTGCCTGTCACCGTATGTCTTATCCATGGTTGGAACGCCTTGCTTGTTTCCCTGCTAAACAAGCCATCGCCTCTCGGTAGCATTGTAGTGTTCTTGTGGGTCGTCGTGTTCGGAAGGCTGTGAGTCCCGAACCAGCGCCTCATTCGCCGGGACCGACTAGGTTTTCGGCTTCCAGTGATTTGCGCATCCGGATCAGCAGCCGCCCGCCCGCAGAGTATCGCTAGCCAAGCCTGCCCCGATCTTGCGCAGGTAATCCAGAAGTGCAATAGTGGGGTTGGCCACTGTTTTGATCCTTGGCCGCTTCTGCGATCGACTTAGTTAGGATGACTGCCCGAAAGAAACTGCTCATTTCGTGGTTCATAGCGCTGGTCGCTATTGGCATTCGATTGGTCAGCGGCCCGCATCCGATCGACGATGCCTACATCACCTTCCGCTATGCGCGTAACCTGGCCGAAGGTCATGGCCTGGTCTACAACCCAGGGGAACGTGTCCTAGGCACTTCAACTCCGCTCTACGCATTAGTTCTTGCCTCCCTCGCCGCCGGTCTTGGCGCGGATCGGTTGCCGCACTACGCGCTGTGGGTCAACGCGATTTCAGGTGGAGTGGCCTCAATTCTGGTCTTTCGCCTCGCCAGCAAATTGGGGCTGGCACCGCTGACCGCCGGTCTGACGGGGATGCTCCAGGCCCTATCCCCACTGAGTATTCGTTACGCGCTGGGAGGCATGGAGATCTGCCTGACCACCGCCCTCTTACTTGGCTCCTACTCGGCACATCTAGAAGGCAGGAATATATGGAGGGCAATCTTTGGAACGATCGTAGTGTTCTCGCGCCTGGATGCCGCGCTTGCTATAGCACTGTTCATTGCCTTCGAGCTACTTCGAAATCGGCGGATTCCATGGACCACCCTGGGCATGGTGGCTGCAGCCATAATCCCCGCCGCGATCGCAGCCGAAATTGCCTATGGCTCCGCACTCCCTCAGTCTGTCCTTGCCAAAAGCACATCGGTGTATCAGTCTCCTGTACAAACGAATGCCTTCCAATTCGCCTATCATTTTGGCGGCCTGATCATGGGGCCGGCGGTGGGGATATCCGCCAAAGGCAACTTCCTAATTCCGTCCGAGCTCCAATCCTTGCTGGCATGGGCTCTGCTCATTCCACAGGCCACTTTGTGGATCGTGGGAGCAATTGCAGCCATACGGCTGGATTCGCGCTGGGCAGCGTTCTTCGCATTTGCTCCCGCGTACGTTCTCATCTACTCCGTTCTGGGTCTCATGGGTTCGTTGGTCGCCGAATGGTACATGCCTGCCTTATTCCCCTTTTACATTCTCGGGATCGCGTTCGGCGTCCGTCGATTTTTTGGGCTGTTGGAATACCGCGGCTGGCGCGCGGGTTCATCCGTAGTGCTCGGCTTGTTTCTCGCAGCCGAACTGGCTGGGCTTAACCTCGGGAGGAAACCAGCCGCGGGGTGGTGGGTTCCACGCAGTGTCTTGGTCGAGCGTGAGGCTCTGTACCAGGAGGCTGCGGCGCGTTTCCTGTCCGACTTGGAAGCCAATAGCACGGTAGCGGCGCCTGAGATTGGCGCGCTCGGCTATTACTGTGATTGCCGGATCTTCGACACCGTTGGCCTGGTTTCTCCGAGCGCGCTGCGCTACTACCCGGTACCGGTGGAAGCCGTTGTCGCAATATACGCCGTGCCGTCCGAGTTGATACGGGACACGACACCGGAATATCTAGTCAGCCTGGAGGTCTTTATTCGCCGCACTTTATTGGACGACGAGTGGTTCTTGACCAACTATCGCCGCATCGGGAGGCTTGAGACGACGGCATTCGCCAGCGATGGGCTCTTGATTTTCGAGCGAACCTGGTAAGGAGGAGCTTGAGAGTCCGCGATGGGTCTTCAAATCGGCCACCCCGAGGGTAGGCTATTGGACTACCCGGTGCAAGCCACGCGGTATAGTGCCGCCCATTCGTCGACGAATTCCGGTTGGAGACAGCCTGCATCCCGCCACTCGATCAAAGTCCGCGAGGCTTGCTCCATCACGCCTCTCGGGTCATGTTGAAGTAGAAAGTCCAAGTCTTCCCAGCTCAGCAAGACATAGCTGATGTTACGGGAGCTGAACCACTCTCCAAGCGAAGTCGCTCCTGGCAATTCGACGATCTCGGCGGCCCAGCGGAAGTGATCCGGATCGGGAACACACCAGGGCAAGCAGTAGTAGCCTCTGCCGTCGCCCAAGAGCAATACACGATCAGCCTGACGGATCAGCTCTCCGCCTGCTTTCATAGCGGGGTAATCCCGAACCGTCCGAGACAGATAGGCCTCCCGACTCTCGGCTCCAACGATCACGGGCACGATCCGAGAATCCAAAGTCATCCGGATCTGATAGAAGAGTGTGATCGAGGTTAACCCGAGCGCCAACCCAGCGACCGGATTGATGTGCAACCAAGAGCGGCGTCTTGCCCCAATTCCCTCGATAACATGCGCGGCACCGATCGAAAGCGCCGGGTAGATCGGCAACAGAAACCGGATCTGTTGGGAGCCGAATGACCACAGCGCAAAGCGCGCGAGGGCGATGATGATCAGCGCGCGAACCCCGGCAGCTGAGCCGCGCCACGGAAAGAGCACAACGAGCGGGAACAGCACGCTTGGAATATCGATCTGGTTCATGACGGAACCGAACCGGTCGTGATGCGCGTAGATGTTCCAGGGAAGCAGGAGATAGTCCAGGAGCTGTCGACCCGTGCCAAAGCTGGTCAAGTAGGCAGTGTAGAGCTCTACTCTGGTGGGATCCCAGCCCGGTCCGCCAAGCACGAGGGGATAAACCGGGTTAGCGAACCAGATCGTGTTCTTGATGTACCAGGGCGCAGCAACCAAGGCCGCCGGCGCCAAGAACCTCAGCATCTGGCGGAGTAGGGTTCGGCCGCCAGCATCTTTGGCCGTAAGAACGAGGAATCCACCGAGTATCGCTACCCCGAATAGGCCAAGGTATTTGCTGGCCAGGGCGAGCCCCGTCAGGCTCCCGCTCAGTACAAGCCAACGAGAATCCTTCTCTGCGTGCCATCTCAACATGGCCGCCAGAGCGAGGAACTCGAAGGCGCTCCAGCCCAAGTCGATGTAGGCAAAACTCGCCCAGACCGGGATGGTTGGGACTCCTAATAGAACGGCCACCGACAACCACGACCCTCGGATGGATAACCACCGGCGGGAGACGACATAGGTACCTCCGACAAAGAGCAATCCAAAGCAATAATGGATCAACTTTGGGAACACGTCGTCCCGAAAGGCCATACCCAGCGCGAACAGCATCTCGATGGTGAAGGGTCCATTGATATACCCATTGTCGGACGATGGGTACAAGCTGCCGGCTTCCAGAAAGAGCTTTGGGCCGAGCAGGTGGTACATCAAGCCATCGTAATCCGACGGCGGGGTCAGGGAGTGTATGAATGCCAGCAGAGCGATTGCCAGTGCAGCTACCGCGATCGCTCGCTCCAGACCGGCCAGGCATTTCCACATTTCCAGGGCCCGGCGAGGCAGCGTTCCAAATTCCTTAGCGAGTTGAGCCAGCCTCGGAGAAAGCCACCAAGCCAAGCCCAGCAGCAGGAGGGACACGCCCGCGCGACTCAGCCACCCTGCGAAACCCAGCCCGAGCACTGCGTAGGCGAGCGCCCCGCTCCCCAGCGCGAATCCAAAGACCAATTTTTCGGGATTCGACATCGCCTGCGGGTTCAGGCGGCCGAGTATGCGTGCCCCCAGCGCCATCGTCAGGCCGATGACGAGGATCAAAAACGCCAGGGTGAGCCCCAAATCTCGGATGGCGGCTGACCCCACGGCGGCAGGATCCCGCGGAGGAAAGATGGCCCTGGCGCCGATCAGCAGACCGGCGAGCAAGGTGGGGACGATCCGAGTCCGGGCTAGAACTCCTGGTGTCAATTGAAGACGTGCTGCCATGGCGAGCGATTGTACAGAGACCAGCTGTTTTGGAATAGCAAGCGGGCCGGCGTGTGGCCGGCCCGCCAGGCTAACAAAGCTGTGGAGTGTATCAATCCATTGCTGGGGGTTCTGCCAGTTTCAGTTCCGGTGCCGGCCGCTTGCTCTGTCCGATCGCCCAGACCAACAGCCCGACCAGGCCCAACACGATCAACCAGCCTGCCGCCCCCAGCTGCTCGTACTGCACGACGATGGGGGCAATGATCACCGACACCAGATTGACCACTTTGAGCATGGGGTTCAAAGCCGGACCGGCCGTGTCCTTCATCGGATCTCCGACCGTGTGGCCCACGACTCCCGCCAAATGCCGCTCGGAGCCTTTGCCGGTGTTTGCGGAGGGATTCGCCGGCTCGTCTTCGATGGTCTTTTTAGCGTTGTCCCAGGCGCCGCCGGCGTTGTTCATGAACACTGCCAGGAGTTGGCCTGAGAGGATGATCCCTGCTAGAAACCCGCCCAGCGCCTCGGCCTTGAGCACCAGCCCAACCAGGATCGGGGTCAGGACTCCCAGCAGCGCCAACGGGCGGAGCTCCTGTTGGGCGGCTCCGGTCGAGATCGCTACCGCCTGGGTGTAGTCCGGGGCGGCCTTGCCTTCCAACACGCCCAGCTTGAACTGCTGCCGGACTTCCTCGACGATCAAGGCGGCTGCCCGGCTGACGTCCACCAGGAAGGATCCGAAGAGGGCGACCGCTGCGATCACGGCCGAGCCGATCGCCACACCCTTGGTGATAGCCTTGGTCGTGTTTCCCACTGCGTCCAGTTCAGCCATGATCTGGCGGGCCTGTACCGTATCGCGGTCGTCCTCCCCCTGCCAGGCCATTTGGCCGATTCCGTTGGCATTGTCTGCGATCGGGCCATAGGAATCCATCGCCACGTTGTTTCCGGTCAGATTCAGCATGCCGATGCCGGTCAATGGCGATCGCCAGCAGCACCCCCGCGGTGGCGGCCAGGAATGGCCGCCACCAGCCACCCGGCACCTCTCGCATATAGAAGAATCCGACGATTCCGAACAGCACCACCCAAATCGCCGCCGCAGAAAGAACGCGTTGAACGATATCCGCCGCATCCCCGTAGCGCTTGGCCTCTAGGTAGGCCTTCCCTAGATGGCGATAGGTCTCGATGTGCTTGGGATAGCCGTGGAGGATATGGCGGCAGTGCGCGATCGCCTCTTTGAGCCGCTCACGCTCGATGAGCTCGTCGATCTGCTTGGTGTAGGCGCGCAGCGTCACTTCAGGCATGTGACCGCCTCACGAATTGAGTATGACTCATTAGGGGTCTTTCTGCTAGATTACGGCCGTGGGAGGGCAAGCCTACAAATGATTCGATCATTCGGCACCCTCGCGATACTATGGTTTCACAGGCGTCCGGCCGGTCGCCAGGGTCGTAACGACCACCACACCAACCGTCCGAACCACGCGTCGGGTTTCTTTGAACAGCACGACCAGCCTCGACTGATCCAAGTGCTCGACGATGGTCAGTATGGAAATCGCGCTGAAGAATCCCTCCTCGAAGGGCAGAGTTGGGTCCTCGTTAAGATCTAAGTTGTGGAACGTGATTCCAAGCAAGCCATCCCCCATCGGAAGCTGATCGACGGAAAGCTTCCCCTTGAGGGAGGTGTGGGCCAAGAAGTATGGGCAGTTCCCACGACCGACATCTAGGATTCAACCATCCCGCAGGTGCGGGGGGATGAACCGATCCGCCATACTGGCGCGCTGCTTCGCCAGGAGGGGTTCCAAGAGCCCATTTCCGCGTGTCCCTCGTTGCAAGATTGTCCCAGGAACCAGTCTATCACTCACCGAGGATCGCGGCCGACCGGCCACCCCCGATCCTCGCTGAAATGCCACAAAGATTAGGGTGCAGATGATAGACGGGCTGGCCTGGTGCGCGCCCGGTCCTATTGACAAGGCTGCGCAATGGGTTCAACGTGTGTTGGCGTGCTCCCGAATAACAAAATCGAACAGACTAGGGAAGTCGTGGCCAGTCACACTCTGCTAAGTATGAAGCAACAAGAGTTTCTCGGGAGACACTCCGTACGGCTGTTTTTGATCAGCTTCCTGGTCTTGTTCATGGAGCTGGTCTGCATCAGGTGGCTCTCGGCCTATGTTCTCTATCTGGGCTATTTCACGAACTTTGTCCTGCTAGGAGCCTTGCTGGGAATTGGTGTCGGGACCCAATTGGTTGACCGCAAGGCGCACCTCATTGAGTGGTTTCCGCCGTTGCTCTTTCTGCTGGTGGTATTGGCTCTGTTCACACGTGCACAAGTCCAACCCGACTTTGAAGGCCTCCTCTTCTTCACTAGCTCGACGAGCGCGCTTCGGCTGCCTCCAGCTATTCTCCTCCCGACAGTTTTCATTTCCGTCAGTACATTATTCGTCTTGCTCAGTCAGGAGCTCGGTCGATTACTCAACGAATTCGAGCCGCTTCGGGCCTACAGTCTCAACATTGTCGGAAGCCTGGCGGGGATATTGGGATTCAGCCTGCTGAGCTTCGCCTCCGCCCCTTCGTGGACTTGGTACCTCGTCGCCGCGCTTCTTGTAATCCCCTACCTGCCTAGCGGGAGCAAGAGAGGAAGGAATCTCCTTCTACTTGGAGGAACCGTCCTTACGGTTGCTGCGAGCGACTTCTCTTTCGGTAACTTCTGGTCTCCCTACTCGCGCTTGAATCTTCTGAGGCAGGGACCGGTCGGGACACAGCGGGTGATGATCGGGAAGGAGGACCCCCTCCCGACTACCTATTTCCTTTATGCGAATGGAGCAGGACACCAGGAATTCTATGCAAGGGAAGAGATGCGTCCGTTCTACCTCCTCCCGTACCAAGTTGTGGGCGAAGGGAGCGGCGCGGAGAGGGTACTTGTCGTAGGAGCCGGTGGAGGAAACGATATTGCCGCAGCCTTGCGAAACGGCGTAGCGAGGGTCGACGCGGTGGAGATCGATCGCCGGATAGTTGACTTAGGCCGCCGTTACCACCCGGAAAGCCCCTATCGAGATCCGCGGGTCAACGTCTATGTTGCCGACGCGCGCGCGTTTCTGAGGAGATCCGCGGACAAGTATGACATGATTATCTTCGCCTTGCCTGATTCGCTCGTCCTAGCCTCCAGCATGAGCAGCGTTCGGCTTGAGAGCTACCTCTTTACACTGGAATCTTTCGAGAGCGTTCGCGCCCACTTGAAGCCGAATGGGCTCTTCGTTCTTTACAACTACTATCGATTCGATTGGCTAACGGAGAAGATCGCCTCAATGCTCAGCGAGGTATTTGGGGAAGCCCCGCTCTACCATCAGTACTCCGACCTGGAGTATCTGAACCTAGGTTTTGCAACTTTTTTCGCAGGCCCTGGCACTGACAGAATCAATACCCAGTCCGCCAATCTGTCTCGCTTGACCAGCGTGAGCCAAGTTCCGGCGACAGACGACTGGCCATTCCTCTACATGAAGGATCGATCACTCCCGCCGCAGTACTCGGCCATCTTCGTGATGATCCTGATCGTGTCGTTCATTTACTTGAGAAAGTTCTCGGCTGGAGGGGGAATTTCGCTCGAGGGATGGCCTTATTTCCTGATGGGTGCGGCCTTCATGCTCTTGGAAGCCAAGAGCATTGTCAGTTGCTTTCTCCTCTTCGGAGCCACCTGGTTTGTAAACGCCTTGGTTTTCTTTGCTGTCCTGCTTGCCGTCCTTGTCGCCAACTGGATGGTTGCGAAATTCAGGATCGCCCATCTTGGGGGACTGTACCTGGTGCTGTTTGGGGCGCTAAGTTTGAATCTAATATTGCCGCTTGAAAACATCCTCATCGAAAACGTAATCCTGCGGTACGGTGTGGCGGCAGTCCTCCTGTTCTCCCCCATCTTTCTGGCAAACTTGATATATGGCGCTATCTTCCGAAGGACGAGGCAGGCCAACATTGCCTTCAGCGCGAATCTGCTCGGAACGATGGTCGGGGGTTCCCTCGAATACCTAGCCCTCGTGCTTGGCTACCACAGCCTTGTCTTGCTGGCGGCGCTGTTCTATCTGGCAGCGTTCGCACTGGTCACCCGCAGAAAAGCAGAACCGGCTCAAAGCGCAGCCACCTGAATCCAGCCAGCCGTGCGGATCTCTTGCATCCAATGATCTAGACAGCGGAGATCTCAGCTCACCGGTGAGGAAGGGTTAGTCGGAGGTGAACCCAGGGTTGGCGTAGACATGAATCTCTCCGGCCTTGAACTCAAGTGGCCAGGCCTCCACGGCTCCGATCAGACCTGCCACCTCGGGCATGAGCACCGCGCCCCAGTTCTTCCACACCGGATCGATGACAACATACCGAGCAATCTCGGGCGATGTCGGGTAGGCGAACCGATCGTGGGGAATGCCCGCCGGGTAGTGGATGGTCGCTTGGCCCTCAAAGGCGAGCGACTGCTGAAAGTCCGCAACATTTGCGTCAAGCATCCACGCCAGCGCGGGCGAGGCCAGCACAAGATCGGACGGCCCCACGCGAGCGTTCACATAGTCCGCCACTTCTCTCGCGTCCGCCTGGTCCACCAGCAGGTCCGGGATCGGCGTATCCATCCTGTTCAACACATCTACGAAGGTCAGGAGCCCCGAAATCAGAAATGGCGAAACCAGGAAGATGAAAACGCCAAGAGCCGTGACCAGATGGACCATGCGAGCCCTAATCCAGGTCCCCCCTTGACTCGTTGGCGCCCATAGCCATCGCCTTGTGAGCGTATCAAATCCAGTCAGGAAAGTATCCACGACGATCGGGATCCCGCGAAGCACAATGGCTCCGGTGCCAATCGCGGCAAGTGGAAGCAGGGGGATCAGATAGTAATAGGCCCT
>JAHFAU010000192.1 GCA_023250385.1 Anaerolineales bacterium
GGTACCGACCAGGAAGAAGGCCACCGCAAACTCGTCGAACGAAGTCGTGAACGAGGAGAGAAACGCGGCGAGCAGCGCGGGGGCCGAGATCGGAAGGGTGACCCGCAGCAGGGTTCCCCAGTAACTCAGACCCAGATCCATCCCGGCCTCTTCAAGATGATTGGAGAACCCTGTCAGCCGGGCGGCTACGATCAACATCGCGTAGGGGATGTTGAGAATGGTGTGGCCGATCCCAACCGCCAGCAGTGAAAGCGGCACCCCGAACTGAGCAAAGACGAGCAGCAGCGCCACACCTAACACCACGGAGGGGATCACCAGTGGGATCGTCGAAACTGCCATGAACAGCCCTTGAAGTCGAAATCGGAATCGAACAATGGCGATGGCGGCCATCGTACCGAGCAGGGTGGCCACCAGCGACGACAGCAGGCCGACCCAGAGGCTGTTCCCGAGCGCGCGCAGCAGTTCGGGCGAGTGCAACAGCTGGGCGTACCAGCGGGTCGTGAACTCCCGGAGCGGGAAGACCAGCGTGCGGGAGTCGTTGAAAGAAAAGAGGATCAGCAGCAGGATTGGCAGGTAGAGAAAGGCCGCCGCGAGTCCGAAATACAAGCCGCCGAACGAAACGAACGGGCGAGTCCTAGACGCCTGCAAGGTCGGTCACCTTCACGCCGCGACCGAGACCAAAGGTGAGCACGAGCACCACGAGCATCATCACCAGGCTCATCACCGAACCGAACGGCCAGTTGAGCGCCCTGGCGAACTGATCCTGAACCAAATTGCCGTACATGATGCCGTCGACTCCCCCGACCAGAAGGGGAGTCACGTACTCGCCGACGGTCGGAATGAACACCGAGAGGAAGCCGGCCAGCACGCCCGGCAGGCTGAGCGGGAGGATGACCTCTAGGAAGATCTGCCAGGGGCGGGATCCCAGATCCTCGGCGGCTTCGAGTAGATGACGATTGATGCGCTCCAGTCCGGCGAAGATCGGCAGTGCAACGAACGGCACCCAGATGTAGACCAGGGTGATGATGACCGCCCCGCGGCTGAAGAGCAGGATCGGGGCGGCCGTATCGATCCAGCCCAGCGACAGCAGCAGGCTGTTGAAGATTCCCGAAGACCCCAGCAAAACCTTCCAGGCCAGAATGCGCAGCAAGAAACTGGTCCAAGAGGGAATGACCAGGACCGTCAACAAAACCAGCCGGCTGGGCCCGGCCCGAAACGAGAGGAAGTAGGCGAGGGGGAATGCCAGGATCACACAGATCAGCGAGGTTTCCAGCGCAATGACCAGCGAGCGCCAGAGCAGCCGCTGGGCGGAGCCATCGGCCAGGAAACGCCGATAATGCTCGAGGGTGAACAGCTCACGCTCGGTGCCGAAACTTCCCGCCCGAAAGCTGAACACCGCCATGACGCCGAGGGGGATAACGAAGAAAAGTAGGAGCCAGAGGCCGGGCGGAGTGAGGAGCACAGTAATCCGCTGGCGGACTTGGAGTTGGGCAGCTGGTCGAGCCAGCAGAGCACCCGGTTGGGTAGACATCCCCCGGCGACGATCAGGGCGCGGCCTTGACCTCGTCCCACATGCTGGTCATGAATTGGCGCTGCTCGTCAGTGAGGGTCTGGTAAAAGATCGTCTCTTTCAGAATGGCGGGATCATCCAAACTCAGCAGGTCGATTACATAGGGGTCCGCCAGAGCGACCGAATCGGCGTTCGCCGCGCCGTAGTAATACTGGTTGGTGAGGAAGGCCATCGACTCGGGAGCCAGCAAAGCGTCGAGAAACTCATGAGCCAGCTCGACGTCCTTCGCCCCCTTGGCGATCCCATAGCCGCATACCCAGCCCAGCCGTCCTTCGATCGGTTGGATGTACTCGGCCGGCACCCCCTCGTCCAACAGCAAACCGTAGGCGTCGGGCCACGCGTTCGAGGCCAGCCACAGGTCGCCCGACGAGATCATCTGGGCCATCTCGGCATAGTCCACCCAGTAGGTCAGCAGATTAGGCTTGATAGCAACCAGCCGCTCCTGCACCTGCGCGCTCTGCTCCGGGGTGGCCGTCCACGGATCGATCCCGAGCGAGAGGGCGGTCATGGCAAAATTGGCCTCTCCCGAGTCCCAGAGCGCAACGTGGCCGGCATACTGCGGATCCCAAAGGTCGGCCCAAGAGTCGGGCACTTCGGCGACTTTGTCCGTGCGGACGAGAATCGACTCG
>JAHFAU010000193.1 GCA_023250385.1 Anaerolineales bacterium
TCCCGGCAGCGCCGGCAGCAGGAAAGAAAACATTGCCCCCACTGCGATCGATACGCCGGCGTGCAGGATCAGCCCAATTCCTAGGGCCAGCGGGTTGAAGCGGGCGATTTCGGCAAGCGATTGAGGTTGCAGCTGGCGCAAGACTGCGGCCGCTACCAAGTTGACCGGCAGCCAGACACCGACTCCATTGATGAGACCATAGGCCGCCCCGACCAGCGCGACCCCAATCCCACCGATCAGTCCACCGATGACACCGGCCGAGTACGGGTAGACCCATTCAGGCCAAACGGGATGGGCTTCTCGGGAGACATTCAATTTCGAGCTCCTCCTTCGGAGTTAGGCCGGGCGAGAACTGAGGCGCGTGCCGCTGGCCCGGAGCAGGGTAAGTCTACACCTTCCTGTGCGGTGGCCTTCCTTGACACCCCGATTGGTCGCCGTACAATTGATTTGTCCCCTCGTTCACAATGTCAGATTCTTTGCCTTCGCCCACCCGGATGGACTCGCCTCGGGCGGACCCACCGGCTCGGGGTCTCCCTCGGGCTGCCGGACCTGGTGCGGCGATCTTTACGCTGTTGGTAATTCTGAGCGGCCTGCTCGTGGGTCACTTCGTCGACCTGATGCCCGCGGTCGGGTCGGAAGAGGCCGGCCTGATCGACACTCTGTTCCGGACGATGCTAGGGATTGCCGCAGCGGTCTTCCTGCTTGTCCTGGGGGCGTTGCTCTACGCCTTGCTTCGCTTTCGCCGGCGGCCCGGCCATGTGGGCGAGGGAATCTCGATTCGAGGCAGCAATCGGCTTGAGCTCGCCTGGACGTTCATGCCCGCGTTGATCGTCTTCTGGTTGGCGGCCTACAGTTCGCAAGTATTGGTTCGGCTGCGTGCCCAGCGCGAGGCGCCCCTCGTAGTTCAGGTGGTCGCCAGCCAGTTTGTCTGGCAATTCAACTACCCGGAATACAACATCACGTCGCCTGAGCTGCATGTCCCGGCCGGCAGTCCGGTCCAGCTTGAGCTCATGTCAGAGGACGTCATTCACTCCCTCTGGGTGCCGGCTTTTCGACTCAAGCAGGACGCCCTGCCCCAGACTTCGACGTTTCTCAGTTTCACAGCCACTCTCCCCGGTGAGTTTCCGATCGTGTGTGCGGAGCTTTGCGGCGTCGGGCATGCGGTAATGCGCAGCCAGGTGGTGGTGCAGGAGCCAGCGGACTTTTCCCGCTGGCTCGCGGAGCACGGTTGATGGCCACCGGCTCGGCTCACGGAGGTCTGATCCGGCACGGGGCGCGATCCTGGCGGGACTACTTCGCCTTCAACACCGACCACAAAGTCATCGGCGTGCAATACCTGGCGACGACCTTCGTCTTCTTTCTTTTCGGTGGGCTGCTTGCAATGATCATTCGTTACGAGCTCTTGGATCCTGAAAACACGTTGGACCCGGAAGCCTATAACGCGATCTTCACCCTTCACGGTTCGACGATGATCTTTCTGTGGGTCATTCCAGTAATGGCTGGATTCGCCAACTACTTGATCCCGCTTATGATCGGTTCGGAGGACATGGCCTTCCCGCGCTTGAACGCGGCTAGTTTCTGGCTGCTGCTGTGGGGCGGGCTGACGATCCTGTCTGGGAATTTCCTGGGGCCGGCCAACACCGGGTGGACCGCCTACGCCCCGCTCAGCCTGCAGGCCCCGATCGGCCAAACCCTCTGGGCGCTGGGAATAATCCTGGTAGGAAGCTCCTCTCTCATCGGGGCGATCAACTTCCTGGTGACGATCCTCACCATGCGGACGACCGGGATGTCGCTCGGTCGGATGCCGCTGTTCTGTTGGGCAATCATCGCGACTTCCTTGATCGTGCTGCTTGCTACTCCGGTGTTGACTGCGGCCCTGCTGCTGCTTGTGCTGGAGCGGACTTTGGGAATGGCCTTTTTCCAAATCGAGAGCCTCGGCGACCCGATCACCTGGCAGAATCTCTTCTGGTTCTATTCTCATCCTGCGGTCTATATCATGATCCTCCCTGCCATGGGGATCGTTTCAGAGATCCTTCCGGTTTTCAGTCGAAAACCGATCTTCGGTTATCGGGCGATTGCCGGCTCTTCATTGGCCATCGCGGTCATGGGCTTCCTGGTCTGGGCCCACCACATGTTCACAACCGGAA
>JAHFAU010000108.1 GCA_023250385.1 Anaerolineales bacterium
AGGGCAGCGTTCGAACGTAGTTGATGACATCCCATCGCTCGCGGAGGCTCAAGTTCTCGGCGAGGGAAGGCATTTTGCCGAAGCCCTGAACGATCGTCAGGTAGACCGAGCCGTCGAATTCAGCGGTAATCTGCGGGACGGTGAGGTTCTGTGGGGTTCGGTCGAAGTAACCGGCCAGCGGTCCATCTCCGTGGCCCTGCGGCCCATGGCAAAGCTGGCAGTTGATGTCGTAGAGGATCTGACCCCGCTGGACCGACACCCCGTCGGCCGGCACAGGATTTAGAGGAAATTCCTCCGGGATGACTGAGCGCCCCTGCACCGGGATCGCGTCCTCGGGCGGCAGCAAACGCGGGCCCTCCTGGTAGTCGACCGAGGGCTGAGTCTGCATGTCGGTGGGAAGAGGGATCTTGATCCACTCGAAGGTGAAGAGCAGCCCGAGGACAAACGGCAGCAGCAGTAAGCCGAGAATGATCAGCCCGCGCCGGGTGCGAGCGCTCACAGCGGCTTCTTCTCGGCGAGCTGCACCGGATGGGCGGTGTGTTTTTCCAGGAGCTCCCGCGCCTGAGTGGCAAGCTCGTCAGGCGGCTCGACCAGCACCGCCAGCCGGCCGTCGGTAACTTCTTCGTGGTAGTACTTGGGCCCAAACTCGGGGAAGTTCATTTCCCAGAGCACACCCAGAAAGGTGGAAACGATGGTCGCCAGCATGGTAAAGACGAAGATGATCACTGCCGCGGGGGCGAAGCTCACCGTCGGATGCCCGCCGACATCCAACCGGTAGAGATGAGGTGTGATCACGGCCAGGAACAACCCAAAAACCAATCCGGCGACTGCGCCTGCGACCACGATGTATGGAAGCCGCAGCCACTCAACCTGCCGGCCCAGGGCACGCTCGGGGTAGGGAACTCCGCTCATGACCGTCATCTTGTCCGCCGGGATGCCAAGCGCGTGCAATTCGTCAATCGCTTCTGCGGTTCGGGTGCCCTCATCAAAGAGAGCCATCAGGGAGGTTGAGCCGCTCACGCGCCTACTCGATCTCCGCCGCGGTGGGCACCAACAGCCGTCCAATGCGACGCAGGCTGTAGCGTAGGCGCCCTTCCTTGATCTCCCACACCGGGACGTAAGGAACTATTCGGGAGAACAAGATGTAGAGCAAGGCAAAGCCGGCAAAGGTCATTGCCACGATGCTGATCTCGACCCAAGTGGGGCGATAGGTGCCCCAGTTGAAGGGGATGTCGTTCCGCTGCAGGCTCCCCACCACAATGAGCAGCCGTTCGGTGTACATCCCCACGTTCACCGAGAGACCGGCCAACAGGAGCAGCCGGGGGGTGCTGCGCACCCTGCGGAACGCCAACAGCCCGATGGGTATCAGATTGGCAGCCATCTGCAGGTAGAAGAGCGGCGCCAGCCGGCCGGCGATCTCCTCCTGGATCAACTCGCGGGTCACCGGCTCGTTGCCGTACCACTCGACCAGGAATCCAGCGAACCAGAAGTAGGTCCACAACATACCGGCCACCATCACCAGTTTGCCCAAGGCATTGAAGTGCTCGGCGCGCAGGAATTCCCCGAGGCGCATCCCTCGCCGCACGATCACCAGAATGCAGGCCAGTGCGGCCAGCCCGGAATAGATGGCGCCGACGACGAAGTAGGGGGCGAAGATGGTGCTGTGCCAGCGTGGCTGGATGGTCACTGCGAAGTCCCACGACACGATCGAGTGCACTGAGAGGAAGATGGGGATGATGGCGACCGAAAAGATCCCCAGGGCGCGATGCAGCTTGTGCCACTCGGCCTCGGTCCCGCGCCACCCGAGGGCGAGCGCCCGGTAGAGCTGGAAGCGCCAGCCGCCCGTGTGGTCGCGGGCCATCGCCATATCGGGAATGAGCGCCAGGTAGAGATACAGGGTTGACCCGATCAGATAGGTGGAGATGGCGACCAAATCCCACATGAGCGGCGACTGGAAGTTGGGCCACATGAAGCGACCGTTGGGGTAGGGAATCATCCAGTAGAACTTCCACACCCGACCCAGGTGGATCAATGGGTAGAGAGCAGCCATCATCAGGGCAAAGGAGGTCATGGCCTCCGCCCCTCGGGTGATCGGCCGCCTCCAGTCCACCTTAAGCAAGCGTAGAACCGCGGAGATCATGGTCCCCGCGTGGCTGATCCCTACCCAGAACACAAACGTGGTGATGAAGAGGGTCCAATACACCGGACGGTTCTTGCCGGTGGTGCCGATGCCCCAGGTAACCAGGTACCCCCAGGCGTACAGCCCCCAGGCGACGACCGCCCCCAGGCCGGCGACCAGGATCCAGAAGTTGCGGCCTCCCCGCAACATGGGTTGAAGGACGGCCTGGTTGATTTCTGAGTCCGTCCGCTCGACGAGCAACAGACTGCCATCGAGCTCGGAGCGCTCGCTCTCGGAGCCGGGTCGCGGCTGGGCGGACTCAGGCATTCGTCTCGCCTCCCTTGAGGTAGATCACACCCGGGTCGGTTCCCAATTCCTCGAGTAGTCGAAAGGAGCGCCGGCTGCGGGCCAATTGGCTCACCCGGCTCTCGGGATCGTTGAGGTCACCGAAGATCAGAGCCTCCGGGGGACAAGTCTGCACGCAGGCGGGCTGGATCTCCCCATCGGCCACTTCTCGCCCCTGAGCGCGAGCGTCCAGCTCCGCCCGCCGAATGCGCTGGATACAGAAAGTACACTTCTCCATGATGCCGCGGGACCGAACAGTGACGTCAGGGTTCAATTGTTCGGTGAGCGGCGCGGGGAACTCCGGGCGAAACCAGTTGTAGGTGCGTACCTTGTACGGGCAGGCATTCCCGCAGAAGCGAGTCCCGATACACCGGTTGTAAATCTGCGCGTTCAGGCCTTCCGGATTGTGATAGGTGGCAAACACCGGGCAGACCGGTTCGCACGGCGCCTCATCGCACTGCTGGCACATCACGGGCATGAAGCGGGCTTTGATGTTCGGGTACTCGCCCTCCCAGTAGCGATGGATGATGATCCAGTGCATCCATCGTCCGTACCCAGCCTGCTTCTCTCCGGCTACCGGCACGTTGTTCTCAGCCTGGCAGGCGACGACGCAGGCCTGGCAGCCGGTACAGCGGTCCAGGTCAACGACCAATCCCCAGCGTCGTCCGGGCTCAGCCGAGGGTTTCGCGGCCTGCGCCATCTAGACTCTCCAATCGCGCCAAAGCCTGCTTGCGGCCGGTCGGTTCGAGGCGAACCCGGGTCGCCCCCCACGCCAGAGAACCGCTCTCTGAGTCGACCACTGGAGCCACCAAGTCCATCGGGTTGGACCCGCGCTGTTGGGCAAACCGGCCGTAGTCCGTATGCCCCTGACCCACCGGAATGGCCACAACTTCCGGTTGAATCCCCGGGAAGACGACCACCGGCGCCTCAAGTTCCCCATACGGCGAGATCACCCGGACGATGTCGTTATCTTCGACGCCAAGCGATCGGGCGGCCTCCGGGTTCAGCTCGACCCAGGTTCCCCACCGGGCAGTGGTCATTGGGTCTGGGGTCTCCTGCAGCCAGGGCAGGGCCGCGCCGCGGCCATCGGAAAGGGCGACCGACGGGTAGGGATAGAGGTGAAAGGGGTAGGTCTGCTGATTACCCTCGAACAAAGGCGGGACTATTGGTAGGGGCTGGGCTCCCGGGTCCGGCACTTCCGGCTCGAGGGGCAGCTCCTTCTCGGACCACCAGCCGCCGTACTGCCTCCAGAGCGCGAAGAAGCCGGCCGGGGTGTCTGCGGTGTAGGCTCCCAGGCTAGAGCCGTGCAGCTCGCGGACGGTTTCTTCCAAGAACGAAACCTCGTCCGGCCAGGGGAGTACCTCGGCTGGCCGGCCACCCAGCCGGGAGGCCAGAGCGAGAAACACGTCGGCGCTGGCCCGCGTGTCGTGCACCGGACGCACGACGGGTTGCTGGCTGCTGACCGCCGGCCGATCGGCGCCCGGATGCGGCACCTGGTAGCCCCACGATTCCAAATACGTATGGTCGGGCAGGATCAGGTCGGCACGGGCGCCAGTTTCGTCGACGAACGAATTGAAGCAAACGACGTAAGGTACGCGCTCGATGGCCTCGGCGAAGCCCGCCGCGGACGGCAGTTCGAAGACCGGGTTGGCGCCAACTACAAGCAAGAGATCGACTTCGCCAGCCTTCATCCGACCGATGAGATCCTGCACGGATGAGAAGGAGTCCGCCTTTGCGGTCCGGCGAAGCGCGCCGCTAGGTCCGGGGGAGGACAGGAAGACGCCGCCCACCCGCCCGAACTGAGCCACGACTCGGTTTAGTGCCTGCACCGCCAGCATGCCCGGCCCGCCGTTCTGTTGTCCGGCCAGCGAGCCTCCTGGGATGGCGACCGGGTGCTCGGCGTCGGCAAACAGCTGGGCCAGCTGACGCAGAGTCTCGATCGGCACTTGGCTGGCCTCGGCCATCTCAGTCACGTCTACATCCTGATAGAGCGCGGCGTGGGGGCGATGGCTGCCGGCGTGACCGAGTCGTTCCTCGACAATGATTCGACCGAGGGCCAGGGCGACAAACCCTTCGGTGCCGGGGCGGAGGGGTATCCAGCGATCGGCGGAGGCGGCCGTGGCAGAAAGCCGTGGCTCGAACTGGACCAGGAAGCCGCGCCCGCCAAAGGGCCCCTGGCGCATGTTTCCGTAGGCGAGGCTCTGGGCCACTGGGGACATCCAGGTCTCAAGAAAGTTCGCGCCGAAGGAGAAAACCACATCGGCACCCTCCAGGTCGTAGACCGGCAGCTCGGCCGATCCCAAGGTGAGTTGAGCCAAGCGGGCGGCGGCCCCGCGGCCTTCGAGAGCGGAGTGCAGGTCGAAGGTCACTGGGGGTGGTGAGCCGAGGGAGTCCAAGAGAAGGCTCAGCAGCCGGTAGAGATGGTCGGGCAGCAGCCCTCCCAGCACCGCCAGCCGGCCGGGATCACTCAGGCTCCCGATCTTCTCGGCCAGCAGATCCAGGGCCTCATCCCAGTAGAGGGGTTCGAACTGCCGCGACCCGCGTCCCCCGGTTTGGCGGACCGCGTTCCTCAGCCGGTCGGGATGGTAGAGCGCCTGCAGCCCGGCCTGTCCGCGGGCGCACAGTTTCCCCCGGTTCAGGGGGTAGAGGGGATTGCCCTCGATCTTCTTGGCCCGCCCGTTGATTACCCGGACGATGATCCCGCACCCGGCCGAGCACTGGCGGCAGGTGCTGGCGTACCAGGTTGCCTGCCCGGGAAGCAAGTCCTCCGGTGGGTGGACGAATGGCTCCTGGAGCATTCGGTGCAGCTTTGGGGCGACGCCGGCCGCGGTCGCGGTCCCCGCTGTAAATTTGATGAACTGTCGCCGGGAGATCTTCTTGCTCATCTGGAGGCTACTTATGACACGTCAGGCAGTCCGCCAGGCGGGCTACCTTCTCCTCTGGCTGCTCGATGTGACATTCCAGGCACCATCCCATATCCATCTGAACCACTGGGCGGGCGACGGTCATCTGGCCCACGTCGCCGTGGCAGGTTTCGCAGTTGAGGCTCGCACCGAGGTGGGCCTGATGACTGAAGAACACGAAGTCCGGCTGCTGCTGGACACGGACCCAGGGGATCGGCTCGCCCCGCTCCCAGTAGCCGAGCAGCTCTTGGATCGGCTCTTCGTCGGCGGAGATCAGTGTGTGACAGCCGACGCATTTCTGCACCGAAGGCAGGCTCGCCACATCCGAGCGCAGCGCGGCGGTGTGGCAGAACAGGCATTGAACGCCGGCCTCCACGTGAACCTTGTGGCTGTAGGGGAGAGGCTGGGCGGGGGCGGCGAGCGCCTCGGCGCGGGTCAGAAGGATTCCGGCGACCACCAGGCCCACGACCAGCAGGCCGGCCGCCGTGACCCAGCGGGCTATCCTGCCCCGAGGGATTGTCATCTTACTCGTCCTGTCTTTCGTCGGTTCACAGGAACCGGCACCTATCGCCCACGGCGGGGCTTCCGCAACGTGTCGCTAATACTTGCTGTGGGGCACACCTGGACACAGTGGTGATGGTCACCTCCGCATGTGACAGATGTCACGAACTGCGCTCGCCCCTCGCCCATCGACTCGCGACTCGGTCTCAGCAGCGAAGCATCGG
>JAHFAU010000109.1 GCA_023250385.1 Anaerolineales bacterium
TCGATCAGTTGGATGCCATCCGGGACCGGTCGGCTCTCGAGTTGCCGGCCGCGGTCTTCCAGCCGCAGGTAATGCACCTCGTGCTCGCTCCGTCCGAGCGCCTCAAGAAAGCGATAGTCGTGCGGGGTAAAGTCTTGCGAGAAATAAATCACTCGCACGTGAACCTCGGGTTCGTGAAGGACTTCACAATCAGAACCATTTCCACGGCCACCGGCTCACCCGTTCCCCAACATCGTCCAGCGCAAGGCCTCCCCGGCTGGGATGTCGGCCAGGGCCCGGGCGCCGACTGCGGCCTGGATTTCATAGGGCGGGATGGCTCCCGGTGTCGCCGGTCGCAGGACCGCTATCGCCTCCCGGGTCAGCAGCTCGCCCGCCCCAATCGGCCGCGCGGCGCGCAAGCAGCGGCGCTGAATCACCACCGTCTCCTGCTCGTTGCCGGCCACGAATTTCTGGGCCGACCCGAGCGCGCGCTCCAGCTCGCGGGTCCGGTCCACCATCTCTCGCCAAGACTTCGGGTCCATCGAGAACCCGTGGTCCGGCCCCTCCCGGTGGGTGTCGTCGGTGAAGTGCTTCTCCACCACCCGGGCCCCCAGGGCGACCGCGCCCAGCACCGTGGCATGCCCGGGTGTGTGATCCGACAGCCCCAGCACGAGCTCCGGCCACATCAGGCCGTAGGTCTTCAAGACGTTCAAGTGAATGTGATCAAAGTTCTCCAAGCTGGCGGTGTAATTGGTGTTGCACTGCATCAACACCAGATCCGGGTTGATCGCCAGGATCGCTTCCACTGCTCGCTGGACATCGCCGATGGTCGAGGCCCCGGTCGCCAACAGCACCGGTTTCCGCTTGGCGGCAATCCGCTGCACGATCTCGATCCAGGTGATGTCGCCTGAGCCGATCTTGATCGCCGGGAAATAGACCTCCAGTTGATCGACCGCCGCGAAGTCGTACGGCGAAGAGAAGTAGTGGATCCCGGCCTCGTCACACTCCTCACCCAACTCCGCCGACCACTCGAACGGAATCGAGGCCGCAGCGTAAACCTCGAACACCGACTCGCTCCACTTAGATTGATGCGAGGCCGGCGCCGACAGGCTTCGGAAGCCAAAGTCGCTGACGATTTCCGGCGCCCGGAAGTTCTGGAACTTGGCCGCATCCGCCCCGGCCTCGGCCGCCAGCCGGATTAGGTGCTTCGCCCGGTCCAATTCGCCGTCGTGGTTGGCCGCGATGTCGGCGATGAGATAGGTCGGATGGCCCTGGCCTATCTTGCGTCCGGCGATCGTAATTTCGCTCACGCGGCTCTTCCGCCCGCAACCTTGCTCATGCCACTGCTCCTCGCCTCTCAATCTCGCTCACCCGGCGGCTCCTCCTCGCGCACTGCTTTTCAGCTTCCGGGCACTTCCCAATCTCACTCACGCCGCCGCCCCTGCCTTCGCCTGCCGCCGGCTCGGGAACATGCCCCGCGATTCACGCAGCTCGCGCAGCCCGCTGTCCAGCTCCGGCAGTGGCCGCCCCAGCACACTCTCAACCTTCTCGCCGTTTAGGCACAGCCGCCTGGGCCGGGCGGCTGTCAGCTTTGCATCGCCGACGCTCATCGGCCGGATTCGGGCCGCATCCAGGCCGAACTCCTGCGCCAATTGAACGCCGAATTCGTATTTGCTCAGGCAGGTATGCCCCGGCAGATGGAGCAGCCCACTGGCGCCCGCCTCCAGCAATTCCAATAGGGCCCGGGCGAGATGTTGGGCCAGCAGCGGCGAGAAATAGATGTCGGTGAATCCCGGACACGTATCGCCGGCCTCCAAGCGCTCCAGGAACCACTCAGCCAGACTGCGCTTGGGGCCCGGCCCCCATCCGAAGAGGTTGATCCTCAGAACCAGTGCTTCTGGATGGGCCAGGGCCACCGCTCGCTCGCCGGCCAGCTTGGTCTCTCCGTAGATCATGATCGGGCGGGGCTCGTCGCTCTCCCGGTAGTCGCCTAACTCTCCGTCAAACACGGCATCCGTCGATATATGCGCAAGCCGGGCGCCGACCCCCGCGGCCGCCTCGGCCACGTTCTTCGCCATCTCCAAATTCAGCCGCCGGGCCCAGGCCGGATCCAGCTCGCAGCGATCGACCTCGCTGGCCGCGGCACAGTGCACGACCCAGTCCGGAGCAAACCCCGCGATCACCCGAGTGGCTTGGCGCGGATCACTAAGCTCGGCTGCCATCATGTCGACGCCCGGGATTTGCAGCGGATGCTGATGGTAGATCCCCAGGGTTTGGTGCTCGGCGGCCGCCACTACTGCCAGATTGCTGCCCAACAGGCCGCTGGCACCGGTGATCAGGATCTTGGCCATCCTTAGTTTCCCTGAGCGCCCATGTAAGGCTCCGCCATCTGCCGGATCGCCTCCACGCTCATCCACTGCTCATTGGTTTCGCTGCCGTAACGGAAGCCATCCGGAAGGGATTTCCCTTTACCTTCCCAGGCGTGCCCAAACCACAGGGCCCCTCCGGGCTGGACGACATACATCTCGTCCAACTCGACCGCGTATCGCCCTTCGTCCTCCGAGAGCAGATCCTCGTGCAGCTTTTCACCCGGGCGGATGCCGACGAATTCGATCTCGCAGCCGGGAGCGACCGCCGCGGCCACGTCGACGATGCGCATGCTGGGGATCTTCGGTACAAATACCTCTCCCCCCTGCATCAGCTCGATACAGCGAATTGTGAACCGCACCCCCTGCTCTATTGACAACCAGAACCGGGTCATGCGCTCGTCGGTGACGGTCACTCGGCCGTTGCCGCGCTGGCGCAGGAAGACCGGCACTACGCTGCCGCGGCTGCCGACCACGTTTCCATAACGGACGCAACTGAAACGGGTCTCGCGCCCACCGGCGTAGGCGTTCGACTGGATCAACAGCTTCTCCGCCGCAAGTTTGGTGGCCCCGTACAGGTTGATCGGGTTAACTGCCTTGTCGGTGCTGATCGCCATCACCTGCTTGACCCCGGTATCGAGGGCGGCCTCGACGACGTTCCGGGCGCCCATGATGTTGGTCATGATCGCTTCGATCGGGTTGTACTCGCAAGCCGGCACCTGCTTCAGCGCAGCTGCATGCACCACGACATCGACACCCTCCATCGCCCGCCGCAACCGCAGCAGGTCGCGCACGTCGCCGATGAAATAGCGCAGCCGCGGATCGGTGAGGCCGGCTTCCCGCATCTCGTGCTGCTTCAGCTCGTCGCGGCTGAAGACGATCAGCTTCTCGGGGCCGTAGTCCGAGAGCATGATTTCGACCAGCTTTCGACCGAACGAGCCGGTGCCGCCGGTCACCAGCAGGGTGGTCTTACTCCAGTTCATGAGCCCGACCCTTCTCCGGCGCCCAGTCCCGCAGCCGGCTTCCAAAACAGGATCATCGGGTACTGGCCGTGCCGGCCCAGCCAGTGCGGCAGCCGTTCCTCCAGCCAGGAGAGGACCTCGAGCAGCCGCCTCCCGAACAATCTGGGGTGGACCAATGCGCGCAGGAACTCGACGCTCACCGCCCGCCACACCCGGATCTCAAACCCGGGGAGGTCGCCAAGCGTCCGGCGGAACCACCGGAGATTATGCTGGAACGTGAAGGTCCCCCGCTCCCCCAACAGCCGTATCGCCTCGGAGCGACTCCCGAATCCATCGGCTCGATCTCCAGCGGAGCCATTTGCCGTCGCATGCCCTTCGGCGGCCCGGCCTCCGCCGGCAGCGCTAGCGTAGGGGCGCCCTGAGCCTCCGCGAATCCCGCGAACCACCCAGCGTACCGCTGTGCTCAGCCTTATCATCGGCGCCGCCATGCGCATCAAGCCCGAACCCGCCCCCCAGCTGTAAACCACCACGGCCCGGCCACCCGGCCGGAGGGTCCGATACAGGCCGCGGAATGCGGACTCATGCTCGGCCGGAGGCAGATGGTGGATCGTATGCAGCGACACCAGGGCCGCGAAGCACCCCTCTCTGAACGGCGGGCGGGCCGCATCACCGACGACGTAGAGCCCACGCGCTCCAAGCCGACCTCGGGCCTCCGTGAGCGCGAGCCGAGAGAGGTCCAGGCAGACTCGGTATTGGTAGCCGCTCGAATACTCGAGGTACTCCGGATACTGGATAGGACCCGAGCCTGCATCCAGCAGATACTTTCCCACCGGAGCCAGGTAGCGCGCCACCCGAATATGGCAGCGATGAAGATAGTCGGCTGACACCGGCCGCAGATCTTCATAGCGAGCGTTTTGATACAGCCCCTGGCCAATCGTCCGCCAACCAACCCGGTCATAGAACTCCCGCACCTGTTCCTTGACCCGAAATTCCGTCGTCATCGCTCACCCTGGGCGGCTTCGATAAGCGGCGCGAGTTGCGAGGCTTCCAAGCCTGGAGAATCTCCGCCCGTGGTCCAGTCAGTCGGCTCGCCTGCCAGGGCCCTCAGTGTTCTTGCATACGGGCCCCGGGCGCCCTCACTAACCATCTGCTCCAGCGGCCGGGCCGCCAGATCCTCCCAGAAGGAAAGGAGATGCCATGGGAAAGAGAACGGAAAATCGAAAAAGAAGAGGTAGGCGTAGCGCCAGGCCAGCTCCACCTGCTCCGCAGGCAGCGAACGACCCAGTGGTTCCTGAAGCAGCCTATCCACTCGCGCCAGGTACTCTGGCATCGAACGCGGGTCGTGGGTGAAGCCTTTGCCCCGGTAGTGGGTGTCACCGCACACCACGACCGGTACCCCGAACATCGCCAGCTCGAGGCCGACGGTCGTCGTATACACCAGACCCAGGTGGGCCAGCTCGATCAGGTCATAGGTGTTGACCTCCGAGTCGGGCGGAAGCACGACGACACCCGGAGGCAGTTCCGGCAGCACCTGCCGCACGATCTCGACTGAGGGGTGGCCGGCGCCCAGCATCTCGCCCGGATGCACTCGCACCACCAGCTGGACGTCGGCCCGCGCAGCGAGGGCCCCCACGGTCTCCGCCAGCCAATCGGCCATGCCACGGGTGAAGACCCGCCGATCAAGGGCCAGGCTGTCGCCGACCACGTTGGTGCAAACGAGAACCACGGGCTTGTCATTGGCCAGTCCCAGCCGCTGCCGGGCAGCCTGCGCCCCGGCGCTCTCGGTACGCTGCCATCGGCGGGAAAACTGGTCCCAGCCCGCTCCGCCGCGGCGGGCCTGGTACAGCTCCCGCAATCGGTCGAGCTGCCGGTCGTCCAGCGGCCGCTTGCCGCGGGCCGCCCACAAATCCGCCGTCGGCAGCCGCATCACCTCGGCCCGGCGAGCCAGCCACAGGTGTTCGCGCCGCTCGCCAAACTCGTAGCTGACTGTTGGGGTCCCAAGTTCGCGGGCAGTCCGATACAACGCCCCGAACTCGAGAATGCTCCCGTTGGGAATGACAACCGCATCGTAGCTGCGCTCTCGAAGCAGTCGATGCGCGGCGGCGGCCGCGGCCCGATTGCGGGCGCGGCGCAGTTCGAGCAGGTAGCCGACCTCCGGGTCGCCCGCCCAGTCGAGCTCCTCCCGCTGCAGGGTGTATTGGAGGTCCAGCCGGCTCTGGGCTTCGATGGACTCGGCGAGTGAGGCCGGCAGTTCATCGGGCCGAGGCCCGAGCGGCACCAGGCCCAGTTCGGGCGACAAGGGCGCCAGTGCCCGCCGCAGATAGACAAACTGGCGGCGTAGGTCAAACGGGCGCGAATCGACTTGCCAGCGGCGCTGGGGGAGAAAGGCTAGGTCGACCTGGTGGCCCTCGGCCCGCAGCATCAGCGCCAAGGCAACCGAGTACTCCAACCACCACTGGAGGCAGCCGAATACGAGCAGGCGGCGGGGTGGAGGCGTATCCCGGTCATCACCAGTTGGTGCCGGGTCAGCGCCGCGGCCGGTCGCGATCGCACGGCGGCGGGTGCGCTCGAATTTGGCTTCTCGCACTCGCCCTGCCCCGAATACGCCGCTCACATCCCGGTTCGTTTGCCCTTCACGCTCACGCCGCGCCCGACCCACCGCTTCCACCCAGGATGGCAGGTAGCCGGCCAATTGGTCGAGGCTGTAGCCTCCTGTCG
>JAHFAU010000110.1 GCA_023250385.1 Anaerolineales bacterium
CGGCTTCCATTTCTGTGAAGCAATAGCCTTCCGCTTCTGTGCCGGTCGTATGGTCTCCGGCCAGGTTACCCTGCCGGTCGACCACGCTCACTTGACCCTGCGCCAACGCCGGCTCTCCTTGATCCAGCCGTGCGTTACCGTTCGCGTCAAGAAAGAGTAGCACGCAGATCTCACCCGTCCCGCTCATTTCCTCCGGCGCGAGGGTGGGGGTTGGGGGGGCGGCCGGAGTCGCGGTGGGCGCCACCGACCCCAGCACCAGCTCCATTCCGGGCGAAATATAGTCGCCGGATTCGATCCCGTTCAACGCCATGAGTTGCTCGACCGTGATCCCTGCGATCGCCGCGATCCGCCAGGGCGAATCGCCCAGTTGGACGACGTAGATGATATCCCCCGCGGCATTGGGGGTGGGGGTGGCAAAAGCCGTCGGCTGCAGGAGCACGGCCGAGGCTGTCGCGGCCGGCGAGTGCAAGCTAACCAGCGCCACTGCCAGCACCGGCCAAATCGGAGAAAACTTCCGCAATTTCACCGCTGGTTATTCTTCGCCACGGGGGGACCTGGCAGGATTATAGCTGGCGGCCGCGCCCGACCGGAGGCATGATGCCCGCAAGCCGGTCTGGTGACAGACGTCACAATCCGTCGGGCCGAAACTCAGTTCACGCTACCAGGCCCGCATGCTATCGTCGCCGCTAACAAGCTGTGTCTGAAGGACACACCAAAGGAGGTGGAGCTGGATGAGTTCGAATCGCACCGGAATGTTGGGCATGGCTATCGGCATCCTCGCGCTGCTGGTGGGCGGTATTGCTCTGATTCAGACCTCGCCGCTGCGCGCCGACCTGACCAAGCTGCAGGGCGCCGCGCAGGTCGCCATCGACCGCATTGGGGTGGCCGCCCTGGCTCCTGGCCTGCCGCTGGATGTTCCCAACGTCTCCCGAGACCCGTCTGACGTGCCGGCTCCGATCAAGCGCAGTCAGCCGACCACGGTGAGCGTCACTTTGACTATTCGCGAGCTCACCGCCGAGCTGGCCCCGGGCACCACCTACAGCTTCTGGACCTTCGACGGCACGGTCCCTGGACCGATGCTGCGGGTCATGCAGGGCGATACCGTGGAGATCACCCTGGTCAACCCGGCAGAGAACCAGGGCACCCATAATATCGATCTGCATGCCGTGAACGGGCCTGGCGGGGGAGCGGCCGTCACCACCGTCGCGCCGGGGGAGACTAAGACCTTCACGTTCAAGGCCCTCAACGTCGGCGCATTCGTCTACCACTGCGCCTCTCCGCCGCCCTGGCACCATATCGCCCAGGGCATGTACGGCGGGATTCTGGTCGAACCGCCCGGCGGTCTGCCGCCGGTCGATCGGGAGTTCTACGTGCTGCAGGGCGAGTGGTACACGGCCGGGAAGTTTGGGGACCAGGGGTATCAGGCTTTCAGCGGCGAGAAGGCCGCCGCCGAGCAGCCGGAATACTTCACCTTCAACGGGCATGTTGCCGCGCTGACCGAGATCCACCCGCTGGAAGCGAATGTCGGCGAGACCGTCCGCCTGTTCTTTGGCACCGGCGGGCCCAATGTCGGCTCCAACTTTCACATCATCGGCGAGATCTTCGACAAGGTGTACAGCGGCTCCCCCGACACGTTCATCGCCAACGAAGAGACCTGGTATGTGCCGCCGGGGTCGGTGGCGATCTTCGAGTTCTCCCTGGATGTGCCAGGGAAGTACCTGTTGGTGGATCACGCCCTGTACCGGGTCGGCAAAGGGGCGGCCGGAGTGCTGAAGGTCAGCGGGCCGCACGACGACAGCATCTACTCGCCGCCGGTGGAGCTGGGCGCCGCGGACCCGTCGGGCCACTCCTGAGCCGTACAGACCGCAACCCGCAGGCCCCGAGGACATCGTGGTATGCTCTCGGGGCTTGCTCGCGCATGGAGATCGTTCCGGCCGTTGACCACCGCGGCCATTCTGAAGACAAAAACTGAGCGCCCACGCCTGATCCCTGCGTTGGCCGCCTCGGCCTGGCTCAGCAGTGTTATCTTGGTTTTGATTGGCAGCATCGTGCGGGTTACTGGCCATGGGCTGGGCTGCCCGGATTGGCCGTTGTGCTACGGCCGAGCAATCCCCCCTGCCTACGGCGGCGCCTGGGTGGAGTTCAGCCACCGCCTGTTCGGCGGAATCGCAGGCGTCCAGGTTGTCCTGCTGGCCAGCCTCGCCTGGCGCGAGGGGCGGGGTCGCCCATGGGCTTACCGCCCCGCGGTTGCGGCGGCGGGCCTGTTGGCAGTCCAGGTGCTGTTGGGCGGGCTGCATGTGATCCTGGAACTCCCACCACAGACTGGCCTCGTGCATACCGGAGTGGCGATGCTCATCGTCGGGCTACTCGCCGCCCAGCTGGCAGTCAGCTCACCCGGACTCGGTCCGCTGCGCTCCGGCCTGGCGCGGGCCGGAGCGGGCCGCGGCTTCGGCGGCCAGATCTCGGTGGTGGCCGCTGCGACCTACGCACTGCTGTTGACTGGCTCTGCCGTCACCCGATCGGGCGCCTCCCTCGCCTGCCTTGCATTCCCACAGTGTGGTGCCGCGGCTTCGGTCCGCCAACCGGTAATTGAAATCCACATGCTCCACCGCATCGCCGCCTTGGCCGTCCTGGTCTTGACCGGCTGGATGATTGGGACGCTTCTCTCTCGCAGCCCCCAGACCGCCGTCCGCCGCTTCGCCTATGCCCTCGCCGGACTGCTGCTCGTGCAGGCGGGGCTTGGGATTGCTAATGTTCTGCTCTTGCTCCCGATGTGGTCCCGGGTGCTGCACCTGACGCTCTCGGCGGTGTTCTGGAGCGCGGTGGTCGTGCTGTGGGCCGCGGTCCTAAGCTCCCGCTCCGCAGGCACCCCCAGCCAAGTTGATCGCCCAGCGTGAGACTCCAACCCCTTTCTCGCCCCAGGCGGTTTCCCCTGAGATTCGCCCTCATCCCATTGGCGATCGCGGGGCTTGCGATCGCGGCTTTCAACCTCCCGTTCGTCCAGGAGAGGTTGGTCCCGCGCATTTCTGAGCTGCGGGCCCGGATCACCTACGCCCTCGCACCGCCCGGCGAGGCGGTCTTCACTCCTAACCCCACGCTAGCAGCCATGGTCGATGCCACCCTGGCGGCCTTCGCGACGCCCAGCCCTCCGCCGGCGCCCACCTCCCTACCAACCGCCGGTCCCGGCCCAACCTCCGGGCCCACGCCGATCCCCACCCCCCTTCCCGCTCGCACGCTGCTCACTGGGATCCGGCACGAGTACCAGGGGTGGAACAACTGCGGACCGGCCACCCTGGCCATGGCCCTTTCCTTCTGGGGTTGGATCGGGGACCAGCGCCCCGTGGCCGAGTACACCAAACCCAACCCGCCCGACAAGAATGTGATGCCTTATGAGTTGGCTGACTTCGTCCGCGAGCGGACCGACCTCGAGGTGGTGGTGCGGGTGGGAGGCGATCTGCAACTGCTCAAGAGCCTGATTGCGGCCGGCTACCCGGTGATGATCGAGAAAGGGTTGGAAGTTCCCAACGTCGAGGGCTGGATGGGGCACTATGAGCTGCTGGCCGGCTACGACGATGCGACTGCCATCTTCAACGCCTACGATTCATACGAAGGCGATTTCAGCGACGGGAAGACTCTGCCGGTCAGCTACCAGACCGTTGAGACGTATTGGCGCCACTTCAATAACACCTACCTGATCGTCTACCCACCGGCGCGCGGGCGTGAGTTATTCTCCATGCTCGGCGCTGACGCAGACGAGCAAAGCAATATCCGGAGCGCCGCCGAGCGGGCCTCGGAGGAGATCTTCAGCACCAGTGGACGGGATGAATTCTTCGCTTGGTTCAACCGCGGGACGAATCTGATGCTGCTCCAGGACTACGGGGGGTCGGCCACGGCTTACGACCAGGCTTTCCAGTTGTATGCGGAGCTGGGCTCGGAAGACCGGCCCTGGCGAGTGATGTGGTACCAGACCGGACCGTACTTCGCCTACTACTACACCGGCCGCTATTGGGACGTGATCGGTCTGACGACCCAAACCCTGGACAACATGAGCGAACCGGTCCTGGAGGAGAGCTACTACTGGCGGGGGTTGGCCAAAGAGGCCCTGGGGGATGTGGCCGGCGCGATTGCCGATTACCAGAGCAGCCTCGAGTTTCACCCCGGTTTTGGACCGGCGCTCACTCAACTCGTCCGCCTCGGCGCTGCCCCATAGGCTCGCTGCGCACCAGGCCCATGCGGCATGATCCTGACCGCTCTCCTGACCTTCCGCCTGGCACGAGCTTGATCCAGGCATTCACCTGAACCGTTCAATGTTGCGATGAACCGCCGCTCCGTTCCGGTCGCCCGCTCGACGTTGATCGTAATGGGCGGAATGCTGGCCTCGATGGCGATGGGGCTGGTCCGCCAACGGGTCATCGCCGCCCGGTTCGGCACCGGCGCAGCGCTCGATGCCTATACTGCGGCCAACGGCCTGCCCGAGCTGTTGTTCACCATGCTGGCCGGCGGAGCGTTGACCTTCGCCTTCATCCCGATCTATAGCGAATTCCTGACCGCCGACGATCGCTCGGGCAGCAACCGGCTCGCCAGTCAGGTGATCAATTCGGTCTTCCTGCTGGCCGTGGGAGCCTCGCTGCTCGCGGCGCTGGCCGCCCCGACCTTGGTGAGTGCCCCCTGGGGTCTCGGCCCCAATTTTCCCGCTGCGGTCCAGCGGCTGACCGCCGACTTGATGCGGGTGCTGCTGCTCTCGACGGTGCTGTTTGCCATCAGCAGCATATTGAGCGGGGTGCTGCACGCTCACCAACACTTCCTGCTGCCGGCTCTGTCACCGATTGTCTACAGCCTGGGGGTGATCTTCGGCGCGGTGGCCCTTTCTCCGGCTATGGGGATCCTGGGGCTCGGCTGGGGGGCGGTAGCCGGTGCCGCGCTCCACCTGGTGGTCCAGCTTCCCGGACTGGTCCGATATGGCGTGACCTGGTCTCCGGTGTTTGCTTGGACAGAGCCCGCCCTCCGGCGAGTGGCGGTGCTGATGGCTCCCCGGGTAGTGGACCTGATGATGGCGCGGGCCAGCATCGACTGGCTCAACGCCAACCTCGGCTCGGGGCTCGGCGAGGGCCGGCTCTCCGCCCTGCGCTATGCCTTCCAGATCATGAACATGCCCTGGACTTTGGTGGGAACCGCGATCGGGATCGCGGTCTTCCCGACCTTTGCAGCCCTGGCTGCCGAGCAGAACCGGGCCGCGTTGCGCGGCGCGCTGAGCGGCGCGCTTCGGGCGATCCTGACCCTGACCTTGCCGGCCGCGGTCGGGCTGCTCTTGCTCGGCCGGCCGCTCATTCAAGTGCTGTTCGAGGGCGGGGAGTTCACTGCCCAAAGCACGGATCTGGTGTTCTACGCGCTGCGCTTTTACACTCTGGCGTTGATCAGCCAGTCGGTGTTGGAGGTGGTCATTCGGGCCTTCTCCGCTCGGAAGGACACCCTGACCCCGCTACTTGTGTCATTTTTCACAACCGCGCTCAACCTCGGCCTGGCGGTCGCACTCGCCCGCCCGGAGCGGATTTCCCACGGCGGACTGGCGCTCGCCAATGGTGTGGCGGTTGGAGTCGAGTCGCTGATTGGGCTCACGATCCTGCAGCGGCGCTGGGGGCTCTTGGAGGTCCGCCGGGTAGCGGGTGACCTGGCTCGCTCCGGTCTGGCTTGCGGAGCGATGGCGCTCGCGATTCTAATCGGCCGGTCGCTGGCGCCGGAAACGCCGCTCGTTCAGTTGATCTTGGTTGGAGGGCTTGGGGCAGTGGTCTATTTCGTTGCCGCGGCTGCGCTGGGAATCCGCGAAGTGCGCAGCCTGCCCCTGACCCTCTTGCGCAGTTTGCAACCCCAGCGGGCCTGAGCGGTTCGACCGAGATCCAGCTTGAGCACCCTGCTCGTCCGCTGCACAGTTCCGGGCATAATCCCAGCTACTTGAACTAAAGGTGGGGTATGGATTCGATACCACCCGATCAGCTGTTGGATTTTG
>JAHFAU010000194.1 GCA_023250385.1 Anaerolineales bacterium
CGGCGACCTCCCCCGCTTCGGCGTGCCGTCGAGTCTGCAGCTTGGAGTAGATCAATTGACCGTCCACCGTCACCTCGAAACGCCCACCCTCCGAGGGGATAAGCCGGATCGATTGAATTTCCGGCTCGAATTGCTTGACTAGTTCGACCATCAGACCGATGGCCCGCTCGGTATAGTGTCAGACTATGCAGTATTCGATGCTGATGTTCACCCTGAGGCCCTCCAGGCCCGATCCTGTCCACCGATTCTACTATGCGCACCCCCAGTTAAGGGCGGCTGCGTTCCGTCCATCCAGCCTGAATATGAGATAATCAAAGCGTCCGGAGGTGAAGAATGCGCCGGTTCTTTACATTCCTGTTTGGCACGGTGAGCGGCGCTATCGTGGGCGCCTCTGTCGCGCTGCTTATCGCTCCCGCTTCGGGCGAGGAAATTCGGACTCGGGCCCGGGAGCGGTTCTCCGATCTGCGCGACGAAATTCGGGATGCCTACGAGACGCGCACGGCTCAACTACAAGCCGAGCTGGAGGCAATGCGGAAGCCCCGAACGCCCGAAAAGGTCCGCTGAGGCGCTCTTTCGTCCACACGCTAGACGGGCGGGACCAGAGGTGGCTCTCGCCCGTTTTATTTGCGAGGGATTACAGCCCTGGAGCGAGACAGCGTCTCATCCTGGGGCCGGACGATCGGGAGGCGGACGCTAAATCGGCTGCCAAGGCCGACCGCGCTTGTCGCCGTGATCATGCCGCCGTGGGCCTGCACGATCTCGCGGGAGATTGCCAGTCCCAGCCCGACGCCGCGGGGTCCGCTGCCGGAGCGAGCCTTATCCAACTGGTAAAAGCGTTCAAAGATCCGCGAGAGCTCATCGGGCGGAATTCCGGGCCCGCTGTCGTCCACGTGGACCGTGATCCAGCCCGGCTCCAGCTCGCTGCCCAGCTTCACCGCTCCTCCCCGCGGAGTGTGTTTGAGGGCATTGTCGATCAAATTGGTGAACACCTGGGCCAGCCGGTCCCCGTCACCAATTAACACAGGCAAGGAGTTGGCGCGGTTCTCAAGCAGCACGCCGCGCTCCTGGGCTTTGAGCCTGAGCCGCTCGACGATCGCCGCCAGGATTGCGGGCAAGTCGACCGGCCGGCGATCGAGGCCGGCCTGGCCGGTATCGAGCTTGGCCAGATCGAGCAGTTCCTCGACCAGTCTTCCCAGCCGGGCGGCCTCCTCGTGGATCACTCCGGCCGCGTGCTGGGTGTCGGGAGCAGCACCATCCAGGATGGCCTGGGCATATCCCTGGATCGAAGTCAGCGGGGTTTTCAATTCGTGTGAGACGTTCGCGACGAAATCTCGCATCGCTTGCTGGCTGCCCCTAACCTGGTGCACCATCTCGTTGAAAGAAGTGGCCAGGCTGTGAGCTTCATCGGGACCCGAGGGGGAGAGACGCTGGCTGAAGTCACCCGCCGCGACCGCCCGGGCCGCCTCGGCGGTCCGCCGCAGCGGCGCGGCGACCCAACGCGACATCAACCAGGCCAGCACCACCGATGCCAATAGCCCGACCAATCCGGCCCGCAGTACGATCGGAAGCACGGTCTCTTCGGCGAGGGCCGCCAGCGCAGTCGGGCGGGGCGCCACGATGAGCAGCGCCCGGTCATCTCCCAACCGTTGCGCGACGTACAACGACCGCCGCAGCATGCGACCAAAACTCCCGCTCACCGGGCCCCCGTCGCTCGGCGGCAATTCCAGCAGGTCCGCGGGGGGCGGGTCCAACTCCGGCCGACTATCAGCCAGGATTTCCTGACCCGGGCCAATGACCAGCAACCGCGCTTCCCGGACGCCGATCCGCCCCAGGATCTGGTTGAGCCGTTCTGGAGCAATCAACTGGACTGCTCGACCGCCGCGCTGGGCGGTCAACTCGGCGACACCCTCCATGCGGGCTAGTAGCTGCCGGTCAAGCAATTGACTGTTGAGCAGAATGAGCACCAGGCCTACGCCGACGATCAGCAGCACCAATCCGCTGGCAACGAGGTGGGTGAACAGCAGCCGAGAGCGCAGCGATCGAAACACGGCCAATCAGTCCACGAGCTTGTAGCCCACTCCGGTCACCGTCTCGATGCTGACTCGACT
>JAHFAU010000195.1 GCA_023250385.1 Anaerolineales bacterium
GGCTGCTCTTCGTATTCGGAACTGGGCTTGGCCTCTACCTCGATTTCGCCAACCCGGCGGCGGATGACCTACTGGAGACGATTCCCTTCTTGGTCGCCTTTGTATGCTTCGCCACGGTCGGACTGGTGCTTGCCTCGCAGCGACCCAGAAACCCGATGGGTTGGATGTTCCTGGCTATCGGTGTCCTCACCAGCGTGGGGGCCTTGAGCGAATCGACCCTCCGTCTGGCGGTCACGAAGCTAGAACCTGTGACCCAGGTCATGCTGCTTGCGGCCTGGGCTCGGAATTTATACTGGCTTCCGCTCATCGGCCTCGGCACAGTGTTCACCCTGCTATTATTTCCCTCCGGGCTACCTTCGCGCCGCTGGCGCCCGGTGCTGTGGGTGAGCATCCTGGCGATGTCTGCCGTTACCGTCAAGGCGGCCCTCACCCCAACGCTGGATGTGGCCGGGCGCAGGGTCCCCAACCCGATAGGCGTGGCCGGGATCGATGTATTCGATATTGAGACGGCGCCCTTGTTCCAGCTATTATTGGGCGTCAGCTTTTTCGTAGTCATTGTCAGCGCGGTAATCGCTCTCATCCTGCGGTTCCGCCGGGCCGCGGGCGACGAGCGGCAGCAGCTCAAGTGGTTCGTGTATTCGGCGGTCTTACTGGGCCTCTCGTTCACTGCCTCCATGTTATTCCCGTCGATGCGCGAGTCGACGGCCAGTGAGATCTTCCTTGCTCTAGCCATGGCGCTCCTGCCCATTTCGGTGGGGATCGCCATCTTCCGCTATCGGTTGTACGCCATCGACGTGCTCATCAACCGCACCCTGGTCTACGGCACGCTCTCGATCCTGCTGGGCGCCGCCTACTTCCTGGGCGTCACACTGCTGCAGGCCTCCTTCCGTGCCCTGACCGGCCAAGGCTCGCCATTGGCGGTCGTCCTTTCCACGCTGGCCATCGCCGCCGTGTTCAGCCCACTCCGGCGTCGGATTCAATCCTTCATTGATCATCGGTTCTACCGTCGAAAATACGATGCCCAACGCGCCCTGGCCACCTTCGGCACTACCGCCCGCGATGAGGTGGAACTCGAGCGGCTGGCACAGGCCCTGGTGGGCGTGATTGACGAGACCATGCAGCCGGCGCAAGTCTCGCTCTGGGTAAGAGAGCACGAATGAAGGAATTCGACCTGATCGTGCTAGGCGGAGGGCCGGCTGGCGTGACCGCCGCGCTGCGGGCCCGCGAGCTGGGCGCCTCGGTGGCGCTGGTGGAACGCGATCGCATGGGCGGCACCTGCACGAACGATGGCTGCGTTCCCACCCGGGTGCTGGCCAAAGCGGCTCGGCTGCGGCGGGACGCCGAACAGGGCGCAGAGTATGGCCTGATCGGGGAGCTCCCTCGGCTGGACTTCGTCCAACTGCTCAATCGTACCCAACGGATGGTTTACCAAATCCATGAGAAGAAGCAGTTAATCAGCCAGCTGGAGGGCTCGGGGGTCAACGTCCAGGCCGGCGCGGGAGAGTCTCGGTTTATCGATGCAAACACCTTAGAGCTGCAGGGCGGGGAGAGGCTGCACGCGGAGAAGTTCATTCTCTGCGTCGGAGGATATCCTCGGCGGCTCAGTTTCCCCGGGGCCGAGTTCTCGATGACCCACAGCGACACCTGGTCGTTGAAAGAGCTGCCCCGTTCGCTGATCGTGGTCGGCGGGGCGGCGACCGGCTGCCAGGTTGCTTCCAACTTCGCCGCATTTGGATCGGCGGTGACGATTCTTGAACTCGCCCCCCGGATCCTGGCGATGGAGGATGAATCGGTGTCCGCGGAGCTGCGCCACGGCTTCGAGGCGCGAGGCATCACGGTACGAACTGGCATCGAAGCGGTGGAGCGGATTGAGAAGAACGGTCCCACTCTCCGCGTAGTATTCCGGTCCGCGGGCCAAGAGCTGGCGCTGCAGGCGGAGGCTGTCCTGCTTGCAGTCGGGTGGATTGGGAACGTCGCAGGCCTGGACCTGGAAGCCGCCGGTGTGCGGGTCGAGCGCGGTTACATCCCCGTGAACGAACACCTGCAAACGTCTGCTCCGCACATCTTCGCGGCCGGGGACGTCACCGGCCGGATGATGCT
>JAHFAU010000111.1 GCA_023250385.1 Anaerolineales bacterium
GGTTGTTCGGTGGGAGTCGCAACCGCAGATTCGGCCGCGGCCTGCGCGAGCTTATCCGAATCGCTCGCTGCCCCAGGGGCAGCTTCCGAAGTCGCCTCCGGCGCCAGCGCGCGCGGTTGATCGAGGGCGGGGGCTTCGGCCGCAGCTTCTGGCAGCGCGGCCGGCGCCGCGAATTCCGCATCAGTCCTGAGCGATGCCGCACCCCCACGGTCAAGCAGCAGATCCGCGCCGACCACGACCAGGAAGCTCAGGGTCGCCAGCGCGGTACCGAGCTGCAACAGCGGGTAACCACCCCGTGGGGCGACGGCCCGCAGCTGCAGGCTGAAATTGCGGGGAGCCCGGATCTGGGGGAGCGAGCTCAACGCCTGCATCGTTGCGCGCAGCTCCTGCAATTCGACTCGCAGCGACTGGTCTTGCTTGAGCCTCGCTTCCAGGCGGGCAGCCTCGCGCGGCTCAAGCCGGCCATCCAGATAGGCCGAGAGCTGTTCCAGATCGCGATCCGATACCTGGGTGTGCTCGGTCATGGGACTACTTCATTCTGGAGACGAAACTCGGCAGGCAGGAGTTCCCCATAGGCTTTCAGGCAATCCCGCAGCTTCGCCCGGGCGCGGGCCAACCGGCTTTTGACCGTACCCAGCGGCTTTCCGATGGATTGGGCCGCTTCGTCATAGTCCAGGCCCTGGACATCGACCAGGACTGCCACGATCCGAAACTCAGGTGGCAGCCCGCTCAGGCAGTCTTGGATCGCATCGATCAGCTCGTGCCGCTGGGCCGCCACTTCAGGGTTGTCGGCGGGGTCGGCGGAACCTAGCGCAGGGTCGATCTCCGGGTCCTCGACGAGCCCCTCCAACGAAACGGCCGGCCTGCGCTTGCGGCGACGCAGTTCGTCGTAACAAGCATTGGTAACGATCCGCAACAACCAGGATCGAAAGGAGCCCCCGCGGTAGCCGCGCAGGCTGCGATAAGCGGAGATGAAGGCCTCCTGGGTGGCATCGGCCGCGGCGGCTTCCTCCCCCATGACCCGCAAGGCCACGTTGAAGGCCAAGTCTTGGTATTGCAGCACGAGCCGGTTGAAGGCGTCCAACTCGCCGCGCTGCGCGGCCTCGATCAGCGCCGGTTCGTCCACGGCTCGGTCATGATAACCCAAAGAAAACAACAGGGGCCAGCTCGGCTGGCCCCTGAGAAACTCACCCGGCTACTCGACTTAACTCTCTTCCACGATGACCACGCCAGACATCGCCGCGCCTCCCGGCCCGCCATGGAAGCGGCAATAGTAGCCGAAGGTCCCGGCCTCCTCGAAGGTGTAGCTGAAGCTGCCGCCGTTGTTGAGGACCCCGCTGTCGAAGAGACCGTCGTCGGACGTCACGGTGTGAGGTACCGCCGCGCTGTGGACCCACTTGATCGTCGTCCCGACTGGGACGGTCACTTGCTTTTCGCCGAAGCTCACGCCAACAATCGAGATCACAACCTCGCCGGCGCTCGCCTCTCCCGCCAGCAACTTGAAGGGGGTCATGACGACGTAGCCACCGGCATCAAAGATCGGCACGTCGTCGCCTGGGAAGTTGTACTCGCCGATCACACCGGCATCGACGTGCAACATGGCGTAGAGAATGGGTGTGGCCTGCGCCTCAAAGATCTCAACCACGACATTCTGATTGTGGCCGACGCCGACTGGGGCGAAGCCGATCACCGGTCCGGGGGAACCGCTTGCGTCGGTATGAATGGCGATCCAGCCGGCCTCGGCGGCGCTCACCTTGTCAATCGTCACAGTCCCTTCGGCCGCAGCTTGATCGCTGACAGTCACGGCTGGCGTAACCGCAAAAGTCGCGTTGAAGGGCACATTGACTGGTGCCTCGCCGGCAAACACCGGACCGTCGGCTCCCGGGAACTCGTAAACCCCCACGGTCCCCTCGTCGAGGTGGAGCATGGCGAAGAGCTGGCCGGTCGCCTGACTCAGATCGATGGCAACACCCACATCAGGGTTATAGCCAACGATAACCGGCGTCTGGCCGATCACTGGGCCGGGGGCGCCGCCCTTGCTGACATGGATGGCGAGCCAACCCGGGGCTGCTGCCATAACCGACTCGATGCTCACGTTGCCCTCACTGACATCCTGATCACTCACCGCTACCGAAGGCTCGATCGGAAAGGTCGCGTTGAAGGGGACGTTGATGAGCTGCTCCCCGGCCGAAACGGGCACATCGGGGCCCGGGAACTCGTACTCGCCAACCGCCCCTGCGTCGAGGTGCAGCATCGCAAAGAGCTGGCCGGTCGCCTGCGCCAGGTTGATCTCGACCTCAACGTTCTCGTGTGCACCGACCGATACCTGAGCCTTGCCGATCACTGGACCGGGGGCTCCATTCTTGGTGATGTGGATGGCCAGCCACCCGGGTTCGGCGGCAATGACCTCACCGATGGTGACTGTTCCGCCGCTGGCGTCCTGGTCGCTCACCGTGACCGATGGGGTGAGCTCGGGCTGCTCAGCCGGCGGCAGCGGCTCGACGGTCGGCGCAGCGGGGGTCGCCTGGGCGCAGCCGGCCAGCAGCAGCGCCAAGCCGCCAAGCAAAGCTCCAATCCTCGAATTAATCATCTCTCCTCCTTAGTTTGTCGTGAAAGCTCCCTACGGTAATCAATACGATTGAGGCGGGCTGGCTGGATCTGTCGTGCAGCTGGTCTTCACTCCTCAGGCAGCGCGAGCACAACGACGATCCTCAGCCGCGCCGGCGCGGCCCGGTCTGGAAGGATCTGAATCTCCAGCCCCCAGGCCCCAAACATGATGAGGTCGAGAGAGATCAGGTAGTGCCCGTTCTCGTGCTCTGAGATGGCCGACTGGAATGGGCCATGCGGCATCGACAGCATGTCGTAGGAAATCTCGATGGCCGCATCCCGTACCGGCTCCCCCGCCGGATCGAACAGGTACAGATCGAGCCCGACCTGGGCCGACAGGCCCACGGGCGGGTACGGAGCGAGCGTGATCCGTACCCCAAGCTCATCCGTCAACTGGACGGACTCCCCGTTCTCCAACGGTCTCGGCTCCCTATCCAGGATCAGGTACAGCTGGGAAGGGTTCTCGATTGGGGCGACGGATGGCGAGGCGGCTTGGCCGGCAGGCTGAGTTGCAGTTGCCGAGAGAGCGGCATCCTGCTCCGGCACGGCAGAAGCGGCAGGTTCGACTCCAGTTGCGGAACGGTCTGCGCAGGCGCTCAGCAACACGAGGAGCGCCAGCCATGGCCGCGGATTGGATGAGGACCGCGTACTCCCTCCCGTCAACGGCCGCGCCCTTGGCGTCCGAACAGATCGTCCGCCCGCCCGCGAATCCGGCCTCGCCTTACTTACGACAGGTTTGGCGGCTTTGGATCTGGAGTGGCCTCAGGGGGAGTGCTCGAACTCGGCCCCGATGATGCGGGGGCCAGTCGGCGCAGGGCTGCCGGTCTCCGGCTCGACGGTCACGCCGAATCCCAGTACTTCTCCAAGCGGTACGGGTGAGCGGATCAGGATTGAGATCAGCTCCTGGGCGGCCGTGGTCCTGAACAGGGCCCCCGTTGTGCGAGTGCCGTCCGGGTTGAAGAGCCAGAGCTGATAGGCCTTATCGTCGGGCAAGGGCGGCAGGCCCCAGACATTGAATACGGCCACCGGGAAGTTCTCCTCGTACACGAAGGTGCCCCAGATCTTTTCTTCTTGAACAAACGCAGTTTGCGACGTTGAGTAGCTGGCCAGGGCCAAGGCCGTCTGACTGGCCTCTTGCTGAGCGAGCAGCTCCTGCCCACGCTCTGCTAGCCTGCGGGTCTCCAGGATCAGGGCTCCGTTCAAGACCAGCAGCGTGACCGCCAGGGCGGCGAACACAACCTGTGGCGCTCGGCCGAGGCCCGGCCGGCGAAGCGACCGCAGATTTCCCGGGCGCCCGGCGAGCCTGGCGTTCAGGGTGGCTCTCAGCCCGGAGGCAGGAGCGACCGAGGTAGCCAGGTGCAGCAGTCCCTCCGCGACCTGCTCATAGTCGGCCAGCGCGGCTTGACACTCCTGGCAGTCGCCGAGGTGGGCTTCCAGCGCGATCCGCTCGCCAGAACCCAACGCCCCCATGACGTAAGCGCCGAGCAGTTCTTGCTCTTTGTGCGCCATCGGCCGTCCTTCTCCTTCCATTATTAACGCCGCCCCGCCTGAATCGGATCTATTGCCCAGGCCCGCCGCAGCTTCTGCATCCCAAGCCGCAGGCGGGTCTTCACGGTGCCGAGTGGGATCTTTAGGTGTTCGGCAATCTCGCGCTGTGACAGTCCGTGATAGAAGGCCAGCTCGATTGAGAGCCTTTGCTCAGCCGGAAGGTCGGCTAAGGCAAACCGCAGACTCCTCCAGCGTGATTCGTCGGTCCGGCTGGATTCATCTGCGAGGCCATCCAGGTCCAGGCCAGGATTTTCAGTCTCAAGGGGAGGTGGTACTCGGGAGTCCAACCGAAAGCGGTCCAGCGCCAGCCGTCGGGTGATGGCCAACAGCCACGAGAGCACCTGACCCCGGTCCGCGTTGAAGGTCCGGGCCCGGGTCCACAGCCGGAGGAAGGCATCCTGGGTCACTTCTTCGGCGGACATGCCATCTTGCAACATCCGCACAGAGAGGCCGTGGACTCGGGCAGCGTACTTATCGTACAGAGACAAGAAGGCCCGCCGATCCCCCTGAGCAACTTGCTGCATAAGGGTGGCATCGTCGGGCAGGCCGGTTCCGCTCACGCCGGCCAGGATTATACCCGCCGGTTGCGATCGGTCGCAGGCCCGGACTCGTATTATGCGCGCGAGGGTAAGAAAAGAAGAGACCCGCCGCTCTTGTCCATTCAGGACTAGCGCGACGGGTCTTGGCTGATGCAGGCCGACTCGATCAACTCTTCCAGATGGCGAAAACGCCCCCCATGACACCGTGCACGATGAGCTGGTAGGCCGCCAGCAAAAACCAAGCACCGACCGGCGGTCCTGAGAAGGTCGTGTAAACGAACGTGGCCGTGGCGCCGAGCCCAATGAAGGCCACCGCGCCGACCACGAGTCCATCGACGAAGGTCTCCGCCCCGAAAGTCCCAACGACCATTGCCAGCACCACCATCGTGACCAACGAGGCCACGGCAGTCACGCCGTACATCGATGGGCTGGCCTGGATGTCTTCCCTCTTCTTGCCGATGATGCGCAACCAGGTATTGCCAAACAACGGGCCGTACCACACGAACCCCAGCGCGTTGCTGACAACGACGCCCACGACAACCGCCAACCAGTTGATTCCGGAGAAACTCACCATAGGCTGCCTCCTCTTAGCATGTGGCCGGACTGGCGGCCTGCATCGCGAGAGTCAACCCGCAAACCGCAAATTGGTTGTGGACGGTTTTGCAGATCCACTCGAATTACATGTCCATATAACTCATCCAGCCCGAATTGCCCCAGATGGTGACTTCCGGCTGCCCGTCAAACAGCTTGCCGAACTCGACCGCCAGGTTTGGATCCGAATACAGCTTCTCGATACCCTCCATATTGCTCCAGAAGTCGACCGCCAGGAACTCCTTCGGGTCATCGGCGCGCAGGAAGGTCTGATGGCCGATGCTGCCCATCGATCGGCTTTGGGGCGAGATTTGCCCGACCGTGGCGTCGTGAACCGCCTGGGCTTGCATCTTGTCCCCCTTGAGCCGCCCCCGTACGACAACTACGTATTGCATGGTAACCTCCGATTGTGTGGATTCAGATATGTGACGGCTCAGACCCTCAATTCTGCGCGCAGCGGCTCCGGGCTCTAGAACGCGCAGGTCCGTCCGGCTTTTCCGTCGTATATAGGATGTCGAGGTAAGGCTTGACCCCTTCCGGATCGATTTCTGAATTGAGCGACCCAGACCCTATCCGAGCGGCGCCCGATCCCTCCATGGCAGCCACCCGAGAAACTTTCGCTGCGCTGGTGGAGGTCCATCGAAGGGAGCTTCAGGTCCACTGCTA
>JAHFAU010000021.1 GCA_023250385.1 Anaerolineales bacterium
CCGGGTGCGGGCCCGGGTGGTGAAGAACAAGGTGGCGGCGCCGTTCCGGGTGGCCGAGTTTGAGATCCTGTACAACGAGGGGATCAGCAAGGTCGGTGGGATCCTGGACCTGGCGGTCGAGAATGGCTTCGTGGAGAAGCGGGGGTCCTTTTTCTCGGTCGGTGAGACGCGGATCGGGCAGGGTAGGGATAATGCCAGGACCTACCTACGGGAGCACCCTGAGCTGATGCTCGATCTCGATAGCCGGATCCGTGGGCTTACCCGCGCCGCAGTCGTGAGCTCGCAAGGTGAGTCCGAAGAAGAAGGTGGACCCTCGGCGATCGCAGAGTCCCGGTTGGCCTACGCGGCCTGACCTGTTCCGGAGGTTGATCAGCTTGCCCGGCACGCCGGATCGGCCGATGATTCTCTACGTGACGCGATCGGCCAGGAAGCAAGCAAGTTGGGTGGGTTCAGCGCTGTTTGCGCTGCTGTTATCCGCCTGTGGGCCGCCCCCGGAACCGTCGGCGATTCCGCCTGCATTCGTTCAGGCCGGATCGGTGCCCTCCAGCACCTCTAGCCCGGCAACTTCCTCATTCCAGATCGGGTTGACCCAGGCCGATTGTGTGGACCAGGCCCGCTTCATTGAAGATCTCACCGTCCCGGATGGGACCCGGGTCGCGCCGGGAGCGTTGATCGACAAGCGCTGGTCGGTTCTCAACTCGGGGACCTGCAATTGGGGGCCCGGCTACCGCTTGATCCGAACCGACGATGGATCGCTTACCGGCCCGAGCGAACTCGCCCTGTATCCTGCTCGGGCCGGCGAACCGGCGGTCTGGCAAGTGTTGCTTACCGCGCCGCGCGAGCCGGGGCAGCACATTGCCAGCTGGCAGGCCCGTTCCCCAAGCGGTGAGCTGTTTGGCGACCCGGTATTCGTCCTGGTTGAGGTGGGGACTTGAGGCCAGCCGGGTTCGGCTAGGTGCCTTCCTCCCACGAAGCCAGATAGCGGGCCTGCTCGGATGTTAGCGAATCAATCTGGAATCCCATGGTCTCGAGTTTCAAGCGGGCAATTTCGCGATCGATCTCCTCGGGGATCGTGTAGACCTTGTCCTCCAGCTCGCCGGCGTGGTTTATGATGTACTCGAGCGAGAGGGCTTGATTCGCAAACGAGAGGTCCATCACGCTGGCCGGGTGACCTTCGGCTGCGGCGAGATTGATCAAGCGGCCTTCCGCCAGCAGATTGAGTCGGCGTCCATCGTTTAGCTGGTACTGATCGACGAATTCTCGAACCTTTCGTTTCTCGTCAGCCATCCCTTCGAGAGCTTCCAAGTTGATCTCGACATTGAAATGTCCAGAGTTAGCCAGGATCGCTCCGTCTTTCATAACCGCAAAGTGCTGGCGGTCGATCACATGGACATCGCCGGTCAACGTGCAAAAGATGTCGCCTAGCCGAGCGGCCTGCTCCATGGGCATCACGCGAAATCCGTCCATGACGGCCTCGAGTGCCGGCAGCGGATCGACCTCGGTGACGATGACATTGGCCCCCAGGCCCCTGGCTCGATTCGCCAGCCCGCGTCCACACCAGCCGTAACCCGCGACCACGAAAGTCTTGCCGGCCAGCAAAGTATTGGTGGCCCTCAGAATCCCATCGATCGTGGATTGGCCGGTTCCATAGCGATTGTCGAAAAGATGCTTGGTCAGGGCGTCGTTCACGGCCAGGATCGGATATCCGAGCTTGCCGGCCTTGGCCATCGCCCGCAGCCGGATCACGCCGGTGGTCGTCTCCTCCGTCCCGCCGACCACGTCCGATAACTGGCCGGAGCGGTCTTTATGCAGCGAGCTCACCAAATCGGCGCCATCGTCCATCGTTGCGGCCGGTCGATGATCGAGAGCGGCCTCGATGTGGGTGTAATAAGTATCCCGATCTTCGCCCTTGATTCCGAACACTGGGATTTCTTCATGCACGACCAACGAGGCGGCCACATCGTCCTGAGTCGAAAGCGGGTTGGAAGCGCACAGCACCGAATCGGCGCCGCCCGCCTGTAAGGTCCGCATCAGGTTTGCAGTTTCGGTCGTGATATGCAGGCAGGCCGAGATCCGGAGTCCCTTGAGCGGGAGCTCCTTCTGAAACCGTTCTCGGATCTGCCGGAGGACCGGCATCTCCTGCTCGGCCCAGGTAATTCGCCGGCGTCCGCCTTCCGCCAGGCTGGCGTCCCGGATGTCATAATCGTCGGCCATTCTATTCCTCCAGTCTTAAACCAATCGCCGCCTGAGCCCGCAGTCTGACCCAAATACCTGCTCGAATCGAGACACGAACTCGGCCAGGTCGTACTGCTGTCCTTGCGGGCCGAGGCTCTCGAGGCAGTATGTGGCAGCCAGGGAACCCATCCTGCCGCAACACTCGAGCGGTAGGTTGTGGATGAAACCTTTCAAGAAGCCGGCCCGGTAGGCATCCCCGACCCCGGTCGGTTCGGCCGTTCCCTTCGGTCGCACGGCAGGAATCTGGACTCGGGCTTCCTGAGTGATCAACTCAGATCCCAATTCGCTGCGGGTTACGACCGTGAATCGGGTCCGCTCGGCAATCTGCCCGAGGGTGAGGGAGGTCTTGTCCAGGATGAGGGCCAGCTCGTAGTCGTTGACGAAAAGCGCCTCCGCACCAGTGATCCCTTGTTCCAGCTCGCTACCCTCCAACCGCAAGATCTGCTGACTCGGATCGTAGAAGTACGGAATCTCGAGCTGTTGGCATTCGCTCGCGTAACTGACCATGGCCCTCGGATCGTTCGGCGAAATGAAGACCAATTCGGGGCGTGGTTCAAGGTCAGCAATCTTCAGCTGCGCCGCATGGGCCATCGCACCGGTATAAAAACTGGCAATCTGGGCATCGGCCTCGTCGGTTGTGACGAAGAAGGATGCGGAATGAACACCAGGGATGATCTTGATCTCGCCCGTTTGCACCCCGATGCTCTCCAAGAACTGACCATATGGCTCGAAGTCTTCGCCGACGGTCGCCATGACCCGGGGGCGTTCACCCAACAACGCCATCGAGTAGGCGATGTTGGCCGCGATGCCCCCTCTTCGTTTGTCGAGGGTATCCACCAGGAAGGAGAGACTGAGGCTGTCGAGCCGGTCGGGCAGTATGTGCTCGCCGAACCGGCCCGGGAACCGCATGATGTAATCAAACGCGATCGAGCCGGTCAGGACGACGTCCACTGGCTCCGGGCCGACTTGACCGCTTCGGCGAGCGCAAACACGTAGGGTGGCCGAAGAACGCCGACCTCGGTCACGATCGCGGTTACCAGCCGATGTTGGGTGATATCGAACGCCGGATTGCGTGCCCGACTGCCGGAGGGTGCAATCGGCTCCCCGTCGGCCTGGAGGTTGAGCACTTCTGCCGCGGGTCGCTCTTCGATTGGGATCTGCTCGCCGTTCACGACCGAGAGATCGATCGTGGATGTTGGAGCCACGACATAAAAGGGGACCCGGTTGTCGTGAGCAGCCAGGGCGAGCATATAGGTCCCGATCTTGTTGGCAACGTCGCCGTTGGCAGCAATCCGGTCTGCCCCTACTAACACCGAAGCCACTTGCCCGGCCTGTAGGAAAGAACCGGCAGCATTGTCGGCGATAATCTCATGCTCGATACCGTATTGATCCAGCTCCCAGGCCGTTAGCCGCGCACCCTGCAAGCGAGGCCGGGTCTCGTCGACCAGGACGTGGATCGACTTTCCGTCTTCCTGGGCAGTGCGCAGGACCCCCAAGGCGGTGCCATAGTCTACGGTCGCCAGCGCCCCGGTATTGCAATGGTGAATTACCGTGTCGCCATCCTGAATCAGAGCGGCGCCGTGGCTGCCCATCCGACGATTGATGGCGACGTCCTGGTCTGCGATACGTTGCGCTTCAGCGACGAGCAGCCCGCGCAGGGCGTCCGGGTCTTGTTCGGTGTGGGCCTGAGCTCGATCCAGCATTCGGTCGAGCGCCCATCCGAGGTTGATCGCGGTCGGGCGGGAGGCCCGCAGCATTTGCTCAGCGGCCCGCAGGTCTTTCCAGAGCTCGGCGGAGCTCGCAGCAGTAGATCGAGCGGCGGCCAGCGCCAGGCCGAACGCGGCACTTGCCCCAATCGCCGGAGCGCCGCGGACCACCATTTCGCGAATGGCCTCCGCGACGGCCGCAGCTGATTCCAGCGTGACGATCGAGTACTCAGCCGGCAATCGCCGCTGATCGATCATTTTCACTGCCGAGAGGGATTGATCCCAAGATACGGTTCGCACCGGCAAGGCACAAAAACGCGCTCTCGGCCGAGAGCGCAGTGGAACTGCGCGGGGAGTTTAGCACGCCCAAGGGTGGGTGACAAGGGAACAATGATATGATGCCGGCCGTGTCCTCCGGCCCTCAACTCGCGGGCGCGGGACTTGCGCTGTTGACTCTCGCCTGCAGCCTGGCCACGCCCCGGGTTCCGACCGCGACGTTCGAACCGGTTCCTACCCCGACCGCGGTTGCTTTCCCCTCTCCCACGCCGACCGCTTCTCCCTCAGCGCCGCTCAATGCCGGCCAACAAGCCCTCTTCAACGGAGACTGGGACCTGGCCTATGTCGAATTCAGCCGACAGCTCGAGCAAGCCAGCGAGCCGGAGCAGATCGCTGAAGCGCTCTATGGCCGGGCCAAAGCCTTGCTGCGATCCGGGCTCCACGCCGGCGCCCAGGCCGAACTCACCGAACTGATCGATCGATTTCCAACCAACGTTCGTTCAGCCCAGGCTCGCGTGCTGAGGGCCCAAGCCTTTCTCGGTCTTGGTCAGCCGGAGCAGGCTGCAGCGGACTATGCGGCCTATCTGGAACAGCGGCCAGGAGTGTTGGATGGCTACGTGGAGGAATGGTTGGCCGACGCGTTGCGCCTTGCGGGCCGGCCGCTAGAAGCTGTGGGGCATTACCAGAACGCGATCGCAGCGCAAGGGATCACCGACGCCCTTTCGCTGCTGATCAAGATTGGCCGGTGCTATCTCGAGGCTGGCGAATTCGAACTTGCATTGACCCAGTTTGACTCCGTCTACGCCCAGACCAGCGACCCGGGAACCCGCGCTTCGATGAATCTACTCGCCGGAGAAGCTTTGGAGGGTTTGGGGCAGTTCGATGGAGCGTTTTCCCGCTACCTGGACTCGGTTAACAACTACCCCACCGCCCAGGACAGTTACATTGGTCTGGTTCGGCTGGTGGAGGCGGAAGTCCCGGTTGACGACTTTCAACGCGGCTTGGTGGATTACCACGCCGAGGCTTACGAGCCGGCGCTGGCGGCCTTCGATCGGGCGCTGGGGAATGCGCCAAGCGCGGCGGGTTTCTATTATCGCGGCCTGACCCAACTATCGCTCGGCAACTCGGAATCTGCGCTGGCTGACTTCGAAGCGCTGGTCGCCGACTATCCGGGAGATTCCCTGTGGCCTGAAGCGGAGCTGGCCATGGCCCGAACACAGTGGGCGTATCTTGATCAATATTCGGCCGCCGTCGACACCTACCTTGCCCTCGCCGCCGAACGGCCGGAGCCGGGTATCGGGCCCGAGGCGCTGTTCGCCGCGGGCCGAACGGCGGAACGGTCCGGGGATCTGCGCCTGGCGGCTGACATCTGGCTCCGCTTACCCGAGCTGTATCCCGGCCATGATCTGGCCCAGCGAGGTGCATTTCAATCCGGGGTAGCTTTGTTTCGCCAGGGGCAATTCGCTGAGGCGGACCAGGCTTTCGGACGCGCTCTGGAGAGCGCCTCGACTTCAGCCGATACCGCGGCCGCGGAGCTCTGGCGCGGAAAAACTCTTCTGGCCGCCGGGGATCCCCAGGCGGCTGAGGCTGCGTGGAACCAAGCGGTGCAAGCAGATCCAACGGGATACTACTCGGTCCGGGCGGCCGATCTACTGGCGGGCAACCCGGTTTTCGAGAGCAGCGGACCATTCGACTTCGCCTACGACCGCGAGGCGGAACAGGCCGAGGCCGAGCGGTGGCTGCGACAGACCTTCAGCCTGTCCGGGCCGGATCCGCTGAGTGAACCGGATCTGGCGCTCGCCGGAGATCCACGCTGGGTCCGCGGCCGGGAACTCTCGACGCTGGGAGAATTGGAGCTTGCCGCGGCCGAATTCTCGTCCCTCCGGCAGTCGGTCGAGACCGACCCGGAGGCAACTTACCGGCTCATGCACGAGCTGCTCGGCTTGGGTTTGTACCGCGACGCAATCATTGCCTCCCGGCAGATCCTCAGGCTGGCCGGGATGGACGATGCTGCAACGTTGGAAGCTCCGGTGTACTTCAACCGGATTCGGTTTGGCCCGTACTTCGGAGAACTGATCTTGCCGGAGGCCGCCCGCTACGGCCTGGATGGGCTCTTCCTGCTGTCGGTCGTCCGACAGGAGAGCCTATTCGAGGGGTTTGCCACCTCATCGGCCGCTGCCCACGGCCTCATGCAGGTCATCCCCAGCACCGGTGAATCAATCGCCGCTCAGCTGGGCTGGCCCCCGGACTACACCAGTGCCGATCTGCACCGGCCGATCGTCAGCGTGCGATTTGGCACCTTCTACCTGGCGGCCCAACGCGACCGGTTTGAAGGGGATTTCTTTGCCGCGTTGGCGGCCTACAACGCCGGGCCAGGCAACGCTCAAATCTGGAAGGACCTGGCGCCCTCGGATCCCGACCTGTTCCTGGAAGTAATTCGCCTCGATCAGCCCCAACTGTACATCCGGGTCATCTTTGAAGTCTACGAGATCTATCGAAGTCTCTATTCGGGCGGCTAAGCGCCATACTCGCTCGGGCTCCCCAATGATGTTGTGGGTCAATGACAATGTCACCTGATCAGTTCAATGAAAATGTCACCCCTCGGGTTTCTTCGGCTTTGCCTGGACGATGATGGGTTGGCGCCAGGGGTGATCGGGAGGCGGCTTGTAGGGTTGGCGTGGGAGCTTGGAGGGCAAGGGTGGTTTCGTGCTGTAAGGCATGGGGCTGGGCGCCAGTGGTGTGGCGGGCGTGAACTTGCCTACGGCAGGAGGGTTGGCGTGCAGGGGTTTGAAGCGCGCCACGGGTGATCCCTGGTAGCAGACCAGGAGCTGACCGTTGAGCTCCTGGCGGACTTGAACGCGGCGGTGGGCGTAGGAGGAGCGGCTGCGGCCGGGGGCGATGGGTAGGCGGTGGCCATTGAAGGAGATGGAGTTGTCCTTGGCCACGACGCGCTCGTGTTTGAAGCAGAAGACAGTCTCAGGCCGAAGGCCGAGGGGCCAGGGACGGTAGGCAGACTCGGACTGGGCGGGAGGAACAGCGAAACGGGAGTTGTAGCTGGGCAGGAAGCGCTGCAAGACGTGGTTGGCGTCTTCGAGGGAGGCAGCCCCGGCCTGGCGCAGGGCTTTGACGAGGCGGTCTTGGAGAGTGCCGAAGAGGCGCTCGATGCGGCCTTTGGCCTGCGGGGAATGGGCTGGGATCAGGCGCACTTGCAGCTCGTCGAGGAGGCGGCCGAGCTGGCTCCGTGGGGGCTTGCCGTCCAGTTCTTCGGCGATGGAAGCCTTCTTGGGGCTCTGGAAGAGGGTGTGGCGGTCGGCATAGACCGCCAGGGGAAGGCCGTGAGTGTGGGAGAGGTGCTGGAGAAGCAGGAAGTAGCCGGCGGAGTCCTCTTCGGGGCGGAAGAGGGCCCAGGGGATCTCGCCAGTGGCGTCGTCGACGGCGGCGATCAGGCAGAGCTCGGGCCCCCGGGCTTCGAGCCAGGGGTGGTGGCTGCCGTCGACCTGGAGGAGCATACCGGGCTGCGGGCGGCGAGGGCGCCAGGAGCGATAGCGAGGCGGGCGCTTCTTGTGAGGGCTCGGCAGGCCGGCCTCTCGGCGCAGGCGGCGCACGCTGGAGCGGGAGATCTGGAGGGTGTGGTCTTCGGCAAGAACTTCGGTGATCACAAAAAGGCGCTTCTGCTCTCGAACGGTCAAGGTCACCTCTTGGCTCATGAGGTGACATTTTCACTGAACCGTTGGCGGTGACACTTTCACTGGACTCTAGCATCCGGCTCCCCAATGATTGCCAAAAGGGAAGAGCTATGGTAATATGAAGTTTCGCCCTACATAGGGGTCGGATACGCGCCCAGTCTGCCAACGAGCTGGGCGGCCGGGCAGCATACCCCGGCAATGACCGACGCAGGGCAAGGTCAGCACCGTCTTCTAACCATCTCCAACTCAGGATCGCGCACGGACGAAAGGGAGCCCGATGGCTGACAAAGGCCTCAAGGTTTACTCGCGCATTCCGTACACATTCTCGCTGCCTACCTTAATCGAAGTGCAGCTCGATTCGTTCGAGTGGCTCAAGGTTGAAGGACTGGCCGATCTGTTCGACGAGGTCTCCCCGATCGAATCCTATAACGGCGGGATGAAGCTCTATTTTCCTGGCAAAACCCAGGAGTCCAAGCAATTCGAACTCAAGTATTGGTTTGAAGACACCAAACACGACTTGGAAGAGTGCGTCGAACGCGACCTGACCTACGCCGCCCCGCTTTATGTCTCCGTACTACTTGCCGGCACCGAGGTGCCCGAGCCGATCAAGCAGGATATCTTCCTGGGCGACTTCCCGATTATGACCGAGAAAGGCACGTTCGTGATAAACGGGACCGAGCGGGTGGTGGTCTCGCAGCTGATCCGCTCCCCGGGAGTTTATTTCGAGGCTCCGGAGGACCGGACCACCGGGCGCCGGCTGGCCTCGGCCAAACTGATCCCCGACCGCGGCGCCTGGATGGAATTCGAGAGCCGCAAAAGCAATTACCTGACCCTCAAGTTCAACCGCAAACGAACCATCCCGGTCACGATCCTACTGCGCGCACTGGCCGCCATCAACGACGGGACCAAGAAGCCGGCGATCAAGCAGGGATCAGACGAGGAGCTGCTCCAACTCTTCGCACAGGCGGACGTCGACCCCGATCACCCCTATATCGCAACCACAATGCGTCAGGAGCCGACTTGGGAGCGCCGCGACGGCCGCAGCGTCGCCGAAGAGGCGCTAGTTGAGTTCTACCGCCGAATGCGCCCGGGCGACCCGCCGACGCTCGACAACGCCCGCGAGTATTTGCGAGACCAGCTGATCGACCCGCGCCGTTATGACCTGGAGCGGGTGGGCCGCTACAAACTGAACGGTAAACTTGGGTTGGAGAAACAGGTGCCCGAGGAGCATCGCCAAGTGACCAGTTGGGACGTGGTCCGCATCGTTGAGCGTATGATCCTCATTAACAACGGCGCCGCGGATCCGGATGACATCGATCATCTCGGCAATCGGCGAGTCAAGACCGTCGGCGAGTTAATTCAGAGTAAGCTGCGGGTTGGGTTGCGCAGGATGGAGCGGGTCATTCTGGAGCGAATGTCGATCCGCGATCAGGAGCAGCTCTCACCCGTCTCGCTGATCAACATTCGGCCGGTCGTGGCTGCGATCCGCGAGTTCTTTGGATCCAGCCAGCTTTCGCAGTTCATGGATCAGACCAATCCGCTGGCCGAGCTGCGCCACAAGCGCACTCTGTCCGCCTTAGGACCTGGCGGGCTGCGGCGGGAGCGGGCCGGTTTCGACGTGCGCGACGTCCACCACTCCCACTATGGCCGAATTTGCCCGATCGAGACCCCGGAGGGCCCCAACATCGGACTGATCGGGCGGCTGGCTTCCTACGCCCGGGTGAATCGCTTTGGTTTCATTGAGACCCCCTACCGGCGGGTGGTGAAGGAGCTGAGCTCCAAAGACAAACGGTTGGTGGGCAAGCGATTGCGGGGCGGCTGGAAAGACGCCAAGGGTGACAAAGTCCTGGCGAAGGACGGAACGGTGGTCAGCGAAAGCCTCTCGAGCCGGATGGCGCGACGTAAGGCAATGATCGCCGTCGTTCCCTTCGTCTCCGATGACACGCAGTATCTGTCCGCCGACGAAGAGGACAAATACGTAATTGCCCAGGCGAACACTGCACTGAACGAGCGGGTGGAGTTTGCCAATCCGCGCGCCTCGTGCCGCCGTCACGGTGACTTCTTCTTCGCCACCCCAGACCAGATTGATTTCATGGACGTGGCCCCGCGCCAGATCGTCGGAGTGAGTGCCTCCTTGATCCCCTTCCTCGAGCACGACGATGCGAACCGAGCCTTGATGGGATCAAACATGCAGACCCAGGCGGTGCCGCTGATCGATCCGGAAGTCCCGTTGGTTTCCACCGGAATGGAACGGCAGGCGGCTCACGATTCGGGGCAGGTAATCCTGGCCGAGGAGGGCGGGGAGGTCGAATCGGTTTCTGGCAGCACAGTGGTGGTGCGGTCTAAGAACGCGAGTCGGACCTATAAGTTGCGCAAGTACAACCGGTCTAATCAGAGCACCTGCATCGACCAGCGACCCTCGGTGGTCAAGGGTCAGCGAGTGAGTAAAGGCGATGTCATTGCCGACTCGACTTCCACAGAGGGTGGTGAATTGGCTTTGGGGCAGAACGTGCTCTGTGCCTTCATCTCCTGGGAGGGCGGAGATTTCGAGGACGCGATTCTGATTTCCGAACGGCTGGTGCAGGAGGACCGCTACACCTCGGTGCACATCGAAAAGCACGAGGTTGAAGCCCGGGATACCAAGCTCGGGCCGGAAGAGATTACTTACGATATTCCAAACGTCGGGGATGAAGCCTTACGCGATCTGAATGAGGACGGAATTGTCCGGATCGGGGCAGAGGTCGGACCCAACGATATTTTGGTGGGAAAGATCACTCCCAAGGGCGAGAAGGAACTCACTCCTGAGGAGAAGCTGTTGCGGGCGATCTTCGGCGAGAAGGCCCGCGAGGTAAAGGACACCTCGCTGCGCATGCCACATGGGGAACGCGGCAAGGTCGTCGATGTCAAGGTCTTCACCCGAGAAGAGCACCGGGATCTGCCTCCCGGGGTCGAGAAGATGGTGCGAGTTTCAGTGGCCCAGAAACGCAAGGCGACCGAAGGGGACAAGATGGCCGGCCGGCACGGCAATAAGGGCGTCATTTCCAAGGTCGTCCCGATCGAAGACATGCCGTTCCTGATCGACGGAACGCCGGTGGATCTGATTCTGAATCCGTTGGGGGTACCGGGCCGCATGAACATCGGCCAGATCCTGGAGGCCCATCTAGGCTGGGCGGCCAACCGTCTCGGATTCCGGGCAATAACTCCGGTGTTTGACGGCGCCGATGAGGAAGAGATCGAGGCCGAGTTGGCCAGGGCCTGGCTGATCGATCGCGCCTGGCAGGAGATCGGGACCGCGGCCTGGGAGTGGGTCAAAGAGCAGGGCTACTACGATGAAGAGGCCTTTGAAGATGACGAGGAGATTCGGCGGCTGTACTTGGAGAACTGGCTGAAATCGAAGCGCTACGACATTGATCTGATCGCCACCGATCGGAACTACGCCCGCCGGGTTGGGCTGAGAGAGTGGCTCCGGACGAAGGGATTCGACCCAGACAAGCTGCTCGTGTTCGATGACTCGGAGACCCCGGTCGACGAACGGGGCCCGTTCGACGAGGCGGCAATCGACGTCTGCCTCAGGTTGTGGGTAGAGTCCAAAGGTCGCAAGGTCAAGCCCGAGAGTAGCCCAGAAGCGGTGGCAAAACAGGCGCTTAGAGTGACCATGGAAACCGGTGAGCCGGCGCCTACCCTCGGCAAGCAGGTCCTCTTCGACGGCAAGAACGGTGAACCCTACGATAACCCAGTGACGGTCGGGGTTGTCATGATGATGAAGCTCCACCACCTGGTCGAAGACAAGGTGCATGCCCGCTCGACCGGCCCGTACTCGCTCGTCACTCAGCAGCCCCTCGGTGGGAAGGCCCAGTTCGGCGGTCAACGCTTCGGTGAGATGGAGGTGTGGGCGCTCGAGGCCTATGGCGCGGCTCACACCCTGCAAGAAATGCTGACTGTGAAGTCGGACGACGTGCAAGGCCGGGTAAAGACCTATGAGGCGATCGTCAAGGGCGAGTCGGTAGAGGAGCCGGGCATCCCTGCTTCCTTCCGGGTGTTAGTGAAGGAACTGCAGAGCCTTGGACTGTCGGTCGAGGCGATCAATGAGGGCGGGGACGTGGTGCGGTTCGGCAAGCAAGACGACCGCACCCGGCCGCCGCGCCTTGGGCTCGGGCTGCTGGACTTCGACACGGAGCCGCGCTGATCGCAAGCTCGAACTTTGAAACCCTGGCGCCCGCCTTGCGGGCGCCATTTCATTCCAAGCACTGAATCCGATCGGCCATGAAGGCTGGCGTGCCCCGCGACTGGCTGAAACCAATGTCACTCGGACTTGGTTGTCTGTTAACCGCGGCCCTTTTTGCCGTGGGGCGCGCTGGACCAGACTTTGATCACTACCTGGATTGGAGCAGGGCGTTCTCCAGGGGTGACATCTTCCAGCTCAGGAGTGCGATTCTCTCCCCGAACAACGTACCGTTGACCCAGTGGTCCCACGGGACCGGTCTGATTCTCGCTCTGCCTCAGGCACTCACCGGACAAAAGTTCGGCCCCGGACCAAGCGCAATCGCCGTCGGCTGGTTGGCCGGCCTGGTCTTCTGGTGGGCGATGGGGCGGCTGCTCTTCCGCGCCGCCGGCGGAGATGTGCCGCTGGCGCTATTTGGGCTGGGAGCCGCATTCGTTGGGACCCATGCCGGTTTCTATTCGCATACTTACGGCTCGGAGTCGATCGGGTATGCCCTGGCCGGAGTACTGGCCCTCTCCCTGTTTCCGATCGGCCGCTGGCGGATTCGAGAATCTCTAGTTGGAGGCGCCGCGGCAGCTTTGCTCATCATCGTGCGGCCAAACTTGGCGATATTCGCACTGCCCGCGGCAGCGGTGCTGGCCGCACGCGCATTGGGCGCGCGACGGCCTGCCGGTCAGACTACGGCGATCGTGGCGATCGCCTGGCTGATCGGGACGAGCCTGGTGGGGTTTCTTGAGGTCGGGTTGGTCAACCGCTGGATGACAGGCGATTACCTTCATCCGCCCTATGTGTACGGCGGGGATGGGTTCCATTCGGTCGAACTCGCCAGCCCGCAATTCCTGGCGGTGCTGCTCCATCCGTGGCACGGGCTGCTCGCCTACCATCCGGTGTACGCAATCGGGATGGCGGCGACAATCTATTTGATTCTGTTGCCTGGACCGGGCTGGGAAAGACTTGGCTGGGTAGTTCTCGGCGTTTTGGTCTTGGCCCAGCTTTACCTACAGGCCAGCTGGTATGTGTGGTGGCTAGGAACCGGAACCTTTGGGCAGCGCGGGATGTCGATAACGGCGGTTCTGTTGGTCCCTGCGCTGGTGACCGCGACTGCCCGCGGTCGATCTGGCCGGGGGGGTCGGGCAGAGAGTTTGGATTCTGCTGACTGCGGTCGGATGCTTGTGGTCGTATCTGCTCCTATTGCAAGGGGAGACCGCTTTTTACAGCTACGCTGAGCTGCTGGAAGCCCAATGGCAGCAGCTCGGCATGATCGCTCGGCCGGAGACGCTGCTGCCTCTCTTGGGAGGACTGATGCTCCCGGGCGCGGTCGTGGCGTGGTTTCTCCGTCGAAATCGCCCAGCGCGGCCGGAGCCACTCACCGATTGGGCTGGCGGCGTGCTCTCAATCTTGAGCCTCAGCTATCTTGAGTTAAGGCTGGCCAGCGGACCGCGGGATTCGGTGGTCATTTTCGGCATGGTGGGACTTGTTTTGGCGGCGGCCGGCTTTCTTGCCACATGGCTCGTTAGTCGATGGAGGGACGAGCGGGAAGCCGTAATCGGGACACAGGATTGGACCTTCGGCGCAGTAGGGGTAGCGCTGGTCACCACATTCCTGGGCACAACGGCCCTCTTTACCCTATCGGCTGTGCGAATCGAACGCCGGGTGCAGGCGCACGAGCCGCCCCCGCGCGCCATGCAGTGCACCAGCGATGTTCTGTGGGACGAAGTCCGCAAAAGTTTTGCCGAATACCAGTCGGTCCCGGGCTTCGAGAAGCAGAAGGCTGCTCTAGAAGCCTTCCTGACCCGGAACGGGGGTGTCGAGTGCCCAGAGCTCTCACTTCCGTGATCAGGATCTGCGCTCGCTCCCAGGCCAAGGAATCGTGGCTCGAAACCAGGTGGGGGGAATCCTGGCAATACGGCCGCTCTCCCCGTCTGAGGCCCCAATTTTTCCTTGACGGCGCCTTTGCGGTTTGGTAGAATTCCGCTCAGACAGTCTGGGCAGCTTGAGCTGCGCCATTGGCGCGGCTCGAATTGATCGTAGTCATGCGAGGCCCTGGCGAGCACGGGGCCTTTGTGTCGAGCGACCCGGGGCCCTTGCCCCGGGGATTTGTGTAGAGGGATTATCTGTGCCAACGATCAGCCAACTGGTTCGGAAGGGGCGGAAGAGCAAGCGCTCAAAGACCAAGGCACCCGCGCTGCTGTACACGTTTAATTCCATGAACCAGCGCCGGGAGGTCCAACCGCGTGGCGCCCCGCAAAAGCGGGGGGTCTGTACCCAGGTACGAACGATGACACCGAAGAAGCCTAACTCGGCCTTGCGCAAGGTTGCCCGAGTGCGGCTCACCAACGGCCTGGAAGTCACGGCTTATATCCCGGGGGAGGGGCACTCCTTGCAGGAGCACTCCGTCGTTCTCGTGCGCGGCGGACGCGTGAAGGACCTGCCCGGCGTTCGCTATCACATCGTGCGGGGCACGATGGACACGACGGGTGTGGATGGGCGCCGGCAGGGCCGCTCGAAGTACGGCGGCAAACGCCCTCGAGAGTAGGTAGCGCAATTCATCGAGCTGCTCGGTTGCCGCAAGCGCGGCGGCCGGGGCTTGTGTGTTTGGCGGAGACCGAAGATGCGAAGATCGAAACCTGAGCGGCGGACAACGAGCGGCGACATTCGTTATAACAATCCGCATATCCACGGGTTGATCAACCGGATGATGAAGCGCGGCAAGAAGAGCACAGCGACCCGAATTGTGTATGACGCGTTCGAAATGATTGAGCAGCGAGTCAAGCGCAACCCGGTGGAGGTCTTTGAAGATGCGATCAAGAACACCTCTCCGACCTTGGAAGTCAAGCCGCGCCGGGTCGGGGGGGCCACTTATCAAGTCCCGGTCGAGGTTCAATTCGAGCGGAGGACCTCGCTGGCCGTTCGCTGGATCCTGGCCGCCGCTCGCAGCCGGCCGGGAAAGACGATGGCCGAGAAACTGGCCGGAGAGCTGATGGATGCGGCCAGCGGGACCGGCTCTGCCATCCGCAAGCGAGAAGACACTCACAAGATGGCGGAGGCCAACCGGGCCTTCGCCCACTATCGCTGGTAGGAACCGAACGCATGCCGCGTGAGTATCCGTTGGACCGCTACCGCAACATCGGCATCATTGCCCACATCGATGCCGGTAAGACCACGACTACCGAGCGGGTGCTGTTCTACACCGGCCGCACCCATCGGATGGGCTCGGTGGACGAAGGCACCACGGTGACCGACTGGATGGACCAGGAGCGGGAACGGGGGATCACCATCGTGTCGGCCGCTGTGACGGCCAGTTGGCGGGATTGCGTCATCAACATCATCGATACGCCCGGCCACATAGACTTTACGGCCGAGGTTCAGCGCTCGCTGCGAGTGCTGGACGGCGGGATCGTGGTCTTTGACGCGGTTCAAGGAGTCGAACCTCAGACCGAGACAGTATGGCGGCAAGCGGACCGATTTGGGGTGCCGCGTATTTGTTTCGTCAATAAGATGGATCGGGTCGGTGCCTCCTATGAGAGCACCGTCGAATCGATCCGTCGGCGGCTGGGGGCCCAGCCCCTTGCTATGCAGCTGCCGATCGGGAGCGGGTCGAACTTCAGCGGCGTCGTCGATCTACTGGATGACGTCGCTGTCATTTGGAGCGAGGACGTGGGCGCCTCGCCGGAGCTCGAGCAGGTACCCGCCGAGTTGCGCGGCCTGGTGGCCGAGCAGCGGACCGAGCTGGTCGAGCGAATCGCCGAGACGGACGATGCGCTGACCGAGCGATTTCTCGAAGGGCAGCCGATTCCGACGGAGGAATTGAAAGCCGCCCTGCGCCGGGCAGTGATCGCGGGCAAGCTGGCGCCGGTCTTCTGCGGCTCATCGCTAAAGAACCGAGGCGTCCGGCGCCTGTTGGATGCGGTGGTTGACTATTTGCCCTCGCCGCTGGACATCCCACCGGTCAATGGGGTAAAGCCAGGCGGAGAACTGCCGATCACTCGGGAGGCCAAGGACGACGCGCCGCTGAGCGCCCTGGTCTTCAAGATCGTCTCGGACCCGTATGTTGGCCGCATGGCGTATCTGCGGGTGTATTCCGGCAAGCTCACTAAGGCCTCCTCGGTCTACAACGCCAGCAAGGACCGCAAGGAGCGAGTCGGGCGGCTGATCCGGATGTACGCCGATCACCGGGAGGACGTAGATGAGGTGTTGGCCGGTGATATCGCAGCGGTCCTGGGGATGAAGTTCGCCTTCACCGGGGATACCCTGTGCGATCCAGCCAACCCGATTGTGCTTGAAAGGATTACGTTCCCCGAGCCGGTGATCTTCACCGCCATCGAACCCAAGACCAAAGGCGACCAGGACCGGCTCGGAGAGGCCCTGCAGAAATTGGCTGAGGAGGACCCCACCTTCCGGGTCGGCGCGGATGAAAACACCGGCCAGACCATGATCTGGGGCATGGGGGAACTGCACCTAGAAGTCTTGGTAGATCGGATGCGGCGGGAATTCAAAGTCGACTCGCGGGTCGGACGACCGCGGGTCGCCTATAAGGAGTCGATCCGCAGATCCGTTCCGGAGGTCGAGTTCCGCTACGTCAAGCAGACCGGCGGCCACGGCCAATACGCCCATGTGGTCCTGGCCCTCGACCCAGGTGAGCCGGGGAGCGGGATCGAATTTGAAAACCGAATTCGGGGAGGCTCTATCCCCACCGAGTACATTCCAGCAGTCGAGCAAGGAGTTCGAGAGGCAGCCGAGGGCGGAGTCCTGGCCGGCTACCCGATGACCGATCTGAGCGTGACGCTGCTCGACGGCTCATTCCATGAGGTTGACTCCAGCCCGATGGCCTTCAAGATGGCCGGGTCGATGGGGTTCAAAGAGGGCGTGCAACGGGCCGGCCCGGTGCTGTTAGAACCGATGATGAGTGTCGAGGTCGTGGTCCCGGATGAGGCAGTCGGTGAGATAACCGGCGATCTGGCGGCGCGTCGAGCTTCAATAGAAGGAATCGACCACCGGGGCGGCAATACTCAGGTCATCCAGGCGACCGCCCCCCTGGCAGAGATGTTCGGATACGCCACCGCGCTGCGCTCACTGACCCAGGGCCGCGGGGTGTTCACGATGGAGTTCGACCACTATCAGGAAGTCGAAAAGAAGGTATCGGAGACCCTGTTGGCCGGGGTGTATTAGGCGGCGCGGAGGAGAGCATGGGCAAGCAGAAATTTGAGCGGACGAAGCCGCACATGAACGTCGGGACCATGGGGCACATCGACCATGGGAAGACGACCCTGACCGCTGCGATCACCAAGTGGTGTTCGCTGCGG
>JAHFAU010000196.1 GCA_023250385.1 Anaerolineales bacterium
TTCCTGGATCTCCTGAATGATGTCCGGATCGACCGGATGAATGACTTCAAAACTCCAGGGGCTATAGTCGGCGTTGAGCAGGGAGCGGGTGTCGGCGCTGGCGACCGGCAGACCCAGGGTCGCCATCCAGCCGCAGCCAAACAAGGCGAGAAAGATCAGCGGGACCAGCAGCAGCCACCGCAGCAGCTCGCGCAGCTCGGCCTTCTGCTCTTCCTGCTCCCGGGCCTTGCTCGAGCGAGCCGCCTTGACCGCGGCCTCCCGCAGCTGGGTGAACGGCGAGTTGGTCTTCATCGCCGATCGACCTTCAGAATTTGATTGCCGATGTAGGGGCTGTTAAACGCAAAGCGGGCGTGGGCGGGGGATCCCGATCCACGTCTGGAGACGGAAGACAAAAATCGGCTGCAAGCCTTCATTTGTACGCCCAGCCAATGCCGCGCTCCACTCTGTGACGCGCATCGACTTTCACCTCAAATTTAGGGGGCTGCCCGCGGCGGCCCAAGCTTGGTTAAGCCGCGGCAGTCAGATTGCCCACCCCTGAGTTGTGCCCACGTCCTAACCGCGCCGGCTCGCGGGCCCCGCCCACTGCAGGCCCAAAGAGCGGCGAGATCAGGCGACTGCCAATTCCAGCTCGGGCTCCAACGAAACCTCCTCCTGATCAATCGGCAGGAGGACCGTAAACGTGGTGCCGAGCCCGGGTTTGCTGTCCACCTCAATTCGACCCCGGTGTCGGGTGATGATTCCAAAACTCACTGAAAGTCCCAGGCCGGTTCCTTCCCCTTCCGGCTTGGTGGTGAAGAAGGGATCAAAGATTCGCTGCAGGTTTTTCTCGGGAATGCCGATGCCGTTGTCCTGGACCGCGATGGCGACCGCCCCGGCCGCTTCGCTCAGATTGATGCGCACTGTCCCCCCGTTCTTGATGGCCTGGATCGCATTGCTGATCAAGTTCATCAGCACCTGTTCGATCTGCTGGGCGTCATAGGTCACCATGACCGGCGAACGCGGCAGGTCCAGTTTGACCTGGACGTTGGACTTGCGAGCTAGGTATTCGGTCAACCGAACCGAAGACTCGATCGTTTCCTTCAGGTCGTGGCGTTCCATCTCCGGAGTGGACTGGCGGGCGAACTTCAGTAGATCGGTGACGATGGTGCTGGCTTTGGCCGCACTCTCTCGAATTGTCTTCAGCTGATCGCGGGTGGTGGGGTCCAGCCCGAATTCCTCGCTGAGCTCCTCGGCCAAACCCTTGATTACCGCCAGCGGGTTCTTGACGTCGTGCACGATGCCGGCCGTTAGCTGCCCGACTGTGGCAAGCTTTTCCGATTGAATCAGTTGAGCCTGGGCGGATTGCAAGCGGGCGTTGATGTCGCCCAGTTCCTTATTGCGCTGTACGCTCTCGTCGTAGAGCTGGACAGCCTCGGCGGTGCGTTCGCGCAGTCGCAGGGTCATGATGTCGAAAGCGCTGGCCAGCTCGCCGATCTCGTCGGCTCCTCGGACCCCGGTGTCTTGATTTAGATCGCCGGCGGCCACGGCCTGCGACACGCTCCGGATCCGCAGGATTGGCCGGGCGATGCTTTGCGCCAACAGGTAACCGACAACGATCGTGACGATCGTCGCGGCCGCGAAAATCAGGCTAAACGTGCCGCGGCTGGTGGCCATGGTCGTGACCACGAAATTGCTCGCCAGCGCCACTCCCAGGATTCCAGTCTCAGATTGGCGCACGACCAGCGGTGAGTAGGTGGACTTGTAGTCGCGACCGTAGAGTTCGAAATCCAGGGTGACTGAGGTGTTGCTGTCGCCAAACAAACCCGGGTTGATCTCCACCGGGCCAAAGCCGGTCTCGGGCTCCACGAAGGTCGTGGCGACCAGCTTGCCATCTTTGTCGAGCAAGACCACATCGGCCAGGGACTGACTCTTGACTTCGGCCAGCAGCGACTCGAGCCGGGTACCGGCCAGCAATACCCCCAAGAGCTGGCCATTTGAATCGCGCACCGGGGCACTGGTGAAAAGGTATGGCCCGAACGAAGTGACCAGCAGGCCGGCGTATTTGTCTCCAAGACCGTCCTGCTGGTTGGAGAGAATCTCAGCAA
>JAHFAU010000112.1 GCA_023250385.1 Anaerolineales bacterium
ACGGCTGGACTCTGCGGCCGGACCATGGACCAACTCGCCCCGCGCCCAAGATGGCCTTCATAGAAATCGAACTGCTCTATCAGGAGGCAGCCGAGCGAGTCAAAGGTCGCCTGGCCGAAGGCCAGGTTCTCGCAGCCCCAGATATTGGAGCGCTGGGCTACTACACGGGTGCTCGAATCCTCGATCTGCTGGGTCTGATTTCGCCCGAGGCAAGCCGTTACTATCCTGCACCCGAGTCGATGTATGTCGTCAATTTCGCGATTCCGCCCGAGATCGTCCACGACCTCAAGCCAGACCTGATCGTCACTCTCGAGGTCTACGGGCGGAACGGGCTGCTGCTCGATCCTGACTTCCAGCAATCCTATGCGTTGGTCGACCAGCTGCCCACCGACATATATGGAAGCCGGGGCCTGCTGATCTTCGTCCGCACCCCGTCTGAATGATCCACGGTCGGTGGAAGTCGTGGGCACCGGTAGGCGGGCTGTTGTTGCTGACCGGCTTCCAGCTGTGGGGAATTGCGCTGGTTCCTTTCCATCCGGACGAGACCTCCTTGCTCTTCCAGAGCCGTGATTTCGAAGCGATCTTCCGCGTCCCGGCTTCGCTGGCGTGGTCCGCGGACCGAGCCGCGGACGCCGAGCTGCGCTATCGCCTGCTCAACGCCCCGCTCCCGAAGTACATCTTGGGCCTTGGCCGCTGGCTCGCCGGAGTCGATGAAACGCAGGTCTCGGTCGACTGGAACTGGAGCGCAGACTGGGAAGCAAATCTTGGTAGCGGCGCCTTGCCCGCCTCCAGTGCCCTGCGCGCCGGTCGGTTGGCGAGCACCAGTTTGCTTCCATTCGCGGCGATCTTCATTTATCTCAGCGGAAGAAAGCTCGGCGGGCCGGCAGTCGGCTGGCTGGCGGCGCTGCTGCAAGGTCTGAATGCACTCGTCCTGGTTCACGGGCGGAGAGCCATGGCCGAGGGCACGCTGATAACGACGATCTGCTTCGCCCTCTGGACTCTGTTGGAGACCGGTCGGTGGCCGTGGCTCGCCGGGATCGGGGTAGCCTTGGCGTTGGGCGCCAAGCATTCGGTCCTGGCGCTAGTCCCCATTGGAGTGCTGGCAGTGCTCTGGCCGGCGGAACCGGCCCAGCGAACCCGCCGCCGGCTCGCCTCGCTCGGCCTCTTCCTGCTGCTCTTCTTGTCACTGACCCTGCTGCTGAATCCCGTGCTCTGGTCAGAGCCCGTGTCAGCGATCAAGGAAATCATTAAGATTCGGATGTCACTCGTCCAGGATCAGGTCCAGGCCCAAGCGGTCGCCGAGCAGCTGGCGATTGCAGTGCCGCTCAAAGGGGTCGATCGACTCGCGGTGCTTATCGCCCACCTGTTCCTTGCCCCACCTCAGTTCGAAGAGATCGGCAATTATCGAGCCGAGTTGGATTCGAGCGTCGGGCGGTACCTTGCATTTCCGGGCCATAGTCTGTTGCGGGGTCCGACCTTGGGAGGCTTGAGCTTCGGTCTGACGTTGGTCGGACTAATCTTCGGGGTCACAACCCTGCGGTCCGGCTTGCGAGCGGGCAATCGATCGGTCGCACTGCTGCTGCTGAGCACGGCGGCCCTTGGACTCACCCTCTACATCGGGATCCCCCTACCATACCAACGCTACTACCTGCCCCTGGTCCCATTCGTTTGCCTCTGGTCGGCGTTCGCCCTCGTCAGCTTGGGGCGACAAATAAAAAAGCTGCCCACCCTCAGGGCAGCTTTGGACTAGATTAGCTTCAACAGCTACTCTCTCAGGTAATCGACCAGCTTTCTGCGATGAGAGGGATGGCGCAGACGGCTCAGTGCCTGGGCTTCGATCTGCCGCACTCGCTCGCGGGTTACGCCCATCTTGCGGCCTACCTCTTCCAGAGTGTAGCTCTGGCCATCATGGAGCCCGTAGCGAAGCTGCAGGATCCGCACCTCTCTTGGCGGAAGCGTATGCAGCACGTCCCGCAACTGTTCTCTCAGCAAGCTCTTGGTCACCGCCTCGGCCGGCGCCGGAGATTCCTCGTCCTCGATGAAATCGGCCAGCACCGAATCTTCTTCTTCGTCGGTCGGGGTCTCGAGCGAAATCGGCCGGCGAGCGACCTGAATCATGTTCTCGACCTTCTTGGGAGTGACGCTGAGCGCGTCCGCCAACTCTTCGGTCGTTGGATCGCGGCCGAGAAACTGGGTCAGTTGATGCGAGGTACGGAGCAGGCGGTTGATCTGGTCGCCCATGTGCACCGGCACCCGGATCGTCCGCCCTTGATCCGCAATCGCCCGGGTGACCGCCTGGCGAATCCACCAGGTGGCGTAGGTCGAGAACTTGTGACCGCGCCGATAATCGAACTTTTTGGCGGCCCGGATCAATCCAATGTTCCCCTCCTGGATCAGGTCGAGGAATGGCACTCCGCGCCCCATGTATTTCTTGGCCACGCTGATGACGAGCCGAGAGTTGGCGGTGATCAGGTGTTCCCTGGCCGCCCAGCCGTCTTCGATGAACAGGCGCAAGTTGGTCCGTCGAGATTCCGATATCCCGCCCCGAGCCATTGTCTCGCGCGCCCGACGCCCCCGCTCAATCCGCTTGGCGAGCGAGACCTCTTGCTCCGCAGTGAGCAGCGGAACTCGGCCGACCTCCTTCAAATACAGGCCAACGCTGTCGTCGGCATCGATCGCGGCTAAGTCGTTCTTGTCGCGCGCTTGCGAGGCCTCGATCTCCGCTAAATCTTCGTCCGCCGGATCTTCGCCGTCTGAAACGTCGTCCAGGTAGGCGATCCCCGCCGCGAGCAGGCTGGAATAGACTTCCTCGAGCTGATCCAGGTCTCGCTCGGCCTCCGGGAAGACGGCCAGAATGTCGTCGATCGTGACGTAGCCCCGCTCCTTCCCCTGCTCGACGAGATGCTCCAGGGCGGGATTCTCCTCATCCTGGGCAGCCCCATCCTCGGGGACGGAATCCTCCTCAGCCGCGGGATCCGTTCTTCGCCACTTCTTCTTCGGCTTGGCCAATTCGCTTCCTTTCTCCTACCCTTCCAACATATTTCAGCTTAATGACTTTCCGGGTCAGAATCAACCTCCAAAGGGGAAACTCCCTCGTTCAAGGCTCCGACGTGGCCTCCCCACCCCCGCTTGGCGTCGCAGGGGTGACCGCCCCCGGATCGAGGGTCGGGCTTGGGGTCATTGTCGGGGTCGGGGTAGGCAGCAAATCTTTCGCCAAATTCAAGACTTCCTCCAATCCGACCAGGCTCAGAATCTGAACTCCGGGCCTCCCCGGGGTCGACGCGTACCGGGAGTCCCCCGTCGGCGCCTGCCGTCCGACACTGAATTCGTGGCGCTCTCCATTCTTCAAGACAATCTCGACGCGATATTGAGGGTGGTCGAGTTCAAAGGCAGTCAGTTCCAGCGCATTCGGCAGTTCAGCCCGCGGGGTTGGGGCCGAAAGCCACGACACTGCTCGCTCCACCCTGGCTGCATCGGCGGGCAGAACCGCTGGAAGCTGCAACTGCCAGAGATCCTCAGGATCTCTGGCTAGTTGCAAGACCGTGCCAGCCTGCAGGTCTTCTACCGTCAGACTCGCGATTTCGCTGCTTTCAACTTGCCATAGCGGTTCGGGGGAGGCCGCCGGAGTCGGCTCGGGCTGCGCCTGCTGATGCTGACGCACCACGATGGCCGCGATCAGCACCAGACCAAAGGCCCCCAACGTGATCCAGGTGTTCCTGCGGATCATGGATCAGGCCAGCTTGCGCCGGTTCCACCAGACCAATCCGCCGGCCAGGATGATCCCGCCAGGAATCACAACGGTGGTGCCGAGAACTAGCAAGGTCACCGTCGATCGAGTGGCCGGGAGAACCTGGCGGACGGTACGTTGATGAGGAGTGATATCGATCAGGTTTTCCTGGCGGGCGGCCCAATCCACACTGTTGACGATCAGATCACCGTTGCCCCCGGCAAAGAAACCACCATTGGAAGCGAAGTCGTCGTCGCCGATCACGACCAGCCGCGCCCCAAGCTGGCTGTCCTCAAGAGCGGCGGCTAAGGCAAGCGGCCCAGCGGTCTCGATCTGCTCGTCGAATTGAATAGAGCTCCCCGCGACAATTGCCGCGAAATCGGTCTCGCCCCAGGAACGTTCGCTCGTCAGGACCAGTTGGGTTGCCGTCCGGGCCGGATCAACAGACTCGGATAGCTCGATGCTGCGAGCCGAAGGGAACTGGGTGAGGAAACTAGACACCCGTTCGGTGATCGGATGGGTTCCATAGCTGAAGGAGAGCCCGACGCTGAAGAGCGAGGAGCCGAGGTCAACGACGAAATCATTGCGGGCTGATACTCCCCAATTCTCCCGGAGGTAGTTGTTCAGCGAATCGTCTGCCGGATCGAGCTGGGTCACCGCCGAGGGCTCGAGCATGGTGATCAGCGAGCCGCCGCCAGTCAGGTATTCGTTGAGCAGCTGCAGTTCCTGCTCACTTAATTGCGTTCGGGGCGCGGCTGCAACCACCACGGACGCGTCACCCGGCACCTCACCCTCCACGAGCAGGTTGAGAGCTTTGACTCCATAGTTCTTGGACTCCAAGGAACTTTTCAACTGCGACAACCCGGTCTGGCCGGTGTCGGCCAGATCGAGTTCGCCATGCCCGGTTAGAAAATAGACGACCCGGTTCTCAGGATTGGTCAGCCGGACGATGGCCGAAGTGATCTCCCGTTCGCTGGGGAATTCGATGAGGTGCGACTCTTCACCGAGGGTGACTGCCATCGAGGCGTCGCGGGTCACCCCGAATTGATCGGCGGCCAGCGGATTTGAGCGGGGGTCGATGAATTCGTAGCTGACCAACCCACCGCTCTTGGCAACGAAGGTATCGAGCAGGGGCCGGATCTGATCGCGCGAGCTCGCCCGGTCGGGAGTGTAGAAGCCGGTGATCTTCACCGGTTCGGATAGCTCCGAGAGCAGCAGCTCGGTCTCGGGGGAGAGCGAGAACTGTTTGTCTTCGGTCAGGTCGATCCGCTGGGGGTAGCTGGCCGCGACCGCATTGATCACCACCAGGATTCCAAGCAGCCCAAATGCGAATAATGCTGCGTTGCCCCCGTAGCGGGCCTGACGCCCGCTGAGCGCCTTTCGAAGCCGGGCTGGATCGAGCAGGACTCCAGCGACCCCGGCCACGACCGCGACCACGAGCCCGCCGCGCAACCATCCGTCGATGACCGGATCGAACAGGTACTTCACCCCGCTGGCCAGCAGCGCGACCAACCCCAGCATGTAGCACCCCACGGCCAGGCGGGCGCGTTCGAACTTCAGCGCCATCGCCGGCTCTCAACGACCTGGCTGGCCAGGAAGAGCGCCAGTGCGGTCACACTGGCGTAATAAACCAAATCCGAAAGATCCAGGATTCCCTGGTAGAGGTTATTGTAGAAATGCTCCAGCAGGCCGAGGTAGCCAACGGCCTGGCTGAGCGGGCTGAGGCCCGCGCCGACGTTGCCCAGAATCCAAAGCACCAGGCTCACCGCGAAGCCAAAGACCGCCGCGGCCGCCGGGCTCGAAAATAAGCTGGAAGCGAACACACCGATTGCGAGCAACGCGGCCACCAGTGCAACCATCCCGATGTAGGCGGACACCAGGATTCCCTGATCGATGCCGGGCTCGGTGAACTGATTGATCAGGACCGGGAACACCCAGCTGCCGGCGACGATTAGCAACAAGAACAGGAACGAGCCCAGCCACTTTCCGACCACCAGCTCCCAATCCCGCACCGGGGAGGTAAGCAGCAACTCGAGAGTGCCCATCCGCTGCTCCTCGGCCAGCAAGCGCATCGTGAGAACCGGACTGACGATCAGCAAAACGGTCGCCAGCGGGCCCAATACCATGCGGCCATCCGGGTTCATCTGGCCGGTCGGCAGGCCAAAGTTAAC
>JAHFAU010000022.1 GCA_023250385.1 Anaerolineales bacterium
GAGCTCCCCGGCAGTCGCCAGCGCCGGCAGTCCTGGAACGAGGATCACACCTGCATCTTGACCCTTGTTCCCTGCCAGATCCCAGGCCGTAGCATACACCCCATACTCCCCGGCCGCAGCAGCACTACCGTCGGGCAGCACTCCGTCCCAGCTGATCGTCGTTGGGATGAGATCCGGCTCGTATTTCATTGTGAACAAGACCTGCTCGCCATCCTGGATCAAGACCTCAGCTCCCGCCAGTCCAATCCCTTGCTCCTCGACGACCAGCGAGGCGAGCTCGCCGACCAGCCAGGATTCGGGAATATCCACGAAGGGCGGCAGGTTGTCAACGTGCAGGGTCACTTTGGCCGTCGATTCCAGATGCCCGGCCACATCCCGAGCCCGGGCCAGCACGACGTAGCTGCCATTCGGGACCAGTGTGGAGTCCCAGCTGTCGCCCCACTCTGAGCGCTGCAGCGGGAGCGGAGCCCAGCTGCGGCCCTTGTCATAGGAGATTTCGATCGCCAGCAATCCGGAGCCGAAATCGAGGCTCTGTCCAAGCAGCTCGACGATTCCGGAGACCCAGGTCTCCGAGCCGTTTGGCGGGACGACGAACACGGACTCCGGCGGATGGGCGTCGATTCGGATAGTCTGAGTCCCAGAGATCGCTTCGTTTCCTGCGACGTCGACCGCTCTGAAATTCAGGCTGTAGTTGCCGTCCTCGCTCAGTACGATCGGGCCAGACTGCCAGCCGGTCCCGTCAACGTTCACTTGGCGCTCAGCCACTCCCGATAGACTATCTGTGGCCGCCGCGGAGGCGGCCACCGCGGAGAGGTACCAACCCTCCCGACCCAGCGTTCCGCTAAGATCGGCCGAGAGGGTTGGCGGAGTGCTGTCGTATCGGATCGCCGCTGTGCCGGTGGCTTCGTTTCCGGCCACATCTTGGACCCGGCCGCTGGCTGAGTGGACTCCATCGCTGTTGACTTGCGCACTTCCGGCCCAAGCCCCGCCGTCAATCGCGACTTCGGAGGAGGCGATCCCGGAGAGCGCATCGGCGCCATTGGCCGAGACACTGACAGTTCCGCCGCGGTACCATCCTCCCCCGCCCAGTGTCCCTCCGCTCAGATTCAGACTTACGCTGGGCGGACCCGAGTCAACCCGCCAGTCCGCCGAAGCCATTGCGCTGGTGTCGCCGTAGGACGAGACCGCCCAGAACTGCAAGGTGAACTCGCCATCGCTACCGGACCAGGAGCAGGATACGTTCGCTCCATCGGCTGGATCGCACAGCACGCCGGCCGGATTGCCCTCGATCAGTTCGATGACCTCACCCGCCAGGGGTTCGCTTGCCGAGAGGCTAACGGAAGCACCACCCCGGCACCATCCCGCACTGCCCGGTACGCCGCAGGCGGCCGAGCCGCTGACCGTTGCCGGAGGGAGAGTGATGGTTTCATCCTTATACGCTGCATCGCAACCGCAGGAATAGCCGGACGACCAACCGCAGACGGACAACACCGCCGGAGCGCTCGGATGGGAGCCATAGGGCGGGCAAGGATTGACACCTTTAGCGAAGTCGCAGGTCGCGCCGCCCTTCTTACAGTACCAATTCTCGTTGTTCGGGTCGCGGACCGTCTCCGTAGTGGTTCGGTTGGGGCCGGTGAATCCGGCCCATGCGACGACCGCCAACGCAACCGTGAGGGTCGCGCCGAAACCCAACCCGCTCCAGCTAATTCGAGGTAGGATAATCCTGACCACAGCTAAGGTGGTGCCAGAGTACTACATAAGACGGCAGAATTGAGGTCAGCGCGCACATGACCTCAGTACTACTGGCATAAATATACATCAGGAATTTCGGAGTCCTCGGAGAGTGGGAACGCCGAAACGGACCTCAATCGTGACTGGGCTGGCCGCCGTTGCGGTGGCCCTGGTCAGCTGCGCCCAGCCACAGCCGATTGGCATCCCGACTGCGCCCGCCGCGGTGGCCCAGGCCGCAGTCGCGCTGGCGAAAGTCGTCCCCGCCCCCACCTCGGCCCCACCGCCGCCAACCCCAGTTCCCCAAGAGGCCACGCTGCCAACCTTGGCCCCGCCAGAACAACGGCCGGTGACCACTCCGCCTTCCAGCCGCTCGCTGCTCGATCTCCACCCCGGAGAAGCTCTCCAGCTCTTGGCCGACATTCCGATCGCGCGGACCGACTTCGGGGTGCGAATGGCTTTCTCACCAAGCAGCGATACATTGCTCCATAACGGCGGCGGCCTGCGCATCGAACGTTTCAATTTGCTCGGGACCCAGCAACTGCGAGAGCTAACAGGCTTCGATCTCTTTTCGCCGTTCATCATTTCGGTCTCCCCAGATGGGTTGTCGATTGTTGCCGATGACGGTCCTGAGATCCAGGTGTGGAGGAGCGACACTGGCGAGCAGGTGGCCACGTTGGAACTAGCCCCATTTTCGCTGGTCGCAAACGCAGGATTCCACGCCAATGATCTTTTCTTCGCGGTCGACTCTGACGGTAATATCGCGATCTGGGATCCGGACGGATGGGGAGAGATCTCCCGCTTCAGCCATCCCGGGCTGATCGACGCAGCCATCCTCTTCCCCGACGGATCAGCGATCGCGCTCCAAGATCGACGTAAACAGGAAATTGCCATCTTTGACCTGCAGGGCACCCGCCTCGGGACGATTCCGATCGAGCACGAGAACGACTTGCTACTTTCGATCTCTCCTACGGGCGACCGCTTCCTGCTTCACGTCAATTACGGATACCCGACCGAGGGGGTCCGGATCGTCGACGTGGCGACGGGCGAGACCCTGCTCGACCTACCACTGCTGAACTTCCGGCAATTCGCAGTGTCGAGCGACTGGAGTTTGTTAGCCGCAGTCGGCGTCCAGAACGAACTTCGGCTGTATCGGCTGCCTGAGGGGGAATTGATCCTCGCTCAGCCACTTGGGGTAGCTCGCACTCTTGGCCTCAGCATGTCTGGAGACGCCTCCTACCTGGCGCTCTACGTGTTCAGGAGCGGGAACGCAGGACCGGCGATTCAGGTCTGGGGGCGCCCGACTACCAGTCCCTGACCACCAGCCCCTGACCATCAGCCGCTCCCCGCCGCCAACCAACCGAGCCCGCCCTAATTCCCCCGGTGGTAGACTGGCCGCCCATGGGCGTCAGTGAAGCAGTTGCGGCGGCCCACCCCAATATCGCCTTGATCAAGTACTGGGGCGACCGAGATCACGCCCTCAGAATTCCCGCCAACGGATCGATTTCTCTGACTCTGGGCGGACTCAAGACTCAAACGCGGGTCGGCTTCGATCCAGAGCTCAAGCAGGATCGGCTCACGATCAACCAGGCGCCCGGCGAGGCGACTGCCCGGCAGCGAGTCACCGAGCACCTGGACCTGATCCGCGTAATGGCCGGAATTCAATTCGGAGCAATCGTGGACAGCGAGACGGATTTTCCGATAGGGGCTGGCCTGGCCTCATCGGCAGCGGCGTTTGCAGCCCTGACCCTGGCGGGCTGCGCCGCGGCCGGACTGGAGCTCGGCCGGAGCGAGCTCTCGGCCCTGGCACGGCGCGGATCCGGCTCCGCCGCCCGTTCGATCTTCGGCGGATTCGTCGAACTCGTCGCCGGAGATGACGATTCTGCCACCTTTGCCAAGCCGCTCGCCACCGCCGAGCATTGGCCAATCGTCGATCTGATCGTACTGACCGACCCTATGCCCAAGCCCATCAGCTCCACTGCAGGCCACTCCCGCGCCGAGACCAGCCCGCTTCAGGCGGCACGGGTCTCCGACGCGCCTCGCCGGCTCCAGGCCTGTCGGGAAGCGGTGCTCGCCAGAGATTTTGGGCGCCTGGCGGAAGTGGTCGAGCAAGATAGCGATATGCTACACGCCGTCATGATGACTTCCAAGCCGGCGCTGCACTACTGGCAGCCCGGTTCGCTGGCCGTCATGGCGGAGGTGCGGACGCTGCGGGCCCAGGGTATAGCCGCCTGCTACACGGTCGACGCCGGCCCCAACGTCCACTGCCTCTGCCTGCCCGAAACCGAGCCGAGTCTGCGCCAAGGATTGGCTCGGCTGCCGTTCGACCTTCGGATCCTGCGAGCCGTACCAGGGCCCGGTGCCTGGCTGGTATGAAGGTCTTACCGGGCGCCAAAGGGGCGGGTGATATAATCGTTCGGCTTCGCCAGAAAGGGGCCTCCGAGCGAGAGCGTGTCTGATTTTCTACTATTCGCGCTAATCTTAGGCGCCCTCATCATTGGCCACGAGTTTGGTCACTTCCTGGTGGCCCGATTGCTCAAGGTCCGGGTGGAGGAATTTGGGCTGGGTTTCCCGCCGCGGCTTGTCACCCTCTTCGAGGCGGGCGGCACCCGTTTCACCCTCAACCTGATCCCGCTGGGGGGCTTTGTAAAGCCCGCCGGCGAAGACGACCCGACCGTCGAAGGCGGGCTGGCAGGCGCCAATGGGCGCACCCGGGCCGCAGTGCTGATTGCCGGGCCCGTGGCCAACTTGGCCCTGGCAGTCCTCGCCTTCACCACCGCCTTCAAGTTTGCGGCGCCTGACACGGAACGAGTGATCATCACTCAGGTGGAAGCCGGATCCCCAGCCGCGCTGGTTGGCATCCGACCGAACGATGAGATCCTGCGGGTGGACGAGCTCGAGGTTATCGGTTTCAATGCCCTCCAGGCCGCAATTGCCGAGCGGGGCGACCGTCCAACGACCCTGGACCTGCTGCGTGGCGAAGAGCGGCTCACTGTCGAGCTGACTCCTAGAACCGCCCCTCCTGAGGGACAAGGTCCAATTGGGGTGACTCTGGGCAACCCGACCCGCTCGGTGGCGTGGCCGGAGGCGATCGGTCTGGGATTGCGGGCGACTGGTTTTCAGTTCAGCGAAATGATTCATCTGCCCAGTCGATTGCTGCGAGGAGAAATCGCGCCGGAAGAGGCCCGGATCAGCGGATTGAAGGGGATGTACGACATGCTCGTCTGGGCTGGAGAGATTGACCGATCCGCCCAACGGCCTTTCCTGACCCTGAATCTCATTGGAGTGATCAGCGCCGGCCTCGCGCTCGCCAACTTGCTTCCCATTCCTGCCCTCGATGGCGGCCGTCTGATGTTTGTCGCGTTCGAGGCGATCGCCGGCAAGCGGGTGCCACCTCAACATGAGGGGCTCGCCCACACCCTCGGATTCATGGTCCTGCTTGCGCTTATCCTCTACGTAAACGTTCAGGATTTTCTCAACCCCATCGTCCTGCCCCGTTAGTCGTTCCCATGGAGAGGGGCTTTGTTGAACTGCTTGAGTTGCTGGGCAACGAAGCATACCCGCTCGAGTCGGCAAGGCTACCCAAGTTGTCCGATCTCGACGCCGTGCATCTGGCTCGATTCCGCACCGCCTGGGACAAGTTCGGCGCAGATCGTCGTCATTCCATTCTGCTGCAACTTGGCGATCTGGCCAACTCGAAGATCGAGCTCTCCTTCGAAGCGATCAACCGGATCGCGCTGGATGACCCCGACCCGCGTCTGCGCGCCCAAGCGATTGGCAACTTGTGGGAATCCGAAGACCCGGCGCTGGCTGGGAAATTGGTGGACAGACTCCGGGCCGACTCGGCGGCGGAGGTCCGAAGGGCCGCCGCCCTGGCACTTGCGTCCTTCGTTTTGTTGGCTGAGACCGATGCTCTCGAAGCGCAGCTCCGCCTGGAGATCGAGCAGAGCTTGTTGAGCGCCGTCGGTTCAGACCGTAGTCCTGAAGTCAGAGATTGTTGTCTCGAGTCGCTCGGCTACTCTACCCGTGATGAAGTCCCCGAATTGATTGAGCAGGCTTATGCTGCTGGGCAGGGCTCCAGACTGCGCGCTGCACTCAGGGCGATGTCCCGATCGGCCGATTCTCGCTGGGCCCCGCTGGTTATGGCCAAGCTGCAAGACCCCGAGCCGGACATCCGATTGCAGGCGGTTCAGGCAGCCGGAGAGCTCGATATGCGACAAGCCTCTGACGAACTGGTCGACCTGTTGGAGGATGTTGACGAGCGGGTCCGAGTTGCGGCAATCTGGTCGCTCAGCCAGGTGGGAGGATCGATCGCCACCACAGCCTTGGAGCAGCTGCAGGAGAACGCTTCCGATTCGGAGGCTCAGCTAATTCAAGACGCCCTGGATAATCTTACTTTTGAAGACGGCGCGCGAGACTTCTTCATGCTGGACTTCGACGACGAGAACTCTGCAGCTTGACCATTCTGCTCAGCTCGTTTGCCGACCATATCCTCCCAATCCTGATCACGGCTGCGGCGGGTTTCCTCGCCCACAAGCTGTTGGGGCTCAGCCCACGGCCACTCTCTCAAGTGGCCTTTTACATCCTCTCCCCTGCCCTGGTGTTCGATCTCCTGCTCTCTGCCGACATCCAAGGGTTGCAGGTTGTGTCGATGATGGGGCTGGCGACGATTGTGGTCTTGACCATCGGCGCACTGAGTTGGCTGCTGAGCCGGGCCCTTGGTCTCGCCCCCAAGCTCGCCTCGGGCGTGTTGCTGGCCTCGGCATTCATGAATGCCGGGAACTATGGCCTTTCGCTCAACCAGTTTGTCTTCGGCAAGTTGGGCTTGGCATGGGCCAGCCTATTCTTCGTCGCCTCGATGATGTTGACCAATTCGCTCGGGGTCTATGGCGCTTCACGCGGTCGACAGCGACCGGGGGCCGCCTTGCGGGAGCTTGCCAAAGTTCCGGCGGTTTACGCGATCCCACTCGCGCTGATTGCGCGGGCGCTCGACCTGCGGCTTCCGGTCGCGCTGAGCCGCCCGATCGATCTGTTGGGCGCGGCCGCAGTGCCAGTCTTGCTTTTGGTCCTCGGCATGCAGATTGGTGCGGGTGGGGCTTCAAGCCACCGCGGGCTGCTCGCCATCTGTGTTGGGCTGCGCCTGGTGGTGGCCCCGGCGCTCGCCTGGCTGATCGCGCCAGCGCTGGGGCTCGATGGCCTAGCCCGGCAAGTGGGAGTGCTCGAGTCGGCTATGCCGACCGCGGTTATGAGTACGATTCTCGCGATCGAATTCGATATCGAACCCGGCTTCGTCACTCGGGCCGTATTGCTAACGACCGTGCTGAGTCCCCTGACGTTGACACCGCTGATCGCGCTGCTTACCGGCTAACCCCAGCGGACCCGTGCGATCGGCGCCTGCCCGCAAGTTCAACTAGAACAAGCTCAACCTCCGACTTAGGCCAGGCCTAGAACGTCCGGCCTCCGATGAGAGTTGGGATCTCTCGGTCACCGTTCCCAGCCCGGATCCAGGCCAGCCCAGGAAACCCTTCGCTCGCGGAAATCGCGAAACAGAACGCGGCGGCGATAGCAGGTTGGTCTCGGACCTGACGATAGAACTCGAGATACTGGCCTGCCCGCGGCTTGGCAGGCAGCTCGATCGAGGGGTTGCCGAACTCAGTGATCATGAGCAGCTTGGCTGGGTAGCGCAGGCGGTACTCCTGATACAGGCGGCCGCCCGCGAGCGATTCCATTCCACGCAGATCGGTCCAGTAGCAATTCACACCCAGCCAATCCGCCAGCAGGGTCGCCTCGTCGGCAGCCTCAAGGAATTGCAGCGGATCGGCCTTCTTTCCCGGCACGGGTTCACCCGGCGAGAGGCCCGGGAACCCGAGCTTCAGTTCCGGGAAGCGATCCTTGAGCCTGCTCGCTGCCTCTGCGAACCAACTGGCAAAGGCCTGCCCGTTTTGCCAGCTTCTGCCCCATCCTTCGTCCTGCAGGTTGGGGTTCGGGCACAGCTCAAAATACCGGATCTCCGCCTGATAGAGCTCTCTGAGCTTGCGCTGGACACCGGCCACGAACTGAATCGGGGACAGCGCCTCGCTCGCGAGGTCCGTCGTGAGGCGGGACATCAGAAACATCGCCGGTCGCCGGCTGCGCAGCCGCTCAACAGTCTGCGCCGAATCCTGAAGCGAGACTACCACGGCTTCGAGCCGAGCCTGCTCGATCACCAGCAGATCCTCCTCGTCGAGCGCCGCTCCAATCCGACCGTGGGCCCCTACCAGGCACTTGCCCATGGGCCAATCCGGATTCGGGATTCCCTTTGGCCAGGCCGGCTCGGGCCAGACCAGGAACGGGGTCGGATCGATAATGTCTTGCGGATAGTTCGTCTGGCCAAGCTCGGTGGCTTGATCCTTCTTGAGTGAGAGATGCAGATGGTGGCCGACCGAAGCGCCGGTCGCGTCCGCCAAGCCGATAACCTGGGCGCCGGTCACCGGCTCTCCCTCCTTCACTAACGTTTTGGCCAAGTGTCCATAAATCGTCCGGTAGCCATCCCGATGCCGGATCCGAACGTGAATGCCGTACGCATGAGCCTTCGGGTTGTTCTCAACCCGATACACTTGCCCGTCTGCGCAGGCAAAGACCTTGGTATTCAGCAAGGCGCGGATGTCGACCCCTTCATGCCCCGGCATCCCGAACCGGGTGTAGATCCGCGGATTTGCCCCGAAGCGCTGGGTGATCACTGGGAACTCGGTCGGCCAGAGCAGGAAGAATGGGCGCTGCTTTTGACCGAACCGGTCGTCATCTGCGATCCGATGGGCAAGCGCCTGTTCCAGTCCGGTCGGACTATCGGCTTCAATCGGATCCAGGCGAACTTCAGGGTATTCTCGCTGCAGCCAGGCCTCAATGTCATCGGATTCGGCGTAGCCGCCAGGTGTCCGGGGAAAAGAAATAACCTGTCGGGGAGCCATGTAGAGGCCGGCGGCGCGTGGGTCTTGAGCCAGGTATGCCCCGAAGGTGAGCACGAATTCGCGGCACGCTCGCACCCAGTCCCAGTAGTCCTTTTGGGGCAGCAGGATGATTTGAAACACCGGCACATTATACAGAGGTCGGCTCGTTAGCATGCCGCTGCCGCGGTGCGCGAGTCGTTAAAACAAGAAACCCGCCGATCGGCGGGCCGAGTTCTGGACCGTCTCAGGTGCTATTCCACTTGTAGGTCTTGAAAGATCGCCGCGTCCTCGGTATAGCAGGGCACCGCGGAGTACACGCCTGTGTCGAGGGCCACCATGAAGCGCAGCTCACCGCCTTCTGATACCCAGGCAAAGTCTTTGATGGTGTCGGTGTCGGGGTTGAATAGTCCCTCTTCTTGAAGCCGCTGCAGAAACAGCACAGCGTTGACTCGGGGATCGGATACTCGATAAGTTGTGGCACACTCCGGGGCTTTCTCTTTCTCGATGATCCCCTTGGCCATCCAGGCCGCGCCACCGATAAAGCCGACCAACACAAAATTCCAGAATGCGAGGGTGGCCGCCTCACCGAGCGGGAAGTTCTCCCACCAATTGCGCATTCTGGTTTTCATCGTCAGACCATGCGGCGTCTCTGGTTTTCATCCTATCATTCAAGTCTTCCTTCCGAGCTTACAGGGCCCTTACAGCTGCCCAAAGCCTAGCCCCTTTGCCTTGAGCGAGATGAAGCGGCCTTGCCCAATGATCAGGTGATCCAGAACTTCAATGTCCAGCAGCTTGCCGGCCTCCACGATCGCCCGGGTGACCGCAATGTCCTCGGGGCTCGGTGACGGATCTCCGCTCGGATGGTTATGGACCACGATGATCGCGGCGGCATTGTCGCGGACTGCGTCGCGGAAGACTTCGCTGATCCGTATCAATGAGGTGTTCAGCGAACCGTGGTACACCTCAACAATTCGCAGCAGCTGATTGCGGGTATCGAGTAAGAGCACCCTCAGGTGCTCCTGGTCGAGGGCGCTCATCTCGTACCTCAGCAACTCGGCCGCCTGCTCGGGTGATTGGATCAGGTGGCGCTGCTCGGGCTTCTCCGCGGCCAGGCGTCTGCCCAGCTCGATGGCGGCTTTGATCTGTGCCGCCTTGGCATCGCCGATGCCTCGACTGGCTACCAGCTCTGCGTAGTTCGCCTCATGCAAACCGGCCAGACCGTGGAACTTCATCAGCAGTTCTTGGGCCAGCTGCACGGAGTTGAGGCCGGCCACCCCGGTTCGCAGCAGAATCGCGAGCAGCTCATTATTGTGCAAAACCTGTGCTCCCTGATCCCTCAGGCGCTCGCGCGGGCGGTCTCCTGGACCGAGGTCTGTTATTCGGTGCAGCGCATAAGTCTTGCCTGTTTCTGCCATTGTCCCACCCTCACTTGGCCCAAGGCCAGGATTTGTTAACCCACTGTATAATCACGCGGTCCCCATAGGGCCTAGGTGAATCTAAGCTCCGCGACTACTGCATTTCAGTACCTGACCGCCTTGTTTGGGGCGTTCTTGGCCGCGCTCTGGCTGAGTTTGATCTTTTGGACCTACCGCGACATCCGTTCCCGAACTCAGGACGCGCTGGTCCAGATTCTGGCCGCTCTGACGACCGGGGTCATGGGCCCCTTCGGCCTGGTGATTTACCTCATTCTGCGACCTTCCCAGACGATCGACCAGGCCTACCAACACACGCTGGAAGAGGAAGCTCTCTTGACGGAGATCGAAGAGCAGCCGATCTGCCCGGGATGCGGAAACCGAACTCGGGCCGACTGGCAGCTCTGTCCGAACTGCCACACCCATTTGCGGAAGGGCTGCGAAAATTGTGGCCGGCTGCTAGAGCTCTCCTGGCAGATCTGTCCCTACTGTGGGACACCGGTGGCCGGCGTACGGGCCGAGGTCGGGCTCGAGCCCGGGGCTAGTTAGATCGTTCGGCCGGACTGCTTCAAGGCCGCCCACCCGGCGTATTTCGCGGCCACACCCAATTCTCGTTCAATCCGCAGCAGCCGGTTGTATTTGGCGACCCGATCAGAGCGGGCCGGCGCCCCAGCCTTGATCTGCGGCATTGAAAGTCCCACAGCCAGGTCGGCAATCGTCGAGTCCTCGGTCTCGCCCGACCGGTGCGATGCCACGGTTGCCCATCCGACCTCCCGGCACAGTTTGACTGCCTCAATGGCCTCACTGAGCGTGCCGATCTGATTCACTTTGACCAAGAGGGCGTTGCAGGCACGCTCCGTAATGGCTATGCGCACGCGGGCGGGATTCGTCACCAGCAAATCGTCCCCGACCAACTGGATCCGGTCCCCCAACTCGCTCGACAAGACCTTCCAGCCCTCCCAATCGTCCTGGGCCAGACCGTCTTCCAGGGAAACAATCGGATATTGCTTCACCCAGCTCACCCAGTATTCCACCATCCGGTGTGCGTCGAGCTCCCTCCCCTCGCGACGCAAGCGGTAAACTCCCGCACTGTAGAATTCAGAAGCCGCCGGGTCAAGTGCCAGGCCAACCTGCTGGCCCGCTTGGTAGCCCGCTTGCTCGATCGCCTCCAGGATCAGCTCGACCGCCTCCGCGTTGGCCTTCAACGCCGGGGCGTAGCCTCCCTCGTCCCCGACCAGCACGGTGTAGCCGTTCCGCTTGAGCACCACCCCCAGCGCATGGTAGATTTCGACTCCCCATCGCAGCCCCTCGGAGAACGTCGGCGCGCCGAGCGGCATGACCATGAACTCCTGGACGTCGGTGGTCTGCCAGCCGGTGTGCGCCCCTCCATTCAGAATGTTCAGCATCGGGACCGGTAGAGTCACCGCTTGTTCGCCGCCCAGTGAGCGGAACAGCGAACGGCCATTGGCCGCGGCAACAGACTTGGCGGCGGCCAGGCTTACGGCCAGAATCGCATTTGCCCCGAGCCTTGCCTTGTTCGGGGTCCCATCCAGCTCGACGAGAGCTTTATCGAGCGCCGCTTGATCCGCCGCCTGCATCCCGACGAGGCGGTCGGCAATCTCTACCCGGATGTGGGTGACAGCCTTGCGCACACCCTTCCCGAGGTAGCGATGTGGATCGCCGTCGCGCAGCTCCAGCGCTTCATGTTGACCGGTCGAGGCGCCGGAGGGAACTAGGGCGTCTCCCCGGCTGCCGCTGCGCAACGTGACTTGTGCCTCGACCGTGGGGTTGCCCCGCGAGTCCAATACTTCCAAGGCATCCACCGCGGCGATCCGAGTGTCCACTTCCCAGCGGATTATAACCAGCCCGGAGTCGCAGCCAAGGCCGAAGGCCGCAAAGGATCGAAATGTTACAATCGCCAAATGCGCCAGAAGCCAATTTACCTCGACTATGCGGCGACCACGCCTCTCGATCCGCGGGCCCGATCGCGGATGCTTCCTTTCTTCGACGAGGCCTTCGGGAATCCGTCCTCTGTGCACTCGTGGGGCCAGCAGGCGGAAGCCGAGCTGGAGCAAGCCCGGGCTCAGATCGCTGGCTACTTGGGGTGCGAGTCCGATGAATTGATATTCACGAGCGGAGGGTCCGAGAGCGACAATCTGGCGCTGCGGGGGGCGGCCTTCGCGGCAAGGAACGGGCGCAGCGCTAACCACATTCTGATCAGCCCGGTAGAGCATCCGGCGGTGCTCGAAACTGCCCGGCAACTGCAGCGGCTGCACGGCTTCCAGTTGGAATTCCTCTCGGTCGACGAGTTCGGCCAAGTCGAGCCCGCGGACCTCGCCAGGCGGCTCCGATCCGATACGGCGGTCGTTTCGGTGATCTACGGCAACAATGAGATCGGCACGCTCAACCCGATCGCGGAGCTCGGCAGCCTCTGCCGGCAAGCGGGGATACCATTTCACACCGATGCACTGCAGGCCGTCGCACAGCTCAACTTGCAAGTCGATGAGCTCAACGTGGATCTGCTCTCGATTGGAGCCCACAAGTTCTACGGGCCGAAGGGGGTCGGCGCGCTCTATGTCCGCAGACCAACCCCGATGGTTCCGATTCAGACTGGCGGCTCACACGAGCGCGGCCGGCGGGCTGGGACCTCCAATGTCCCGCTCATTGTCGGAATGAACGAGGCCCTCGCCGTCGTCGTCGAGCGGCGCGCGACAGATATCCAAGGATTCGCCAGGCTGCGGGATAGGATTGTTGAGGCGGTCTTGGGCGGGATTGCGGATGCCCAACTGACCGGGCATCCTGCCGAGCGCCTGCCGAACCATGCTTCGTTTGTATTCGAGGGCGTGGACGGCAATGGGCTGCTGGCCGCCCTCGACCTGGCCGGCTTCGCCTGTTCGTCGGCCTCCGCCTGCAAGACCGGCGAGCCGGAGCCTTCCGAAGTGTTGCTCGCCATCGGACTCGACGCCCGGCTCGCCACGAGTTCGCTGCGGGTCACAGTCGGCCGTCAGACCACTCCCAGCGAAGTGGAAGCCTTTCTGACGATCTTACCGGAAGCAATCGCCCGCTTACGGGTGGTCGAACCGGCGTTCACATGATCGAACCGCGCAAGATCGCGGTCGCGATGAGCGGCGGTGTAGACAGCTCGGTTGCTGCCGCGTTGCTGGTCGAGCAGGGTGAGCAGGTCTTCGGGCTCATGCTGCGCTTGTGGGATTCTCGCCCAGACCGCCCCAATCGATGCTGCTCTCCCCACGACATGGCCAACGCACGGGCGGTCGCTGCCCAGCTGGAGATCCCCTTCTACGTGCTGGATGTGCGGGAACCCTTCCGGCAGGCGGTGGTCGAGCCGTTCATTGCAGGCTACCTGGAGGGGATTACCCCAAACCCGTGCATGGCGTGTAATCGCCAGATCCGCTGGGGGCATCTTTTGCAGCATGCCCGCAAGCTGGGTGCCACCCATCTGGCAACCGGGCACTACGCCCGGATCCAGGAATCCGGCGGGCACTTCCACCTCTTCCGCCCTTACGACCGAACCAAGGATCAGTCCTACGTGCTGAGCGTTCTGGGACAGCTAGACTTGGAGCAATCCCGCTTCCCATTAGGCGAACTAAGGAAAGACCAAGTTCGAGAGCGTGCAAGAAACCTCCGTTTGCCAGTGGCCGGGCGTCCGGACAGCCAAGACCTCTGCTTCTTGGGCGGCGCCGATTACCGGGAGTTTCTCAGCGAGACCGCAGGAATCACCTGGGAGCCCGGGCCGATCCTGGACCAGGCAGGATCGCCACTCGGCACCCATCGAGGGCTGCCTGGCTACACGGTCGGCCAACGCAAGGGGATCGGGGTCTCGGGTGCGGTGCCGCTCTACGTGGTCGCGAAAGATTTCCGACGGAACGCGCTGGTCGTCGGGCCGCGGACTGCACTCGGGCGGACTAGCTTTCGGGTAGACCGAATGCATTGGGTGGCCGACCAACCTCCCGACCCAGGGACCTCTCTAACTGTACAGGTCCGCTATCGATCGCCGGCGGTCCCTGCCCGGCTGCGACCCAACGGCATAGAAGACGGCGCGGTAGTCGACCTGGACGAGCCCCTGCTGCAGATAACCCCAGGTCAGGCAGCGGTTTTTTACAACCGGGATGAGTGCCTAGGCGGCGGGGTTATTCTTCAATGACCGTCCCCGGCCTCTACTTTGCCCTGCTCATCTCCACTGGCCTCGGCCTAGCCTTTCATTTCGTCCGAGGGGGCGGACTGGCCCGATTGGCACTCTATCTGGTAACCGCCTGGGTGGCGTTTCTGGTAGGACAAGTGGTGGCGGACCTTCTCGATTGGCATCTCTTCCGAGTCGGCCCGCTCAATTTGTTCGCGGCTGTGCTGGCCGCTTTGCTTGGATTGCTGACCGCTTCACTGCTGGCAGGGCCCGAGCGCGGCCGTCGGGCCGCCGGCCGAGATCGGAAAACCGGGCCGCCAGGCTAGTGTGCTACAATCGCGAATCCGATGGCGCTGACCGAATCAAAACGCTCAGTCTTCAGCAAGCGCAAACAAGCGGCCCTGCTCATTGGTGGCGGATTGTTATTGCTGGCCCTGCTCGCCGCGCTGGTGGCGGCTGTGGGTGCGATGGTGCGAAATCCGCAGGGCACGGAGACGATTCGGGATATCGTGATCATCTTCGTGGCGGGGGAGACGCTTCTAATCGGGGTCGCCTTGATCTTGCTGCTGGTCCAACTCGCGCGGCTGACCGCCCTATTGCAGAATGAGATCCGGCCGCTGTTGGAATCCACGAACGAGACCGTCGCGACCCTGCGCGGTACGAGTGAATTCTTGAGCCAGAAGATGGTAGCTCCAGTGATTAAAGCCAACAGTTCTGTGGCCGCGGTCCGCAGAGCCATTGGGCTTTTTCGGGCCGGCCGCGCTAAGTAGATACGGCAAGGGAGGGATAACAGATGGCTGATAGAGATGATTTTGGAGCCTTCTTCTCCGGCTTTTTGATCGGCGGAATCGTCGGGGCCGCGGTCGCGTTGCTGCTTGCCCCCCAATCCGGCGAGCAGACCCGGACCCTGATCCGGGAGAAGGGGATCGAGCTCCGCGACCAGGTGGAACAAACTGCTTCCGATGCGCGGGCCCGGGCTGAGCGAATTGCCGAGGAAGCCCGCTCTCGGGCGGCGGACCTGCAGCAGCGGGGCCAGGTTGTCCTCGAAGAGCAAAAGACCCGCATCGAGCAGGCCATCGAGAGTGGCAAGAAGGCTGCCCAGCGGAAGCAGACTGAGATCGAAAGCTAACCCCTCGGCAGCCTAAATCCCAAGCAGAGTAGAACAGCCCCTCAGCGACGGGGCTGTTTTTTCGCCACAGCTTCCATTGCCCCTCGCTGCGGGACGCGATCCCACTGGCCGGGTGGAGAAGCAGACTCAGCCTGCTTGCAGCTCGGCCAGAGACCGCGGGATTGCGCTTGCGACATCGCTCGCCAACACGGCGGCCGTAGTCCCCAGGCTTTCGGCGGCGAGTTCTCCCGCCCGCCCGTGGAGATAACCTCCCAGCACAGCCGCCGAAAACGCCGCCACACCCTGGGCGCGGAGCCCAACGATGATCCCTGCCAGAACATCTCCGGTGCCCGCCCGGGCCAGCGCAGGAGTCGCGAATGGCAAGATCGTTGCCCGGCCGCCCGGCTCGGCGACCACCGTATGGGCCCCCTTCAAGACGACAATATGGCCCCACTCGCGGGCCGACCGCCGAGCCGCCTCCAAACGCTCGGCTTGAATCACGTCTTTCGACCTCCCGGTCAGCAGGCTCATCTCGCCGGGGTGAGGCGTCAGGACCGTGCCGGCCGGAAGGTTTTCCGGCCAGCCGGCCTGAGCGGCCAGGTGCTTGAGTCCATCGGCGTCAACGACGCAAGGTGGCAACCTCCGGGCGGAAGGCAATTGCTCGCCCGCACCAGGCCCGCCATCGGCTCTCGGCGGCCGGCCAAACAGCTCCGCCATGAAATCCCGGCTTGATGACTCGAGTCCAAGGCCGGGCCCGATGAGCACCGCCTCGGTTCGCTCCCACTCCGGCTCGAGCTGTCCGACCGCGTCCCGGCTGATCGCGCCAGACACGTGGGGCAGTAAGACCCAGGTGGCCTCCGGCAGGGACCCGGCAAGCATCCCCTGCAGCGGAGCGGGCACCGCCAAACTGACGAGCCCGGCTCCAACCAAATAGGCCGATCGGGCGGCGAGCAAGGCCGCACCGGGGTAGTTGGCGGATCCGGCGACGATCAAGGCTCGCCCAAAAGTTCCCTTATGAGCATCCCGTGGCCGCCCAGGGAGCAACGGTCGAACTTCGATGGGGCTGGCCAGCTCGATCTCGATATCTGCCAGCAGCGGTTGATCGGGAGGCAGGCCGATGTCCGCCACTACCAGCCGCCCGGTGAAGGCGGCCCCCGGAAAGCGCAGCAGGCCGGGCTTGGCCGCGGCCAGGGTTACCGTGAGATCGGCGGCCAGCGTCTCGTCGGCGACGGCGCCCGTGTCGCAGTCGAGTCCGGAAGGACAGTCAACGGCGACAATTACCGGCCGGTCGGCGCGCTGACCAAGCGCATTCTGAACAACCTTCAAGACGTCCATGGCCGCTCCCTGCAGCGGAAGCTGGAAGCCGGTGCCGAGGATCGCATCCAAAATCAGCTGGGCCCTACCGACCTGCAAGCGGAGAACCCGGGCGCGCTGGTCT
>JAHFAU010000023.1 GCA_023250385.1 Anaerolineales bacterium
CGGCTGGCGCTGGATGGTGGGGATGACGGTCTGCTCCTGATCCGTCGGTTAGTCAAGGATCTGCCCGAGCGGTTGAGACCGGGAGGCGAGGCTGTTCTGGAGATCGACTCGCGCCAGGCGGAGCCGGTGGTCGGGCTGGCGCAGGTTTGCCTTCCGGGCTCCAAAGTGGACGTCTTCCGGGACCTGGCCGGCCAGGACCGAGTGGTCGTCATCCGGGCCGGGAGCACCCACGCGAATTGACTAGAACCTCGACACGGGGGACTCACCCGCTCCGGCGGCAGCTATGCCAATTGAAACCGAAGTTGTCAGCGCGGCCGATCCGCGAGCCATAGAGGCTGCCGCTGCGGCGCTGCGCCGGGGCGAACTGGTTGCGTTGCCTACCGACACGGTGTACGGGCTGGCAGCCAACGTGTGGGATGGTCGAGCGGTATCTCGGCTCTATGAGGTGAAGGGTCGGGATCCGCTCAAGTCGGTGGCGGTCCTGCTGGCCGGCTGGGAGGGTCTGCTGGAGGTCGCCGAAGCCCCGTCCGAGAGGGTTCGGCGGTTGGCGGAGCGGTTTTGGCCGGGACCGCTGACTCTGGTGGTCAAACGCCTACCGACCCTCCCATCGGAGATCAGCGCGACCGACAGCATCGGCCTGCGAGTTCCCGATCACGCCTTCGTGCTTGAGCTGCTCGGGGAAACTGGCCCACTGGCCGTCACTTCTGCCAACCGATCCGGGTTGCCGGAATCTCGGACGGCTTCGGAAGTGCTTGCGGCGCTCTCCGGCCAGATCGAGTTGGTGATCGATGGCGGGGAGACGCCCGGTGGAGTCCCCTCGACGGTTGTAGATTGCACGGTCGATCCGCCGAGGTTGGTCCGGGACGGTCCGGTTGCCTTGACGGACGTTCTCGCGGCAATGCGTTCCTAGCCGCCGTCCTCCCAATTCGCAACGTACCAATCTAGGTAGTCTGCAACGTGGGCCGACCAGTAGGGGGGGTTGTGCTCGCCGGGGTAGCTTTGCCGGAGATACGGGACTCCCAGCTCGTCAAACAAGCCGGTCAAATCCAGCAGGGCAAAGCGGAGGCTGTCGCGTTCTCCCATATCGATCCAGATCGCCGGCATGTCCTGGGGCGGCAGAGCCTCGATCCAGCCTGGGATGTCAAACAGGTTGGGGGTCAACACTGCTGGGCTATGCAGACCAATGGCGCCGAAGAGCTGGGGATGCTTAAGGCCAATCCGAAGCGCCCAGCCGCCGCCGCGTGAGATGCCGCCGATCGCGCGCCGCTCTCGGTCCGGGGTCGCGCCATAGACTTGTTCGATGTATGGCACCAGGTGCTCGGTGATCGCCGCCTCGAAGTCCAATCCTCGCCGCTCCCACGGCATGACAATGAGGAAAGGCTGGGCCCGGCCGGTCGCTATCCACTCTTCAGCGAGCTCATCGATTCCAAGCTCATCCCACTGGCTATCGCTGAAGGTCAGCCCATGCAGCAGAAAGAGCGCCGGCAAAGAGCCGCCGCGTTCTGCCGCGCAGGGAGGAACGTAAACCCGATAGGGCAGACTGCGCGCCAGCCCCGGCTCGACCAACTCGGACTGGACGATTCGTCCTCCCTCCTTAAGGCACTCCAGCATCGGGTCGGGGGTCGCTGATGGAGTGGGTGAGTGAGTCGGGCTCGGACTCGGGGATGGAGTCGGGCTCGGGGCAGGAAGGCTGGTCGGGGAGGGGAGCGGGCTGGCACAGGCCCCCAGCAGCAGAATGACCGCAGCTACGACGGGCGAGGCCCGTCGGTCAGCCAAATCGGCCCTCGATGTAGTCCTCCGTGCGCTGTTCTTGAGGCCGGGTAAATAGGTCTTTGCCCGGTCCAAACTCGATCAGCTCGCCCTCGAGCATGAAGGCGGCGTAGTCGGCTGTTCGGGCGGCTTGCTGGACAGAGTGCGGTACGAGCAGGAGGGTGTACTCATGCTTGAGCTCTTGCAGGCTGGTCTCTACCTTTCCGGTCGAAATCGGGTCGAGCCCGGAGGTCGGTTCGTCGAGCATGATGACCTCTGGCTCGAGCGCCAGCACCCGCGCCAGGCACAGACGCTGCTGCTGGCCACCTGAGAGGGAGATTGCGGGGTCGTCCAAGCGACCCTCCACTTCCTCCCATAGCGCTGCCGCCCGCAGACTGCGCTCGACGAGTTCGGCAAGCCGGGCCGGATTCCGTTCGCCAGCCAATTCCAATCCGTAGGTGAGGTTCTGGCGGACGGACATGGGGAGCACGACCGGACGGGCGAAAACCATTCCAACCCGGCGCCGAAGCGAAATGAGATCGGTGGCCGGGTCGAGGATATCCTCACCATCAAGCCGGACGCTGCCGGAAACGTGCACGACGTCGGTCAGATCATTGAGGCGGTTGATCGTGCGCAGCAGGGTGGATTTTCCGCCCCCGGCTGGCCCAAAAAGGACTGTGATTGCGTGACTGCGGACATCCAGGCTGACGTTGCGCAGCGATTCCTTTCCATCCGAGTAGGCCAGCGAGAGATGCTGGATTGAGACCTTGACCGGGTCTGGATTGCTCATCTCACCACTGTCGGCGGGCCCGCGCCCGCGATCGAACGACGGTCGCCAGCAAGTTCATTACCAGCACAAACCCCAGCAGCACGGCTGCTGTGCCGTACTGGAGCTGGATCGGCATGCCCGGAACCTGAGTCGAGATGACGAACAGATGATACGGAAGCGCCATCGTGGCGTCGAAGGGTGAGCCGGGAAGCCGGGGCAGAAAGAAAGCTGCCGCGGTGAACAGGATCGGCGCGGTTTCTCCGGCGGCGCGCTCGAGTCCCAGGATCACGCCGGTCAGGATGCCGGGGACTGCTTGAGGCAGCACGACCCTGCGAATGGTCTGCCATTGGGTCCCACCCAACGAAATGCTGACGACACGGAAGCTCTGCGGGACGGCCCGCAGGGCTTCTTCGGCGGTGCTGATGATCACCGGCAGAGTCATGATCGCCAGCGTCAGGGAGCCGGCCAGGATGCTGGTGCCGAATCGCAGGAAGAGCACAAACAGCCCGAGGCCGAACAATCCATACACAACCGAGGGGACCCCGGCCAGGTTGATGATGGCGATCCGGATCAAGCGCGTCCAACGGCTCTCAGGCGCGTATTCGGACAAGTAGACCGCCGCCCCCACGCCGAAAGGGACCACGACTACCGCGGTCCCGAGGGTCAGCCAAAATGTGCCCACGATGGCCGGTAGAATGCCGCCGGCCTTCATCCCGTCTCTCGGGGCAGCGGTAAGGAACTCAAGCGATATAGCCGGGGCGCCGCGCCAGAGGATCAGGCCGACGATCAGCGCGATTGGGAGAACTGTCAGCAGGGCGGCCAGCAGCAGAACACCAAATCCTACTTGCTGAGTGATCCGCCTCCGCTGCGCATTTAGTGCCAAGGGCAGGTCGCCTCTAGGAAAGCACTCGCTCGGCCCGGGTGCGCTGCCGAAAGACAACGCTAGCAGCCAGCAGGTTGATCCCCAGCGAGATCAGGAAAAGCAAGATGCCGATCAGGAAGAGAGCGTGGTAATGGACACTCCCCTCGGCGACTTCGCCCATCTCGGCCGCGATCGTCGCGGTCATCGTGCGGATCGGTCTGAACAGCGCCGCCAGGCCGGTTGGGACGACCGGGGCGTTGCCGGTCACCATCATCACAGCCATGGTTTCACCGATTACTCGGCCGATCCCCAGCATCACCGCGGTGAGCACCCCGGAGCGGGCAGCCGGCAGTGTCACCCGCCAGATGATCTGCCACTTCGTGGCGCCGAGGGCCTTCGCCGCCTCCCGGTAAGTCCGAGGGACGGCGTCTAAGGCGTCCTCCGCAACGCTGACCACCGTTGGGATCGCGATGCCGCCCAAAAGGAGCGACCCGGTGAAGGCGGCGAGTCCGGTCGGCAGATCCAGCAGCTTGCGGAGGTAAGGTGCCAGGGCGACAACCCCCAAGAACCCCAACATGACTGAGGGCAACCCGGCCAGCAGCTCGACCAGTGGCTTGAGCAGCTCCCTGGCTGGACGCGGCGCGACCTCCGCGATGTAGATGGCAGTCAGCAGACCGAGCGGAACCGCAACGAAGGTGGCGCCGATGGTAACGACGATCGAGCCACCGATGAGCGGCAGCAGACCGAAGAACCCTTCGATGGGATACCAGCGAGCCGCTACCAGGCTGCCGAGCGGGATTTCGACCAAAGCCGGTGCGCCTTCCCGAAGAAGGAAGAAAAAGATCAGGCCGATGAACAAGATGCTGGAGTAGCCGGCGGCCTTGATCAGTCGGGTCAGAACGAATTCGGATCGGGTCGTCTCGCTCATCAGGATATCGGTACGAATCCCAACTCTGACACGATCCGCTGGGCCTCGGGTCCCATAATCCAACTCAAGTAGGCGAGCACCCTCCCGGTCGGTTCGCCTGCCGTCACCATGTAGAGATCACGCGCGATCGGGTATTGGCCATTAATGACGCTCTCGATCGAAGGCCGGACGAACGGCCCCGAGGGATCGCTGGCGACGGCGACCACCTTGACCTCCGGAGTCACGTAGCCCAAGCCGTCGTAGCCGATCGCGTTGGGGTTGGATCGAACTTCAGTGGTGATCCCTTCCGAGGAGGGCAGCAGCAGAGTGTCCGGCGAAAACAGGGTCTTGTTCGCGCGGTCTCCCCTTCTGAGAACCTGCTCAAGGAAGTAGACGTGAGTGCCTGAATTGGTCTCGCGGGAGAGCCGCACGATTGGTCGATCGAGCCCCCCAAGCTCCGACCAGTTGTTGAGCTTCCCGCTGTAGATATCTGAGAGCTGGCCGATTGTCAGCCGATCGACCGGATTGTTCGGGTTCACGATGATGGCAATCGCGTCCCGGGCGACCACGAACTCAACTGGCGAGATTCCATTGGCCTCAGCCGCGGCCTGCTCTTCCGGTTTCAGCTGGCGGGAGGCATTGGCGATGTCCACGGTGCCGTTGATCAGAGCCGCGATGCCGGTGCCAGAACCGCCGCCGGTGACGGAGATGCTGACCTCCGGCGCGACCTGTTGGTAGGCTTCGGCCCAGGCGATTGCCAGGTTCACGATGGTGTCCGATCCCTTGTTGACGAGCGTTTGGTCTGGGGAGGCCGGACCAGGTTGTCGCGCAACGCATCCGGCTATCAGGAGGCCGGGTACCAGGAGGGCAGCGAGTCGAGGCATTCGCGCGGGTCCCGGCATGACGCCGTGATTATACTTCCGCCAAACTGGCGACGTCTGCATAGCGACTGGCCCGAAGCTGCCGGACCTCCAAGAGTAGAATCCGCTCGATGAGCAGTCCGATGCATTCTAAGATCGAGGTGCGGGATCTCGACTTCTATTACGGATCGTTGCAGGCGCTGCGGGCTATCTCGATGCTGATTTGGGAGCGGCAGATCACGGCCCTGATCGGGCCCTCCGGCTGTGGGAAGTCCACTTTCCTGCGCTGCCTCAACCGGATGAATGACGACATACCCGGCGCCCGAATGACGGGCGAGGTGCTCATCGAGGGGGAAGATATCTATCGGCGGGAAGTCGACGTCGTGGAGCTGCGCCGCCGGGTGGGGATGGTCTTTCAGAAGCCGAACCCCTTTCCGCAGTCCGTCTTCGACAATGTGGCCTTTGGTCCGCGGGTGCTCGGATTAGTGGACGGACGCGGCGAGCTGGGTGAGTTGGTTGAGCGCTCACTGGCCCGGGCCGCGCTGTGGGACGAGGTCAAGGACGATCTTGGCCGGGACGCGTTGGGGCTTTCGCTTGGCGAGCAACAACGGCTGTGCATCGCCCGAGTGCTGGCGGTGGAGCCCGAAATCATTCTTATGGATGAACCCTGCTCGGCGCTCGATCCCATCGCCACTTTGCGAATCGAGGAACTAATGCGGCAACTGCGCGAACGGTATACGATCGTCATCGTCACCCACAACATGCATCAGGCAGCCAGAGTATCGGACCGGACCGGACTGTTCTGGTTAGGTGAGCTGGTGGAATTCGAGGAGACGGGCAAGATCTTCACCCGACCCGGGCAGCGGTTGACCGAGGATTACATTACCGGACGGATGGGTTAACCGCCAAGGAGGGGCAGATGGCGAAGCCGAGTCTAAGATCCGCGCTGGACCGTGAAGTCGGTGAGATCAACGATGACCTCCTTCGGCTGAACAAGTTGGTGGATCGGGCGATCGTTCGTTCGGTAGACAGCCTCAAACGACGGGATCGAGCATTGGCGCAGCAAGTGATCGACGAAGACGTCGAGATCAACGAGCTGCGCTTCAAGATCGAGGAAAACTGCCTGGCACTGATTGCGACCCAACAGCCCGCGGCCGGCGATCTGCGCTCGATCATCGCCGCCATGCACATGGTCGTGGAGATGGAGCGGATGGGCGACCACGCCACCGGCATCGCCAAGACCGTGATCAAAATGGGCGACGAGCCGCTGCTCAAGCCGCTGATCGACATCCCCCGGATGGCCGAGCTAGCCCGCGAGATGCTGCGCAGCAGCCTCATTGCCTACACCGAACGGGATGCAATCAAGGCTCGGGCGGTGGCCGAGCTGGATGACGAGATGGACGCGCTGTACCGGGCGATTTTCGATGAACTTGTTCAGATTATGTCTCAGACGCCCGACAGCGCGAGCCGAGCCACTTACCTGCTTTGGTGTGCCCACAATCTCGAGCGGATCGGCGACCGGGTGACGAATATTGCGGAGCGGGTCGTATTCATCACGACCGGGGACATGAAGGAGCTGAACGACTAGGGTCACCCGGAAAACAGGTATAATCCGGCCAACAACCGAATAGCACGAGAAGCCTTCGGGGCAGGGTGAGGGCCACAGGCCCAATTCCCGATCGGCGGTACAGCCCGCGAGCGCAATTGCGCAGGATCCGGTGAAACTCCGGGGCCGACGGTACAGTCCGGATAGGAGAAGGCTTCAGGCGTAAGCCTGAGCTTTGATGCTGCCCCGTGGACGAAATGTCTGCGGGGCGGTTTCTTCATCAGGCCAAGCTGAAAGATCTGATGAGGGCTAAGGCCTTCGGAGGACTGCAGCAGCCGGTTTGCCTGCCCCGAGCGAACATCCTCGGGGCGTTTTTTTCGGGCGGAGGGACATGCAGAATGTGCAGCAGATGAAGGGGGGGAGAGTGCGGCTGGGGCGCTGGCTGCCAGGAGTCTCGCTGCTGGTTGGGCTGGCCGCCTGGGAATGGGTCGCCCGGGCCAGCGGCCTGCCGCACTTCATCCTGCCGCCGCCGTCGGCAGTGGCGGCTCGGTTGGGTCGGGCCGTCCTGGATGGCAGCCTGCTGGCCCACACGCTAGCTACTCTCTCCGAAGTGCTAGCCGGGCTGGCGCTGGGGGTGAGCGTAGCCAGCGTGTTGGGTTACGCCCTCGCCAAATCGACTGCCCTCGAGCGGATTTTGTCGCCCTATGTGGTGGCCTCTCAGGCGATCCCGATCATTGCCATCGCGCCGCTGCTCGTAATTTGGTTCGGCCCGGGCCGGATCTCCAAGGTCCTGATTTGTGGATTGATCGTTTTCTTTCCGGTGTTGGTCAACACGGTTCTCGGAGTCCGCTCGGTACCCCGCGAGCTGTACGAGCTGATGCGCTCGCTGCAAGCGACCCGTTCGCAGGTCTTCCTCAAGCTGGAAGCCCCGGCCGCCATGCCGGTGCTGCTCGGCGGCCTCAAGATCGGAGCCACGCTGTCGGTTATCGGGGCCGTGGTTGGAGAGTTCGTGGGCGCGGATCAGGGGCTCGGCTTCTTGATCAACCTGGCGGATGGGCTGTACGACACTCCCTTGGTCTTCGTGGCAGTGCTCACGCTGATTGCGATGGCCTTGAGTCTGTTCGGGCTGGTCGCCGTACTCGAGCGGCGCCTGCTCGCCTGGAGAACGGTGGAGGTTTGAATTGGCGAGACCTTTGATCGGCTGCGGACTAGTGGCTGCGGTCCTGATGGCCGGCTGCGCGGCAGGCAGCGAACCCTCGCCGACCGAGCTGCAGGCCACCCGGCTGCCGATGGGCTTTATCCCCAACGTACAGTACGCGCCCTTCTACGTCGCGGTCGAGCGTGGCTACTACGCGGACGAAGGACTGGAGATCGAGTTTGACTATTCCTTTGAGACCAACGGGGTCAAGCTGGTAGGCGCCGGCGAGCTGCCCTTCTCCCTGGGCTCCGGTGAACAGGTGCTGCTGGCGCGGGCTCAGGGCTTGCCGGTGGTCTACGTGATGGCCTGGTTTCAGGATTTCCCAATCGCGGTCGCGGCGCCTCAGGCGAGCGGTATCCGGGCCCCAGCGGATCTGGCCGGCAAGCGGATCGGCATCCCATTGCTCGAAGGTGCCTCCTACATCGGATTCCGGGCCCTGCTCCACGCAGCCGGGATCCAGGAGCAGGATACCGTCCTCGATACGATCGGATTCAACCAGGTCGAGACTCTGGTCACCGGCCAAGAAGAGGCGGTGGTCGTGTATGCGAACAACGAGCCGCTGCAGCTTGAAGCGCGCGGTCATCCGGTCAATGTGATTCGGGTGGCGGACTACGTCACCCTGGCCTCCAACGGATTGCTGACCAACGAGGCGACCCTGACCGGAAACCCGGAGATGGTTCGGAGCATGGTTCGGGCAACCTTGCGTGGAATCGAAGACACCCTCGCCGACCCGGCGGCGGCCTTCGACATCTGCAAGAAATACGTCCAGGGGCTGGATCAGCTGAGCGCGGAGGACCAGGCGCTGCAGCGCCGGATCCTGGATGCCTCGATCGAGTTCTGGAAGGCGGATCGGCTGGGGTACTCGGATCCGCAGGCCTGGCAGAACATGCAGGAGCTGCTGCTCGGAATGGGGCTGTTGAGCGATCCACTGGAGCTCGACAAGGCATTCAGCAACGAGTACCTACCGTGAGCTCCGATTCGATTCTGCGGGTGCTCGATCTCAGTATGGTGTACCCCAACGGGAACGGTGGACTGCGGGCGCTCGATCAGGTCTCCTTCGGGGCCAACCGAAATTCCTTTGTGTGTGTCGTTGGGCCGTCCGGCTGCGGAAAGAGCACGCTGTTGCGGCTGTTGGGCGGTTTGCTGCATCCGTCCACCGGCGAAATTCAATTTGAGGGGTTTCGGCTCGAAGGACCCCGGCGCAGAATCGGTTTCGTGTTTCAGCAGGCGAACTTGATGCCCTGGCGAACGGCGCTCGAGAATATTGCGCTGCCGCTCGAATTGCAGGGAGTGAGCTCGGCTGGGCAATTCGAGCGCGCCGGCTCACTGCTGGATCTGGTTGGGCTGCGGGGCTTCGAGGCCAGCCTGCCGCGGGATCTTTCGGGGGGCATGGCCCAGCGGGTCGCGATCGCCCGGGCGCTGGTCCACCGGCCAGACCTGCTACTGTTGGATGAGCCGTTTGGTTCGCTCGACGCGTTGACTCGGGAGCGGATGGCTTTTGAGCTGATGAGGATTTGGCGGGCCCGGACGGTGACGGTGGTCATGGTGACCCACTCGATTCCAGAGGCGGTGCTGCTGGCCGACCGGGTGCTGGTGCTCAGTCCGCGGCCGGGAACGGTCGCGCTCGACCTACCGATTGAACTACCTCGGCCACGCAGACTGGAGATGACCCACACTCCAGAATTTGGCGCGCTGGCGCTCCAGATCCGCTCGGCGATCGGGCAGGCCGACGGTGATCCGGCCGGCGGCCGCGGGCCGGCACCCAGGAGTGATTCGGTTCGCTGAGCGGGCGAGTCAGCCGGAAAGCAAAGGGGCGACCCAGCCGGGTCGCCCCTCTCGTTTGTGGGATAGCCAACCTTAGTCGTTGCCCTTGGCGGCCAGCTGCTTGGCAGCCTTCCGCCGGCGCCGGATCACGCGGACGGCGAAGAAGCTCGGGATCCCCAAGATCAATCCGATCGGGAGTACGCAAATCACAGCACGGATCGCGGCTTCGCCCAGGAAGCGCAGGGCGTGGATTAAGTCGGTGAAGGCGTCTTTGACGATCCCTTCGGGGCGCCAACCACCGATCTCCAGCGGTTGAGCCGCGGCATCCGGGATCAGGTCCACCGAGATGGCCGACAGTCGGGACGCCTCGGACAAGTATTGGATGCGTCCCTGAGTGACTTCGATCTCCGAGCGAATTTGGGTCAGCTGGTTGAAGACGCTCAATACATCCTCAGTCTTGGTGGCGGAGTCCATGATGTTCAGCAGCTGTTCCTCGGCGGCTTTCAAGTTGCGCAGGCTCGACTCCAGATCGGTGAATTCCTGGGTGACGTCTTCGCCGGTGACGTTCTCGCTGCGGACTTCGGTCGCGCCTTGCTTGATCGACTTGAGAGCCTCATCCATCTTTTCGGCCGGGACCCGGATCGTGATTGAGGCCTGGTCGGCGGTGACACCCGATTCCGGAAAAGTGGTCTGGAAGACACTGGAGCTCACCACAAACCCGCCCAACTGGTTTGCCAGTTGGGCGATCTGGTCCACTGTTGTCGAAGGGTCTGGAACGACGACGGACAGGTAAGCATTGCGGATGACGAGCCGATCCGTGGCTGCGCCATCACTGGCAGTGCTGGATATTTTGTCCTGGGCGAGGGATCGCTCGGCCGGAGCCAAGCTTTCCCCAGCCGCAAAGCCGCCGGGCGCGACCGGCGCCTCGAAGCCCACCGCCGCGGGCTCGAGGAAGCGGGTGTCCGCCACACGGGCGGCGCAGGCCGCCAGCAGCAGGCTGAGGCTGAGTGCAAGAGTTAGCTTGAGTGGCTTCACCATCGAATGCTCCTTCATTGTCAGAGTGTCTGGGTAGATGACGCCGCCCGACCTCGGTGGGTTCCCATTTATCCGCCTGGCGTCCAATCCAGTTGGGCTACCAGCCGGCCACCAGGCGAAGCGCCTGCCGCTCGGGCAGGCCGGCCTTCAACATCCGGAGCTGCACGTCCCCAATATCGTAGGCCGCCCGTCTGGCTTCCCAACTTCGAGTCTTCATGTCGAGCAACGCGTAGGCGGCGCGGGGATCCATATCGCGCGGCTGCCCTACCGATCCGGGATTCAAGATCATGCGCGGCGAAAGCGAGATGACCTGCTCCCCTGCCACCTGACGGGAGAGTGCGAATGAGTCGGCCGTGCCGCGCTGGAAGACCAGCGGCAGGTGTGAGTGGCCGACCAGGCAGTAGTCGGTCTGGAACTCGCTGAAATTCGCGTCGGCGGTCCGCGGGTCGAGGATGTACTCCCAAACCGGCTGGCGCGGGCTGCCGTGGGCCAAGGTGAAGCTGTCGACTTGGGCGTCGCTCGGCAGCGCCCGAAGAAACTCGGCGCTAGCTTCTGTGAGTACTTCTTGAGTCCAGGCCGCCGCGGCCCGGGCATCGTGGTTGAAGCGAGTGAGCGGGGTAATTCCTAGAGCAGCCTGATCGTGGTTGCCGATCAGGCAGACCAGCCCGGGAAGCGAGCGCACGATTTCCACGCACTCGTTCGGATCGGGCCCATAACCAACCAGGTCGCCCAGGCACCAGACTGCCTCATAGGCAGGCGAACGCTGCGCCGCGTCGGCAAGGACCGCGTGGAGCGCTGTGAGGTTGGCATGCACATCGGAGATGACCAGGACACGCATTCGGAAGATTCTAGTATGCAAGCATACTCGAAGCAAAGTGCTTGTGAGGGGGGTACCTCGGACGTATAATCCGGCCCTTTCCATGCCCATCCTCGATGAGCGTAGCCTGGAGTTCCTGAGCCATAGTCCAGAGCAAACGGAACGCCTGGGAGTTCGCTTGGGGGAGCTGGCCCGACCGGGCGATGTGTTCTGCTTGGCCGGCGACCTGGGGGCAGGCAAGACGACCCTGGCCAAGGGGATCGCCCGCGGCTGGGGAGCCTTAGATCAGGTCACCAGCCCGAGTTTTGTCCTGATCAACGAATATCGGCGGGCCGATTCGCACCGCCTCTTCCATCTGGATGCATTCCGGCTCGAGAGCCGAGCCGAGGCCGCTGCCCTGGGCCTCTCGGATCTGTTCGATGGGGTTGGGCCCGTCTTGGTGGAGTGGCCGGAGCGGGTACAGGAGTTGCTGCCGGCCGAGCGGCTCTGGATCAGCTTGCACTGGGTCGATGAAATGCGGCGCAACTTCCGCTTCGAGGCTAACGGGCTGCACTATGAACGGCTGCTGCGGCGGTTCCGCCAGGCGGCCTTCGGAGGCTGAGGATGCTGCTGGCCATCGATACCGCCACCCGGATGCTCGGAGTCGCGCTGCATGACGGGGCGCGGGTGCTCTGCGAGAGCACCTGGTACGGCGCCGGGCACCACACCACCGAACTGGCACCGGAGGTGGGGTTGGCGATGAGCCGGGTGGGGGTCGAACCCGCGGCGTTGACGGCAGTGGCGGTCGCGCTGGGTCCCGGGTCGTACACTGGCCTGCGGATCGGCCTGGCCTTGGCCAAGGGTCTCAGCCTCAGCTACAGCCTGCAGGTAGTCGGCATCCCGACCCTCGACATCCTGGCCAGCCCGCAGCCGCCCCGGGAGGGGCCGATGCTGGCGGTGATGCAAGCGGGCCGCGGCCGGGTGGCGGGGGTGTGGTACAAATGGAGCCGCAAGGGTTGGTCCGCTCGAAAAGGCGCGCTCAACCTCCGATGGGAAGAGATCTTGGGTGAGCTGAAGCAGACGACCTACATCTGCGGAGAGCTCGATGCGGAGAGCCGGGAGACTCTTCGAAAGGCGGAGTTTGTCGAGTTGGCACCGCCTGCGCTGTGCGTCCGCCGGCCAAGTGTCCTCGCGGAACTGGCCTTGGAGAAAGTCCGGCAAGGGAAGCCCGAGGATCCGGCCAAGCTAGCTCCGATTTATCTCGACAACAATTCGGCGTGATCGCAGTCCCTGCCCAGGTGCACATCCGGGAGATGACTCTCCAGGACCTCCCGGAGGTCCTCGAAATCGACCAAGCTTCCTTCCCGGTCCCCTGGCCGGAGCGCAGCTACCGGTTTGAGCTTATCGAAAACCCGGCCGCCCAGCTTTTCGTGGCGGAGAGTTCAGATGACTCCGAAAGCCAGGTGGTTGGTTTCATTGGATATTGGCTGATCGGCGACGAAGTTCACATCAGTACCTTCGCCATTCATCCGGACTACCGGATGCAGGGCATCGGCGAGTTGATGCTGGTACGCGCCCTGCGGACGGCCCGAGCCAGCGGTGCCGCGGTGGCGACTCTGGAGGTGAGGGTTTCCAATTGGCCGGCGATTCATCTCTATGAGAAGCTCGGCTTTGAGCAGGTCGGAAAACGGGCGGGCTACTATCGGGACAACGGGGAGGATGCCCTGCTGATGACTCTGCATAGTCTCAGGGAGGGAGTGGAGCAGTGAATCCGGAACAGGAGCTCAAGTCGGTTGCCGATCAGGTGATGGTGTGCACCGATTGCAAGCTGCACGCCTCGCGCAAACTTGCGGTGCCGGGCGAGGGGCCGGCGAACGCCGAACTCGTGTTTATCGGCGAGGGCCCAGGTTTTCATGAGAACGAGCAGGGCCGCCCATTTGTCGGCGCGGCGGGGAGTTTCCTGGAGGAGCTGCTGGCCTCGATCGGGATGAAGCGGGAGCAGGTCTATATCACAAACATTGTGAAGTGCCGACCGCCGGGCAACCGCGATCCGCAACCTCAGGAGATCCAAGCTTGTTCCGATTACCTGGATCGTCAGATTCGGACCATCAATCCGAAAGTCATTGTCACTCTGGGGCGCTTCTCGATGGCGCGCTTCATTCCCAACGCTCGCATCTCAGCCATCCATGGCCGGGCCCAGCGAGTTGGCGGCCGGACGGTCGTCGCCATGTATCATCCGGCGGCCGCACTTCACCAGCCTTCCCTGCGCCGCACGATCGAGCAAGACTTCGCCCGCCTGCCGACCCTGATCGCCAAGGCCGGCCAGCCCGCGCCGACCGAGCAAGCTCCGCCAGCAAACATCCAGCAATTGAGCCTGTTCTAATGGCCCGCCGCTCAGCCGGACCGCGTGGAATGGGTTTCGACCGTCGCCCACGCCTGCCGGACCCATCCGGATGAACGGCACCCCGAGGAATTGTTGTGTCTGATCAAATGAATCACCAAGCGGATCAGCTGCCGCCTGCGGCTCAACAGTTGGTACAGAAGTTCACCAGCCGGCGCGCCACGATTGGGGTGGTCGGCCTGGGATATGTCGGCTTGCCGCTGGCGCTCGTCCTGGCAGAGGCCGGGTACCGGGTATTGGGAGTCGATCGCGATCCGCAGAAGGTCGATCGGATCAATCATGGGACCAGCTACGTGATGGACGTGCCGGCGAGCGCGGTGGCGGCCGCGGTGCAGGGCGGCAAATTTTCCGCCACTACTTCCTACGCCGATTTGGCCGCGGCCGATGGAGTGAGCATCTGCGTCCCGACTCCGCTGCGCAAGACCGGTGATCCCGACCTCTCCTACATTCTGGACGCAGCCCGAGCCCTCCAGCCGGCACTGCACTCCCCGATGGCGATCGTTCTTGAATCGACCACCTATCCCGGAACGACCCGGGAGCTGCTGCTGCCGGAACTGGAGAATTCGGGGCTGAAAGTCGGGCAGGATTTGTTCCTGGCCTTCTCTCCCGAACGGCTCGATCCGGCCCGCACCGATTGGACCACTCGCAATACACCCAAAGTCATTGGTGGGGTCACCCCGGCCTGTACTGCAGTGGCCGGCGCCATGTACGGGCAGGCGATCGAATCTATCGTACGGGTCTCCTCGACCGAGGTCGCCGAGATGACCAAGCTGCTGGAGAACACCTTCCGGGCAGTGAACATCGCCCTGGTCAATGAGATGGCAATCGTGTGCGATCGGCTCGGGTTGGACGTCTGGGAGGTAATCGAGGCGGCCGCCACCAAGCCGTTCGGATTCATGAAGTTCACGCCCGGTCCGGGGCTGGGTGGACACTGCATCCCGATTGATCCGCTGTACCTCTCTTGGAAGTTGAAGAGCGTTAAATACAATGCTCGTTTCATCGAGCTGGCCAGCGAGATCAACACCGGCATGCCGCGCTACGTCGTGCAGCGGGTGCAAGACGCACTCAATCAGCACGGCCGGGCGCTGCACGGTTCGCAAGTGCTGGTGCTCGGGGTCGCATTCAAGGCTGGCGTATCCGATACTCGCGAGTCTCCGGCGCTGGATGTGATCGGATTGCTGAAGGAAAAGGGTGCGGAGGTCAGCTACTACGATCCGCACGTCCCTGAAGTGCAAGACGAGGGCTGGGGGCTCCGTTCGGTTGCCGACCCGCTCAAGGCCGCCCAGGGAGCCGATTGCGTAGTGATTGTCACCGACCACGGCGGGGTGGATTATCTCGGTATCGCGCAGGCCGCCGCGCTGGTGTTTGATGCCCGCAACGCCCTGGCCGGCGTGAATATCGGAGACGGCAGGATCATCCGGCTGTGACCCCGTCACTCCTGCGAGTGGACGGGCGGCATGAGAGCTGATGGGACGCTACCTGGTAACCGGCGCGGCCGGGTTCATCGGCGCCCGGGTGGCAGAGCTGCTCCTGGAAACGGGCCATCGGGTGAGCGGGCTGGACGATCTCAATCGCGCCTATGATCCCCGGCTGAAAGAATACCGCCTCGCTCGCCTGAAAAATTCCCCAGGGTTCGAGTTCGCGCAAGTCGATATCAGTGACCGTTCTGCGCTCGCCCAAGCGTGGGGGGAGCAGAAGTTTGAGGCAGTCTTGAATATTGCCGCCCGTGCCGGAGTCCGGGCGAGCGTGCGCAGCCCATGGGAGTATGCCCAGACCAACGTGCTCGGGCTGATCAACCTCCTGGAGCTGTGCCGGGAGCGCGGAGTCGCCAAGCTGGTTCAGGCCTCGACCTCCAGCCTATATGGGGCGAACACGCCGCGGCCCTTCCTGGAGGAGGCCCCGATCTCGCGGCCGCTGTCGCCGTACGCCGCGACCAAAGGGGCGGCCGAGCTGCTGACCCATGCCTACCATCACCTGCATGGACTGGACGTCAGCGTGCTGCGCTACTTCACGGTGTATGGCCCCGCTGGCCGACCCGACATGAGCATCTTTCGATTCATTCAGTGGATCGCCGAGGACCGGCCGCTCCGGCTCTATGGGGATGGCCAGCAGGCGCGTGACTTCACCTATGTAAATGACACCGCCCGCGGGACTGTCGCCGCGCTGCGGCCCATTGGCTATGAAGTGATCAACCTGGGCGGGGATCGCCCCTGGACGTTGATGGAGGCGATCCATCGAATCGAGGAACTGCTGGGGAAACAGGCCCGCTTGGAGCGCCATCCCCCGGCGGCGGCGGATGTGCCCGCCACCTGGGCCGCGATCGGGAAGGCGCGGCGGTTGTTGGAGTGGGAGCCGAAGGTCGATTTTGGGGCCGGCCTGGAATTAACAATCCGCTGGTACTTGCAGGAGCGAGAGTGGGCCAAGGAGGTCGATACCTCTGACTAGCCAGCCGGTTAGCAATTCGGCGGGCCCGGTGGCAGCTGCGCTGCTACAGCGAGGGCCATTCGGCCGGATGCTCCGCAATCCGCTGATGCAGCGGGTGATGCGCAATTCGGGTTACCTCTTCACCGGCAGCACTCTTTCCGCCGCGATGAGCATGCTGCAAGGAATCCTGGCGGCCCGGCTGCTTGGAGTGCAGGCTTTCGGAGTCTTGGGAATCATCACCGTCTTTGCGAGCGTGATCAATCGGTTGACCTCTTTCCGGATGAGCGAGATGGTCGTGAACTACGTCGGCGAGTTCAGCTCGCGGGATGAAAAATCCCGGGCGGCCGCGACAGTCAAGGCCGCGGCGGTGGCCGAGGCGGTCAGCTCGGGTCTGGCGTTCGCCATAATCGTGATCCTCGCCCCGGTGG
>JAHFAU010000113.1:0-2195 GCA_023250385.1 Anaerolineales bacterium
CTCTCAGGCGCCCTTCCTGATTGAAACGGACCTGGCAGATTCCCCGCTTACCCGGTCGGATCAGGCAGCGGTGGCCACAGGCGTAACACCGAAGCGCTCCGTCCGGCTGGGTCTCATACAGCTCCCCCTCGACCGTTAGCGGGTCGAGCAGATCTCCCAGTGTACTGGTGCGCATTGCGCAGGTCGATGGAGTATATCACCCGAGGGTAGAATGCCTTGGTGGTTACCCTGGCAGTGCAGGCGGGAGGCCATTCGAGTCGAATGGGCCGCGATAAGGCGCTGATCCCGCTGAGCGGAATTCCGCTGATCGAGCACGTGCTGCGGCGGGCAGCCGGCCTGGGCGAAGAGGTACTGATCACAACCAACCGGCCCGCGGACTTCGCCTACCTGGGAGTCCGGCTCGTGGCTGACCGCCGGCCTGGTGCCGGGGCGCTGTTCGGATGCTTGACCGCGCTGGAGGCAGCCCAGGGGGACACCGTGCTGCTGTTGGCTTGCGACCTGCCCTTCGTCTGCCGGCCGCTGCTGGAGCACCTGCTCAGTCTGGCGAACGAGGCCCAGCTGGTCATCCCTCGATGGAATGGCGTTCTCGAGCCGCTCCAGGCGGTATACTCCCGGGCTTGTGTCGAAGCAGTCCGGGAAGCCGTGCAGGCCGGGCAGCAACGCATGATCGATATCCTGCCCAAGGTAACTCGACGAGTCGTGGATGAAGCGACTCTCGCTCAGTTTGATCCAGACGGCTTGAGTTTCTTCAATGTCAACACGCCACAGGACTTGGCTCGAGCGGAGCGGGTCTTAGTCGTGCAGGGAGACTCGCTGCGACCGGCCTTTAAAACACAGACAGACATCTAGGTGAGGGGGGCACCCAGACGTCTGACTGTTCGAGGTAGTATACCGGCTCCCTCCCGGACCGTCAAGCATCGACCCGGGAAAGCCATACCGCAATCCGCCGGAGGGTGCTATTCTCCCGCCTCAGGAGGGCCAAATCCTTAGGGATACTTACCGACGGCCGGGAACTTGGTACCCCAAAGCGGCAATCGGCGGGCTGGTGCTCGTACTGGCCGCCGCCTGCAACCTGCCAAGCAGCCAGGACCAAATCGCCACCGCAGTCGCCGCCACGGTTCAGGCGCTGTCGATCCCGGCCCCTACTCTCCCCCCTCCCAGCGAAACCCCTCAGCCTCCGGCGAGTACCCCGACCAGCACGCCCACCCTGGCTCCGACCTCGACCCCCTTAGCTCCCCAGATCAGCGTCTCCCAGAACACCAACTGTCGGGCTGGGCCTGGGGTCAGCTATGATTTTCGCGGCGCACTGCTGGTGGGGCAGGTTGCGGAGGTCGCCGCCCGCAGCACGGCCCCCAACTACTGGTATATCTACAATCCAGATCGGCCCGGCGAGTTCTGCTGGCTGTGGGGGGAATTTGCCACCCTCGAAGGCGACCCGAGCGCCCTGCCCGCCTATACGCCGCAGCCCAGCCCCACCCCCGGCATCGATTTCATCCTGTACCTGAGCGGCTTCCAGCCCTGCGGCTCAGACACCCACGTCGTCTTCACCATCCAGAACAACAGCGGGACCACTTTTATGACCGGCCAAATCCTCATCTTTAATCTGACAACCTCCACCGACATCTACGGCCCGCTGCTCGACCGGCACCCCTTTGCCCCCGGCGCGACCGACTGCCCGCCCGGCCATGGCAACCAGCTGCTGCCGGGAGCGGCGGCCTATATCATCGCACCCTTCAGCGAGCTTCCGAGTGGGGAAGCTGCGCGGGCAACCATCAAGTTGTGCACCGGGGACTATCTGGGTGGAGACTGCCTGACCAAGACGATCGACTTCAAGTTCCCGTAGCTTGGAGCTGGTCAAGAAAGCCGTCAATGGCCACTAAGGCCACCCCGGCGTTCTCATATTCGCTGAGTTGCAGACCTTTAGATTGGTTACCCAGAATCATCTTGGAGACTGCCACCCCGCGCTTGTAGCAGCACAGCACCGGCTTGCTCAATCCAAGGGCGTAGGCGATCTCGTAGCCTACTCCGTGGGAAGGCGTGCTGACCTCGGCGATCAGGGCGTCGCACTCCTCAATCCAGCGCAGGTCACGCCGGTAGATCTCCCGCGGGTCGACCACCTTCTCCAGCTCCATCACACCCGTATCCGCCAAGTGAGCCGTGGGCACCAGGTGCCCCTGATGCTCAAGATGCCCCAC
>JAHFAU010000113.1:2295-5675 GCA_023250385.1 Anaerolineales bacterium
GGTTCGCTCGGTCGCCTGATAGACGATCGAGAACGCCAGGCTCCGTTTCCCCTCACCGATCGACTCGCCCTGATATAGATCGAACAACCGCACGTCCTGCACGAGCGGCCGGCCCTCCTCCTGGATCAGGCTGCGCACGCGCTCACCTGAAACCTCCGAACCCACAATGAAGGCCAGGTCTTCGAGCACCGGCGGGAAGACGGGCACTGCTCGAACCGGATAGCGCGGCGGCACCGCTTTCAAGACTGCGCCCAGATCGAGTTCCGCGGCGGTCAGCGGATACGGCTGCAGCCCCAAGCGTTCCGCCTCGCCGGGATGGATCTCCCCTGCAAGTCCCAGCGGCTTGCCACCCAGCGACACTTTGGCACACTTCGCCGGGTGATACAGCGGATGTTCGGTCGGCTCGTACACGGCCGGCGGAAGGTGCAGCCCCTCGAACAGGCCGTCAATAGCCCCTTTCAGCTCATAGAAGCCCATCAGCGCCGGCTCCGGATCCAACCAGCCGGGCTCGCTGCGTGGGCCGCGCAGCGCGATCGCCAGCCGAGTCGGTTCATCGGGCAGCTGGGATCCCTCGACCTGCAGGAACACCGGCCCGATCTCGAAGAATGCCAGCCGATCGCTCACCCGATCGTTGCCTTGGACCACCTCCAAAACGCCGGGCAGCAGGCTCGTGCGTAGGACGGAGCGATTCCGGGCAATAGGGTTCACCAGTTGGACGGCGGCCTTCGAGACGGTGATCTGGGCTGCTTCCCACTCGGGCGAGCTGAAGCGGTAGGTCACAACTTCCTGCAGCCCCATGGCAGCGAGCAGGTCGCGGGCCCGCTCTTCGGCTTCGAGCTCGGGGTTCCCATACTGGGGCGGGATGCGGTCTTCGATCTGAGTTTCGGGGATGCGGTCGTATCCGTAGACCCGGGCAAGCTCTTCCATTAAGTCGGCCTGGCCGACCACTCCCGTACCGATATCGAGTCGGTGATCCGGCGCGGTCGCTCGAACCGAATCGGTCGAGGTTTCCACCGCGAATCCCAGCCGGCCGAGGATCTTGGCCATCTCGTCGGTGCTAAGCCGGACCCCCAGCCAGCGTTGAGCATCGGCGGGCGACACAACGACCGGGGTCGGCTGGGGCGGGCGCGGGTAGGCGTCCACCAAACCCTGGGCAGGTTGGCCTCCACTGAGCCGACGCATGAGTTCAAGCCCGCGCCGCACACCCCGCTCGGCCATTGCGGGGTGGACCCCCCGCTCGAACCTATAGGCGGCCTCGGAGGAGAGTCCTTGGGCGGCGGCCGTGCGCCGGATATTGATGAAGTTCCAGGCCGCGCCCTCCAGCAGCACCCGAGTCGTGTTGGCGCTGACCTCTGATTCGGCGCCTCCCATGATGCCGCCAATCGAAAGGGCTCCGGCAGTGTCGGCCACCAGGATGGTGAAATCATCCAGCCTGCGCTCCACCCCGTCTAAGGTGGTAAGCGTTTCTCCTTTTTCAGGCAGGCGGGTGATGATGGTCGGTGCCTTGCCTGCGGCCCGCTGCACCAGCACGTCATAGTCGAAGGCGTGCAGCGGCTCACCGATCTCGAGCATGGAGTAATTGGTGGCGTCCACGATGTTGTTGATCGGCCGCATCCCCGCCAACCGCAGGCGACGCTGCACCCAATACGGGCTCGACCCGATCTGCAGGTCCTCGATCAAGCCCAGCACGAAACGGGGGTTGAGCTCCGGCTCCCGGATTTCTAGTTTGACCCGGCCCTCGATCGGCGACCCCTGCCAGGACACCTCGTAGGACGGTTCCTTGAGCGGCACCGCGAAGAGCGCGGCCACCTCCCGGGCGACGCCCAGGATGTTGGCCGCCCGAGCGATGTTGGGCAGGATCGCGATGTCGAGCACCGCATCCCCCATGTAATCGACCAGCGGTGTCCCGGGCACCGCATCCTCGTCCAAGAGGATGATGCCCTCGTGGTCCTCGGAAATTCCCAGTTCTTTCTCCGAGCAAGCCATCGACGACGACTCGATCCCCCGGATCATGGCCGGCTTCAGGATCATGGGTTCCCAGCCGGCCTGCTTGCCATCGTAGATCTGGGCTCCTTCCTTCGCATACGCCACCTTCAAGGGCCGTTCCAGGGGTCCGGTTCCTTTGAGCGCAAACAGATTCGGCGCTCCGGTCAGGACCGTATGTTCCTGTTCGCCATCATAGAGCCGGGTCAACACCAATCGATCGGCGCTCGGGTGAGGCATCACCTCCCGGATCTCCCCGACCACGATTCGCTCTGGATCCCAGGCTAATCCGGAGACCCGGGTCTCCTGCCGGGACGCAGGGGAAGCGCCATCGAAAGGCAATCCGATGTGGCGGATCTCTTCCACCTCCAGCCCAGCCTCGGTCAGGCGCCGAGCGAGCTCCGGGATCGAGACCTCAATCTCAACGAACTCACGCAACCAAGAAAGGGGAATTTTCATGACTCGCTTCGATCCTAGAACTGCTCCAGAAAGCGCAGGTCGTTGCCCCAGAAATAGCGGATGTCTTCGATCCCATGTTTCAGCATCGTGATTCGCTCCGGTCCCATACCGAAGGCGAATCCGGAGAAGAGCTCTGGGTCGTAACCGCCGTTCTCCAATACGGTCGGGTGCACCATTCCGCTACCGAGGATTTCCAGCCAGCCGGTTCGCTTGCAGACCGGGCAGCCTGTGCCGCCGCACACGAAACACTCGATGTCCATTTCGGCCGATGGTTCGGTGAATGGGAAATAAGAGGCCCGAAATCGAGAGCGTACCTGCTGGCCGAAAAAGCGCCGGGCGAAGGCGGACAGGGTGCCCTTCAGGTCGCCCAATGTGATGTGATGCCCGACCGCCAATCCCTCGATCTGGTTGAATTGGATATCCGAGCGGGCGCTAATCTGCTCGAAACGGAAGCACATTCCCGGCAGCACGACCCGGATCGGCTCCGGAGCCCGCTCGCGCATCACCCGGATCTGACCGGGGGAGGTGTGGGTGCGCAGCAGCACTTCCGGATCGGTGGTGTAGAAGGTGTCTTGCATTTCGCGGGCCGGGTGATGGCGCGGCATGTTGAGTAGGCCGAAGTTATAGTCGTCGGTCTCGACCTCCCGCGAGCGATAGACCTGAAACCCCATCTCTGCCCAGATGTGAATGATCTCGCGCAGGGTTCGATTGGCCGGGTGGATCCGGCCTCGGTTCGGTGGGCGGCCGGGCAGGGTGACGTCGAGCTGCTGGGCCGCGAGCGACCGATCGAGTTCCTCCCGCCGCAGCGCCTCTTCCCGCGCCGCGAAGGCTTGCTCCAATCTGGCTTTGACTTCATTCGCCCGGCGGCCGACCGCCGGCCGCTGCTCCTTGGGCAGCTCGCGCAGCCCGTCCAGGACCTGCGCCAGCGGCGCCGAGCG
>JAHFAU010000114.1 GCA_023250385.1 Anaerolineales bacterium
CCAGGCGAAGCCCGCGAGATCAACGAAGACCGGTACTCGATTTCTAATTTCGTGCGCGAACCCGACGGCCGGCCCGCACTGCTTGCAGTCGTAGCGGACGGGATAGGCGGACATCAGGCAGGCGAGGTCGCCGCCCAAATCACAATCGACACCCTGAGTAGTTCGATCGCCGAAGCGGACGCTGAAGATCCTCTGTCCGAGCTACGCGAGGCGGTCGTCTCGGCCGGCCGGTTGGTGATGGAATCTTCGGCCCGCGATGAGGCCCTGCGGGGAATGGGATCCACGGTCGCAGTCGCCTGGGTGATCGATCATCAGCTCTATACAGTATCGGTTGGCGACAGTCGGATCTATCTGTTGCGCCAAGGTCGGCTCAAGCAGATCAGCATCGACCACACCTGGGTGCAGGAGGCCGTTGTTCATGGAATCCTGACCCCGGAGGAGGCCCGCACCCACCCCAACGCCCATGTGCTGCATCGCCATCTGGGCGGAGATAAAGATCCGGTGCCCGATTTCCGCCTGCGCTTGTCCGATTCGGAGTCGGACGCACAATCCGAATCCAATCAAGGCCTGCAGCTGATGCCAGGCGATCAGTTGCTGTTGTGCAGCGATGGCCTGACCGACCTGGTGGAGCCGGCCGAGATCCAGCTGGCCCTCTCCAAGCACCCTCCCGCCGAGGCCGTGGCTGCCCTCGTCGCGCTTGCCAGAGAGCGCGGTGGCCACGACAACATCACCGTGATTGCCGTGTCCGTCCCGGATCCGTCTCCCACTCCGCACCCCAGGGGTTGCCTGGCGAGAATATTTCGCTCCTCGCTGGCCGGGGTAGCTCTAATTGCGCTCGTGCTGCTTGGGATCGCCCTCGCATACTGGTTCGGCCTGTGGCCCTGGTGAGCCACTCCCCGTAGCTCCTCCCCCTCCATCGGACACCGTCATGCAGGTCTGGAACTTGCAACACGATTGGCGTGACGAAACCGAATCCGTAAAATAGCCGCCGTGGCTGAGACCTTCCAAGCCGATGTCGGATTGATGCACGTCGCGGGTGGGCAGAGCCGTCAGGCTCCGCCGCCCGGGACCTTGGCCCTCGGGGCACCGCGCAGAGCGGCCCGCGGTCGGGTTCACGACTTCCTCTTTCTCAATCTCAAACTCGAGGGACCGCCGACGACCGAGGGTGGGCAGCTTGACCGATTGGTGCAAGCGACGGCCCGCCATTTCTTCGGCACCCCGGGATCGGTCACGGCTGCCCTTCGGCAGGCGATTAACCAACTCAATCAGGAATTGTTGGACCGCGCCGTACCGGGCCGCTTGGCGGCCGCAGCCTTGCGCAACCAGAATCTCTACCTTGCTCAGTGCGGTCCGAGCCAGGCGCTCTTGGTCCGTTCTGGCGCAGTCTCCCGCCTCCTGGCCGAGGACGGCACGAGTCGATCGCTGGGGACTACCCTCGCGCCCCTGATCCAGTTCCGACATTTTGAACTCCGACCCGAAGACTTGCTTGTGATAACGACCAATAAAACGCCGCTCTGGTCAGATAGCTCGCTCGCCGAGCTGAGCGGGGTCGAACATTCTCTTGCGCTCGATCGGCTGGTGGCCTCCGCCGCTCAAGATTTCACCGGGCTCTCCATTCAGATTCCGAGCGTGGTCGGCGCGCCGTCTGCTGCTCGCAAGGGCCTGGGGGCCGCGGCGCCGGCGGACCTCCGACCCGGGGTGCGGGTTCGTCCACCTACCCGACCTGTCCGAGCGCGAAGTCGGCCGTCAGAGAGCGGGCAGGCCGCCCCACCGCCAGCTCCCCCACCCGCGGTGGTCATCAATCCATCGAGTCAACCTCCTGCGCGCTTGCAAGCGGTGATACGGCGCCTTCGGCTCGGTCTCCGATCTGGCACTCAGACCCTAATTGAAAGTCTGCGTCGACTAGCGCCCGGGTTTGACCTCCCGCCGCTGCCCGGCATGTTTTCGCCCAATCTACTAGCCTTCACTGCCGCCGCGGTTCCGGTGCTTGTTGTCGGCGTGTCGAGTGTATTGTATTTCAGCCGCGGCAGGCTCGAGCAGTTCGACAGCTACCTGGCGCAAGCTGGGGCAGCCGCAGTTGCCGCCCAGCTGGCGGAAGATCCGCAAGCCGCCCGCACCGAATGGATTATGGCGGACCAATGGCTCGACCTGGCCGAAAGCTATCGTGAATCGGACGCTTCCAGCGCCCTGCGTCTGCAGGTCGAGGGGGCGTTGGACTCGATCGACCTGGTCTACCGGCTTGATTTCGCACCGACGGTCAGCGGCGGGTTTGGCCCGAATGCCGACATCCAACTCCTGGCCGCCTCGGCTACCGACCTCTATGCCTACGACGCGGGGACTTCCACGATCTGGCATGCCTGGTCGACCGGCCGCGGCTATGAGATCGACAGTCAATTTGAATGCCTGGGCGGTGAAGCGACCATCCCTGGGTTCGCGGATCCGGTCGGCCTGGTAGTTCAGTCCGAACCGGGGGCCCTCGGCACGGAGGGGGTGGTGGCCATCGACCCGGATGGAACGCTGCTGTACTGCGCACCCGGCGCCCAGCCGCTGACGGGGCAGCTGGCGACCCCGGACATCGGTTGGGGAAAGCTGCAGGCGATTGAAGTCTCCGGAAACAGCCTGTATGTGCTGGATCCGGTAAAGAACGCGGTCTGGATCTACGACGCCTCTGGCGGTCTGTTCAGCGGCACGCCGGCCCTTTACTTTGCCGAAGAGGTCCCACAATTAGGAACGGCGGTTGACTTGGCACTGGCATTGGACGAGCTTATTATCCTCTACGCCGACGGCCAGATCGACCGCTGCCGGCGCAGCGTCGAGAACGCGCCGGATGGTAGCCTGCGAATCCGAGTCGAATGCGAGGCAGAACCACGCTTCCAAGACGAACGTCCGGGGCAACCTCCCCAAGTCAACATTCCGGGCGGATTGCCGGCGAGCATCGAGTATTCGCCTCCACCGGAGCCTTCCTTGTTCTTCCTAGATCTCTCGCAGGGGACGGTATACCACTACAGCATGCGGCTGGTCTATCAAGGGCAATACCCCACGCCGTTTGGATCCGAGGCCACCGCCATCACCAGCGGACCGCCAAACACTCTATTCGTGGCGGTGGGCGACCAGGTTTACTCTGCGCAATTGGGTCGCTGACCCGCGTCTTTGACAACCTTCTGCCCGAAAGCTACAATCAAAACCTGATTCCAAGTCGAGGGACATGAGCCGCTGGCCGGGTAAGTACGTTATTGGACTGACCGGCAATATCGCCACGGGCAAGAGCGTGGTGCGCAAGATGCTCGAGCATCTTGGGACCTACGGTATTGACGCCGACGCGCTCGCCCATCGGGCCATGGCCAAGGGGGCCCCAGGTTTCCCGCTGGTAGTCAAGTCCTTCGGCGAGTGGATCGTCGACTCGGAGGGCCAGATCGACCGGTCCCGGCTGTCTAAGATTGTTTTCTCCGATCCTGGTGCGCTCGACAAGCTCGAATCAATCATCCATCCGCTGGTCACCCATGCCATCGATCTGCTGATCCGGCGCGCCAAGCAGAGTGTGATCGTGGTCGAGGCAATCAAACTGCTCGAAACCGACCTGGCTGCCGGCACGGACGCGGTCTGGGTGGTGACTGCCCCGGAACAGCTGCAGGTCTCCCGGTTGATGCACAAACGCAAGCTTTCCGAAGCCGCGGCCAAACAGCGGATAGCGGCCCAGACCCCCCAGACCGGTAAACTGCGGGCAGCGAATGTGATCGTCCGGAATGAGGGATCTTTCGAGAACGCCTGGGAGCAAGTGCAGGCCGCCTGGGCGGAGCTCCCCAAGCCGAAAGATCTGCTGCTCGAGAAACCCCCCGAAGTTCGACCGGGGCAACTGGTTGTTCGGCGCGGGCGGCCGCAGGACGCCGATCAAATCGCCCGCTTCATCACCCAGGTCACCCACGGGAAGAAGTCGATGAAGCGCGAGGACGTCATGGCCGCCTTCGGGGAGAAGGCCTTTCTGCTGATTGAACGCGATAGTCACATGGCCGGTGTAGCCGGCTGGCAGGTCGAGAACCTCGTCACCCGCATTGACGAGTTGTACTTCGCCCCCAATCTGCCGCTGGAAGAGGCAATCCCGGCTCTGATGAACTCGGTGGAGACTGCTAGCCACGAGCTGCAAAGTGAGGCTTCGCTGCTGTTCCTGCCTCCCTATCTGGCCCAGCACGCCGGAGCCTGGCGCGGCGTCGGATATCGCCCCCAGACCATTCAGGGACTGGGTGTGCGGGCCTGGCAGGAGGCTGCGGTGGAGTCGATGCCACGCGGGTCCTCGCTCTGGTTCAAGCGGCTACGGGAAGACCGCGTGCTGCGTCCGATGTAGTTGCCAACGCCCGGTTCTGCACGGTCCGAACCCAATTCAGGCTGGGACAAGAGCGGTCAACCAACCCCAATGGGAACCTTCCCGGGCTGGCCGGTGTATTTGGCTTCAAACGGGTCACCTACCCCAAGGAGGAATACCATGTCGCGTCGTGCACTCGGTTCTCTGATCGCTCTAGTCCTTGCGTTCGTGCTCGCTCCGGCCGCGGCGGCCGGCGGATGGGCCATCGTGACAGTGGACCAGTTGCCAGGCGAAGTCCACGCCGGTGAATCGCTGCGCCTGGGATTCATGGTGCTCCAGCACGGAAAGACCCCCATCAATCAGGTCAACCCGTACGTCCAGGCCTACAACCCGGAGACCGGGGAGACTGTGCGGGCAAACGCGGTTCAGGAAGGACCTGTCGGCCACTTCGTTGTCGAGATCGTTTTCCCCGCTGTGGGTATCTGGGAATGGGAGATCGTCCCAGCGCCTTTCGAGGGGACGCAACTTGAGCCACTGAGTGTGTTGCCGGCCGTGCTGCCCCAGGCGGCAGCCAGCCCGGATCAAGCCGTTGCCTTCGGCTTCGACAATCTCCGCGTCTTGCTCCGTTGGTCGGGGATCGCTCTGCTGCTAGGCGCAGGGGCACTGGCCACCCTCGGCCGCCGCGGTTCGTCCCGAGCAGCCGAGGAGCGGGCCTAAGGCCTCTCTTTCGCTATGCCCGATGGGTAACAGGCCGATGAGCCGATGGGTCCTGCCGTTAGCGCTGACCGGCGCGGGGTTGCTGATCTTATCCCTGGTTCCCCTGGCGCCGGCCTCGGTGGATCCGGGTGGCGCTCCCCCCGCAGTCTCGGCAGTGGTCACCGAGGATCCCGCGGCCTACGGCAGGGCCCTATTTCAGGCCAAAGGTTGCGTCGGTTGCCATCAGCACCGTGAAGTGAACCCGGGATCCGGGGTCAGTGTCGGACCGGATCTAACTGCACGACCGCTCGAACCGGACTTTCTGCGCAGCTGGCTCAAGGACCCGGCCGCGGTGAGGCCGGGAACTCAGATGCCGAACCTTCACCTCTCTGACCAAGAGATCGAGGCCCTGATCGCCTTCCTCATCCCCGAAAGCGGTTAGGGATGGCACCGGTCGGCCGCCAGGCGAAGTTAGCGCTCTATGAAGGTCTCGCCCGATCGCATTCGAAGGTAAGACTCATAGCGATTAATGTCGATCTTGCCTGCCTCCACCGCGGTCCGCACCGCGCAGCCCGGCTCATGCTCGTGGGTGCAGTCGCTGAATTCGCAGTCCTTCACTAAAGGCCCAATCTCTCGGAAGTAGG
>JAHFAU010000024.1 GCA_023250385.1 Anaerolineales bacterium
CTGCCCTCAGCCCGTTGGGCCGGCGGTCCGGGCCATCAAGAGCCGCACTTCCGGCTCCCAGATCGAGAAGGCGCCGGTCCCCAAGACGACCACCGCCAAATCCGCCGAGAGCAGGACCGCATCGCTTGCCTGCATCCCCCCGGCCAGGATCGTGAAGCCAAGCGGGAAGACCAGCAGGAAGGCCGCGGTTCGCCCGGCGATCCCCAGCCCAATCAGCAGCGCGGCCACCGCTTCGATGAGCAGCAGCAGCCGCACCGTCCCCGCATCGAAGGGAAATCCAGCCGCCCTGAAGACGGCGACCTCGACCGCGATCCGTTCGACTCGGCCGGGGAGGCTGGCGGCCACCTCCAGCACCAGGATCGCCCGGACCGGGATCGGGATCCAGTTCAGCAGGGCAGACCGCGCCCAGGATCGGGCTCGCCGGTATGCCGGGCCGTTCGGGTCGAACCGGCCGCTGACGACCAGCCAGTCGCGGCCGAAGCTGGTCAGCAGCGGCGCCAGGAAGAAGATTCCGGCCAGCGTGGTTGCGGGGGGCCTGACAATCGGCCACAACCCAGCGCTCAAGAATCCCATTGTCAGCCCGGCGATCGGGCGGCGGCTGCGACTGGGCGGCAGCTCCCGTACCGGCCGCCCCGCCCGCTGGCGCGCCCAGCGGCCGAACCGGAACAGATACCCGGCCAGCCCGATCGAAAGAAATGGGGCCGGCAGCGATCCGTACCACACCGCCAGGCCAGATCCGATCAGCATTCCCAGGTTGTCCAGCTCGAGATCGAAGGCCTCCCCCAATTGCGTCAGGTGGCGCGTCTTGCGGGCCAGGTAGCCATCCAGGTAGTCGAGCAGCTCGGCCGTGGTGAACAGTACGGTCGGCACCCAGGCCAAGCCACCCGGCGGCCGAGCCGAGAACAGAAATCCGCCCACGCCTGCTAGCAGCAGCCCTCGCAGAGCAGTCACGGCGGTCCCGGCGCCCAGGTTCGAGAGCCGGGGTCCACCTTCCGGCCGCCGGTTCTTGGCGAGGTTGCGCTGCAGGAACCCGAGCTGGTATCCACTGGCCAGGACCGCCAGCGCTGTCCAACGCATCGCCGGGTCCGGTTCCCACGCCTCTTGCAGCAGCAGGAACCCACTCAGCAGCGCCATGATGGTCAGCCCTGCCAGCTTTCGCCAGGTCGCATGCAGGCGGACGAGGGCCGGGTCGCGCTCGATCGCCAGCGCAGCCGGCTCAGCCATGCCCGGCCATTCGCGACCCAGCCGGCACGGCGGACCCCGGCCATGGGGTGCGGCACGCAGCCAGGCGCGCCACCAAGGAAGGATGCACTAGGTCGAGCAAGAGTATCCTCACTTTCAGCCGGGTGCTGCTCGAGTTGCTGCCGGCCTGAGCCCCTCCTGAGGCGGGTCAGTTCCCCAGCTCGGCCGTCTGGTGGGCGACGACGACCGGCAGGTTGGGAACCGCGTCGTACAGGCCGAGGAAACGCGCCACCTCCTCGCCCGCCAGCCCGCGCAGGTTTTCGACCCAGCGGTACCCGATCGGCTGGTAGAGCAGTTCAACTCCGAGCGTGAACGGCCCTTCGGCCGTACCCAGGCTGAAGGAATACTCGATCCGGTCCTCCCCGGCCAGAAAGTCACCGTCTTCCGCCGCGCGGCCGCGCACCTGGATCGCCTCGGGCGCCCGCAGCAGGTCTATCCCGGCCGGCAGCAGGCGGTTGTCTTTGGCATAGGCAACCGACTCCAGCAGGCCGGTGGTCAACCGACCGCCGGCATCGCGGGGAATCGCCTCGTAAATCTGAACCTGATCGGCCTGGACCACAGAGAAGTAATGCGGTTCGAAGGCAGCCGGGTCCAGATCATTGTCGTTGGCCAAGATCCGGCCGGCCGCGTCGTAGCCTCCCGACTCGAAGGCGACTTGCCCCTGTCCATCCTCGACCCACAGGCGGATCCAGGCCCGGCTGGCCGGAAAGCCGCTGGGGAATTTGTGACCGGCCAGATTCCGGACCACCAGGTCCGCGGTCACCCGACTGCCTGACAGCCGTAGCTCTTCGATCTCCAGCTTTGCGGTTTGATTCTCCAGTTGATCCACGCTGAGCAGCCGGGTGGTCTCAAATTGCTCCGCCGAGGCCGTCAATCCAAGCTCCTGGACGTAGGTTCCCAGCAGTTGCAGCATGTACGTGTTAGCGCCGACGAACGTGTGCTGGGCGAACGGGCTGCGCGGGAACGGGCTGGTGGTCGCCACCCGGACTCCGCCGACGGCCTCCGGCATGTGGCAGTCCTGACAGGACTGCGAACGGCGATAGTCGCTGTAATACCACTCGAAATAAGTGGTCTGCAGCGGGAACTCGAACCCGGCGTTCTCCAGGAACAAGGTGTGGCAGGTCCCGCACAGTTCTGACTCTCCAAGATGCGGCCCTTGGAGGGGGACATAACCCGAGCCAAGCTCCATGAACTCCGCCAGATCTTCCGAGACCGAGTACGGTCCGTAAATCACTCGCTTCCCCGGATTCAACTCGGTATCGATCTGAAAGCCTCCGTTGTAGCTCTGCGCGTACCCCAGGCCATCCGGGCGGATTTGATGGCACAGCGTGCAGGAAACCCCATCCATGGCCAGGACATGCAGCGGATGATCTGGACTCAAGAGGCCCGCATCCAGCACGGCGGCCGGGTTGCCGGCCGCGGCCTCCGTGAAGCGCGCCATCGGCATATGGCAGGTGGCGCACAAGTCCTCGACGTCGCTCCGCCGCTCGGGCTGCCGGATCACTTCTGCCCGGACCGCGGCCTGCCAATAGGGATCCCGCGCCGAGTTTGCCATGAGACTTGACCGCCAGGCAGCATCGAGCGAGACATCGGCACCCGAGTCGTCGACCATATTCAGATGGCAGGCGGCACAGACACCGGAGCCGGCGAAGAGTTCTCCCTGCACGACGGGCAAGGGCAGCCCTGCGCGACTCTGGACCGGGAGAATCGTGGGGATCGGGGTTGCGGGGGGTGGAGGGGTGCGGGTTGGCCGCGCGGCGGTGGGCTCAGCCGTCGGCGTAGGAGGCAGCGCCGGGCTGCAGGCCGAGATTGCCAGCATGGCTAGGCCGGCGATCAGCCAGCGCGGACTCACAATGACCGGGTGTCGATCCGATCATCCGGGTGGCTTGAATTCCACATTTGGGCTAGGCGACGCCGCGGCACGCCGATGTTCTCCCGCCGGTTGATGCCGCCGCGGTAATCATCGGGGCCGCCCAGCTTCTGGCTAAGCGCCGGATCGGTCTGGACGGCCGCCCCGAACACTCCGTCCATTGAGACCGTCGGGATGAGATGACCAATCCCCGGCAGCGGAACCGGCCGACCGCGCAACAGATACCAGTGGGCCAGCTCAGCGAGCGCGCTGAGGACGGCCTGGATCGTGTCCGGCTCAAGGCTGCTCTTCTCTTTCAAGAAGTTCACAGCCTCCTCGAGCGGAACCGGATCCCCCAGATCGAGCTCCGGCGCGTAGGCTGCCATGACGTCCTTGATGCTGGCCATCCTGTTCCTCCTGTTCGGCTTCGCCAGAACGGCGCTATTCTAACCCGGCCGCGGGTCAGGGTTCGGTCAACATGCGGTGGGCGGCTATGCGGGCGATCTCTACTGCGAAGTTGGTCCCGCGGTCCCACGGATAGACCTGGCTCATGCTTGCCAGCCACAGACCGCGAATCGGCGCGCGCAGGTCAGGGATCGACTGGGAGTGATTCACCGGCGGCACCGGTTGGGCATAGGGAGTCCGAAACAGCCAGCTTTGCTTCACCCAATCGGGCTGGAATCTCGGGTTGAATCGCGGCAGCGCCGGCAGGAATCTTTCCAGCAGCTCGGGCTGGGTCAGCCTGAAATACTCGTGGGAGGGGTCCAAGTAATCGCCACAGTACACGATGTGATCGCCGCCGAAATGCTCGGGAGGCACGAAGTTGGTGTGCTCGACCAGCGAGAGGAATGGAAAGCCAGCCGCCTTCGGCAGGTTGTGCCAGTAATGCCCGTGCTCCGAGAGACGCTGCCGCAGAGCGAGCACCATCACTACTGCGCCCATGGATTTGAGCGCCAACAGCCCCTGCAAGTAGGGCTGCGGCAGGGCTGGCGTGAGCCGGGCCAGCAGCGCCGGGGAGGTAGTGACCAAGCCCTGGTCGAACTCCTGCTGCTCTCCGCCAACCTGCAGGCGCAGTCCACCCGCGGGCGAGGGCTCGATCCGCTCGACCGGTGTCCGCAAGTGGATCGCGACCCCAAGCCGGCGGACCTCATCCGCCAGCCGGTCCATGAAGGCCTGGAAACCGCCTTGAAAAGTCCCGAGCCGCGGAGTGCGAGCTTTGACCCGGGCCCAGAACCAGGCCATGTTGACGTCCTGATAATGCGGTCCGAATTTCCCGACCAGCAGCGGCTCCCAGAGCGACTCATAGGCCCGCCGGCCGACCCGGCTGGAGAGCCACTCGTGGGCCGTGGTCCGCTCCAGCGGCTGCCAGGGCGAGGCGTAACGCAGGTAGGCGATCACGGCCCCGATCCGCAGCCGATCGACGAACGGGATGCCGGGAAAGCGCAACACGGCCAGCGGCGAATCCAGCGGATAGAAGGAGCCGGCGTGGTAGACCACCGTGATCGGACGCGGGAAGATCACCCGATCGGTCCACCCTAGCTCGTCGATCAGTCCCAGGATATGGCGGTCGCTCGCGAACCAGTGGTGGTAGAAGCGCTCCACCGACCAATCCCAATGGGGCGCTTTGAACCCGGAGGCCAGGCCGCCGACGTAGCTTTCGGCCTCGAAGACAGCAACCTGACGACCGGCGCGGGCCAGATCATAGGCCGCCGCCAGTCCGCCGGCGCCGGCGCCGATGACGGCGACCCGGTTCAAGGTGAGCTCGCTTCGACCGTTGGCCCTGGCGACCGGGCGTTCAAGCCAAACCCCCGATTCATCGCGCGGCCTCGGTCATCCGGCCGCTTCCTGAGCGAGCTCGGCCCGCACCGCGCTCCAGCCGACGCTCTCGCGTGCAAGGTAGTAGGCACCGAGTAACGTGATCGGCAGCCAGAGCGCGGCATGCAGCACCAGAGTGTAGGCGGTGGCGAGCGGCTTGGGGACCAGGTAGGCTGCCAGGACCGCAATTCCCGGTGCGTCGAAAGTCCCGAGATAGCCGGGGGCCGACGGCAACGTGGTAGCGAGGTTCACGATTCCGTTCATGAGCATCAGGGCGAAGAAGCTCACCTTGAAGGGGAAGGCCTGCATCACGAACCAATACTTGGCGGTCTCCAGCAGCCAGATCACGGTCGAGGTGAGCAGCACCATGAGCACTTGGCGGGGCGACCGCAGCGAGGCCAGGCCATCCAGGAACCGGCTCACCAATCCCGCGGCCCGCGGCCGGAAGCGGGTAGGCAGCGGGAGGCGGCTGACGAGCGATGCGGCTTGAGCCGGGAAGCGGGCGAACAATCCGAAGACCGACACCGCGGCGAGAAACACGACCGCCCCCAACACCGCCACCGAGCGAATGCTGCCGACCAGGCCGGCGTCGGAGGTCGCTCGGGCCAGTTCCGGCAGATTGAAGACGATGAACCCCAGCATCACGAGACCGTCGAAGCTGCGCTCGACCAGAATGGTTGCCAGCGATCCGCTCATCGGGACACCCTGCTTCCGACGCAGCACGTACGATCTCAAGATCTCGCCGGCCCGGGCCGGGTAGAGGTTGTTGCCCATATAGCCGATGCACACAATCGGGAAGGCAGCCGTCGTGGGAACCTGCTTGAGCGGCCGCAGCAGATAGTGCCAGCGCCAGGCCCGGGCCCAGACCGCCAGGAAGTAGACCGCGATCCCCGGAACCAGCCAGCCAAAGGCTGCCCCTTGAACCGCCGACCAGACCTGGTCCAGCCGCAGGCCGCGCAGCGCCAGCCCGGTGAGGCCCACGCTGATCCCGATGCCCAGCCAGAGCTGCCAGCGTTTCATGCGGATCTCATCCGAAAGCGCCCAAGGATACATTGGAAAACAAAAGACCGGGCGCCAAGTCTGACTGCGCGCCCGGCCCTGATTCGATCGGTGGGCCGCCTCAGCCTCCGATGTAGGACATCTCCACTTTCGGCAGATCGACCGTCGCGGCCGACCGAATTTCCGAATAGCGGTCGGTCCGGCGCTGCCACACCGCGCCAATCGCGGCATGGATCTCGTCATCGCTCGCGCCGCCACGCAGCAGGCCGCGCAGATCGGTACCCGTCACGGCGAAGAGGCAGGTGTAGAGCTTCCCATCCGCCGACAAGCGTGCCCGGCTGCAGTCGGCGCAGAACGGTTGGGTCACGGAGGCGATCAGGCCGAACTCGCCCGCCCCATCCCGGAATCGGTAGCGGTTAGCTACTTCGCCTCGATAGTTGGCCTCCAGCGGCTCGAGCGGGAACTCGGCATCGATCGTTTCGACCAGCTCCCGGGCCGGAACCACGTCATCCAGACGCCATCCGTTGGAGTGCCCGACGTCCATAAACTCAATCAAGCGCAGAACGTGCCCCCGCTCCCGGAAGTAGCGGACCATCGGCAGCACGCTGGACTCGTTCACCCCGCGCTTGACGACCATATTGATCTTGATCGGATGCAGCCCGGCCTGCTCGGCGGCTTCGATCCCCCGCAGCACAGATTCCACGCTGGCTCCGACGTCGTTCATCGCCTGAAAGACCGCCTCGTCCAGCGAGTCAAGACTGATCGTGACTCGCTGCAGGCCGGCGGCTTTCAAGGCGGCCGCCTTTTGGGGCAACAGCAGCCCGTTGGTCGTCATGGTGAGGTCGATTTCGGGCAACCTGGCCAGCAGCGCCACGAGCTTCTCGAGCTCCCGCCGCACCAGGGGCTCACCGCCGGTCAGGCGGACCTTTCGCACGCCGTGCCCAAGAAAGGCACGGGTCAACCGTTCGATTTCCTCGAAGCTGAGCAGCTCTTCCCGGGACAGGAACTGAAAGTCCCGCCCGAAGACTTCCTTGGGCATGCAGTACACGCAGCGGAAGTTGCAGCGGTCGGTGACCGAGATGCGCAGATCGCGCAGAGGGCGGGAGAGGGTATCAGTAACCATCGGCTGAGCGGCAGCTGAGGCAGCCTGCCTCGATTGAGGACTGAGGCTGCCGAGCCGAGGGATTCTAACATGCGCACCCTGTTCACCTGCGCGCAGACGCGACGCGGCCGCCCCGTCGAGGCGGCCGCGTCGGTCTGCGAGGCGAATGCACCGAAGGGTGGCTTACCCCCCGGCGAACAACAAGAAGAAGGGCGGGAAGGTTCCGATCAAACCGAGGGCCAACAGGATAAATGCAGCGGTTGCCGCCTTCCCGAAGTCCACCTCTTTCTTGTTCCACACGGCCCGCAAAATGGCCCAGCTGGCGAGCCACACAATCACCGCGACGGTGGTCTTGCCAGAAAGCGGGCCTACCGGAGCGTAGAACCGCAAGCCATCCCTGATCGGTACCGAAGCCTCCGCCAGTACGGTCAGCAGGCCAAGTGCCATCGCCCCAATTCCGCCTGCCAGCAGCGCCGCCGCGGCGGGTGCCATGCCAAGCTCCTGAGTGCCTGTGTTTGAACTCATGATTGTCTCCTCTCTGGTGAAGTCACCGGACGGGAGCGACCTTATTGATCAGCGCCCCAAACAGCCCTGCGATTCCGGCCGTGGCGAACGCCGCCACAAAGAACCAGATCACCGCCCGTCGGATTATCGGCAGCGAGGCGAGCCGTTCCCCGTACATCATGACCACCGCGGCGGCCACCGTCGCAGCAATGGGCGCGATCCAGCCGACATGCTCCTTCCACTCCATGCCGAACTCGTGCCACAGCTTGGTAGTCCCGCTCGAAAGCAGCAGCGAGCGCGGGTAGGCGCCGAGTTCGGTGCTGGCTTCCGGCGGGGCGGCCCGGTACCAGGGGTACACGATGTACGTACCGCTCAGTACGGTGGCCCAGGCAACGAGCGCCATCAACCACATCCCGACCTTGAGCCTGAGCATTCGTTCCCGCAGACCCTCCGCCGTCACCCAGGCGGGTCGCAGGCTGTAGAGCCCCGCCAATCCTCCGCCGAACGCAAGCAAGAACAGGGCGCCGAACGCCATGCCGTGGATAACCGTCCACAACTCCCGGTTCGTGATTTCCATCGTGCCTTTCCTCCTTTGGGTACAAAATGTGGTAATTTGCTACTTACCATAACCGTGGGCGCGAGGCACAGTTAGTGACAGACATCACAAATAGAGCGCGAAATCTATCCCGCGAGTCACACAAGACCTTCACCAGCCGGCACCCGCGCAGGGTGCTTGCCGGGCCGATCCGAACGTGACCAGGCTTCTTCCAGAACCTACCGTGCACAACTGAGGCCACTGTGGACAAACCCTCAATCGATGCCTTGAATCCCTCCCTCCCCCGCCCACGCCGCAACCCCTGGGCGGTGGCGACGCTCCGGCTCACCTATCGATTTCAGCGGAACTGGTTTGTGGTCTTCCTCGCCCTCACCGGTCTTTTCGTCGCTGGTCCCTGGTCGGCTCCGGTGTTGATGAATGCCGGGTTGACCGGCCCGGGTAAAGCAGTCTACACAGTCTACTCGTTCTTCTGCCATCAGCTTCCCCAGCGCTCGTTTTTCCTCTACGGCCCCTCAGCCAGCCTGTCGCTGGCCCAGGTCCGCGCTATCTGGTCGGACACCAACAACCCGATGATTCTCCGGCATTTCGTCGGCAACCCAGAGGTCGGATACAAAGTTGCCTGGTCGGATCGGATGGTCTCGATGTACACCAGCATTCCGCTGGCCGCCCTCGCCTGGTGGCCGTTCCGACACAAGCTGCGACCCTTTCCGGTATGGGCCTTCGCCTTATTCATTCTGCCCATGGCCATCGATGGGGTGAGCCACGTCGTCAGCGACCTGGCGGGGCTGGGCCTGGGATTCCGGGACACGAACGCTTGGCTGGGCGCGCTGACCGGATGGTCGCTCCCGGCGTCCTTTTATGCCGGCGACGCTTTAGGATCTTTCAATTCCTGGATGCGCCTGATCAGCGGAGTGCTGTTTGGGATCGGCCTGGTGGGCTTCGCCTTCCCGTATCTGCATGCGTCCTTCGCCGAGACGACCGAGCAGATCGAAGTCAAGTTCGCCCGGGCGAATGTGGCGCTGTGATGGGCGACGGTGGAGGCGCGGTTCGGATGACCGCCCCCGATGAGGCGGGGTCGACCGGCCCGGAGGGTATAATTCGGCCCGGCATGTCCGAGAATCCGATCGTGCCCGGCGGCGGCGTGGTCCAGGGGCTCGCCCAGCGGATCAAGCTGATCTTGCGTCTGCTGGCCGACCGGCGGGTGAATCCGCTGGTCAAGCTCATCCCGATCGGGACTCTGATCTACCTGGTGTGGCCCGATCCGATCATTGGACCCATCGACGATGCCGCTGCGATCTGGCTGGGGACCTACCTCTTCGTCGAGTTGTGCCCACCGGAGGTCGTGCGCGAGCACCAAGAGGCGCTGACCTCTGTGATCGAAGGGCGGTTCCGGGAAGTGCCGGACAAAGACCCGCCGAAGCAGACCTAAGATCTCCACAAGCCAAGCGGCGCCAAGCGGGCGCCGCATTTGTTTGTGATCGAAGCTTAGGACTCAGGGGTAGGCGTCGGGCTCGGCGTCGGAGTCACAGCCCCGGACAGAGTCCAGAACCGGATCACGACCTCATCCAGCTCGCCGAGCAGCCCCTGGTCTTCGCCGCGGAAGTAGGCCCTCAGTCCTCCGCCATTCCCGGTGGTCACCTTCACGAGTTCATCGCCCTGAAACTCGAGCAGCTCTCCCGGGGTCGGGCGTCCGCGATAGACCTCTCGCCCGTCGACCTCGACGATGACCAGCCCCCGCTTTTCGACCAAGAGCCGCAGGTCGACCACTCCGCTCAATCCCGGCTCGATGGGCACGGGCGGGGTCGGGGTCTCCGCCGCACCCGCGGCCGGAGGCGGGCCCGGCGGATTCGTCTGCTCGGGCCGCGGCGTGAAGGTCGGGATCAGAAAAGCCGAGGCAGTCTGGTTGCGCTCACGCAGCGAGGCTGCCAGCCGGCCAAAGCCTCCGATCAGGACCGCCAGCACTGCGACGCTGGCGATGGCCGCCACGACCAGGTCGGCGGAGAAACGACGGGTGCGGACCCGGACCGTCGGCCGGGTGGGCAGCTCGCTGAGGCGGGCGCGACGGAACGGCCCGGTCCGTTGGGAGCTGAGGACTTCGGAGTAGCGTTGGAGAATTGCCTGTGAGTCTAGACCGAGGTAGCTGGCGTAATTGTGCAGGAAGCCGCGCGCCTGTACCGGGGAAGGCAGCAGGTCCAGCTCGCCGCGCTCCAGTGCCTCAAGATAGAAGGCGCGAATCCGGGTGGAGCGTTCCGCTTCTTCCAGAGTAAGACCGAGCCGGGCCCTGGCCTCGTGGAGAGTCTTGCCGATTTCCTCCATCTTCCCTGCCCGACCTCCCAGGGATTATCCGGCGCCCGTCCCCTCTTCTTCCTCCTCCTCCTGCCCTGCTTGGCCTTCCGACCGCTGAGCTTGTGGCTCGGGGCGGGCCCCGCGCGATGATTCGCGGGTTCGCTCTGCGTTCTTTCGACTGGCTTCTGCTTCTTGGGCCTCCAGGTCGGCCTGCAGATCGCTGAAGGATCCAACCGCCTCCGCCTGCTCGGGTTCGGGTTCCGCCAGCTCAAAGGCCGACTCAGGCGGCAGCTCCTCCCGATGCACGACCACCGCCAATTCCGGGATCAGATCGACTGTCAGCCGCACCTTGACTTTGTGGACCCCGAGCGATCGGATCGGTTCTCCGAGAATCTGACTGCGCTCGACTGTGATCCCGTTGCGCTGCAGGACGGCTTCGGTGAGCATTTGATGGGTGACCGACCCGTAGAGTCTTCCAGTCTCTCCGGCCTTGACCGGGAAATTGATCTGCAATCCGTCGAGCAGGGTGAAGACCGAGGTCATCTCCTGATTGAGCTGGGCCCGCTGCACTTCAGCCGCGGATCGAATCCGGTCGGCCTGCTTGAGCGCCCCGGGGGTGGCCAGGGTCGCCATCCGTTGCGGGATCAAGTAGTTGCGTCCATAGCCGTCCGCAACTCGTTTGACGTCGCCGGCTCGGCCCAGCTTATACACATCCTTCAGCAGCAGCACTCTCATCGTAGCTTTCGGTTTCCTTCCTTCAAGACTTGGGCGCCGATCGGATCGACGCCCAGGGCCCCCGATTGTACCAGAGCCGGGTTCGGCCTCAAGCCGACAGCACCCGCTCCATCACCAGGGCATCCTCTCCGTCCCGATAATACTCGGGCCACACCCCGACCTCGGAGTACCCGACCTGGCGGTAGAGCGACAGCGCGTGCTCATTGGAACGGCGCAGCGATAACCGGACCCGGGCAGTACCCAGCTGCTGCTCACAGGCTGCCAGCAGCCGTCGGCCGTGCCCGCGCCGGCGGTGGGCCGGATGCACCCCGATCGAGGCCACCCATCCCAGGTCCTTGCGGGTCCGGCGATCGCCGATGACGAATCCGATGAGCTCCGCGTTCAGCTCCGCCTTGAGCCGGATCGTCCCAGGCAGCGAGAGCGCCGCCAGAATTTCCATCCAGGGCCAGGAGTCTCGCCCGAAACAGATCTTCTCCAACGCGACGATCGGCCGCAGATCGCGCCAGCTGGCGTCGATGATCTCCGGCTCGATCCGGGTCACCTAGGACGAGTCCCCGCCTCCTCGGAAGTCTTTCAATAGGCTGGTGAACTCCATCGGGAAGATGAATTTGGTGGCCGGGCTGGTGCCCATGGTCTTCAGAGTCTCGAAGTACTGCAGGGTCATGGTCTTGGCATCTACCGATTGGGCGGCGGAATAGATCTTTTCCAGGGCAGCCGCAAATCCCTCGGCTCGCAGGAGCTGGGCTTGCCGGTCCCCTTCGGCCCGCAGAACATTGGCTTGCCTCTCGCCGTCCGCCTTGAGGATGTTGGCCTGCTTGTCGCCTTCCGCAACGTTGATCGCCGCCTCGCGCGTTCCGGTGGACTCGGTGACCACTGCCCGCCGGACCCGCTCGGCCGTCATCTGGCGATTCATCGCCTCTTGCACTTCGCGGGGCGGGATGATCTCGCGGATCTCGACGTTGGTCACTTTGACGCCCCAGCGCTCGGTCACCTCATCCAGCCGAGTGCGAAGTAACTGGTTGATGTGCTCCCGCTGGGAGAGCACGTCGTCGAGCGGGATCCCACCAATCACCGAGCGCAGGGTGGTGGTCGCCATCCCCTGGGCCGCGGCCTCGAAGTTGCCCACCTGCAGCACACTGTCGTCGGCGTGCAGAACCTTGTAATACCAGAGGAAGTCGATCGCGATCGGAGCGTTGTCCTTGGTGATCGAGGTCTGGTGCGGGATCTCGCGCACCTGCTCCCGCAGATCCACCTTCACGCCTCGGTCGATGAACGGGATGAGCAGCACGAGGCCCGGCCCCTTCTCGCCGATCGAGCGACCCAGCCGGAACACAACCAGGCGCTCGTACTCCTGAACGATTCGGATTGCGCTGGTCAGGAAGAAGAGCCCAACTATGCCAACTCCGCCGACCAGACACACCACAACTGCGAAATCCATCTCAGTTCCCTCCTTGGGTATCGCCTTCCGGCTTCACATTGAGTATCAGACCTTCGCGGGAGATCACCCGCACTCCGCTTCCTGCTGGAATCGGGTGCTCGGCCCGCACGGTCCACAGCTCGCCATCCACATACGCCGTGCCGATCGGATCGATCGGGGTGCGGGCTTCCCCGACCAGTCCGAGTACGTGGGCGGGATCAAAGATCGGCTCCGCCTGCTGGGCCATCCGCACCTTTCTTACCACAATCCAAAAGAAACCGGCGCTGCCGAGGGTGCTCAACAGAGCCAGCCCCGGATTCACCGCCGCCCCGCCTCCCTCCCGGCGGAACAGGAAGGCCGACCCTACGGTCAACAGCACGGCGGAGAGCACCAGCCAAATCTCTTGCCGAGAGCTCCAGATCGAAATCGCAAACGCGACCACGCCTAGACCCACCGGCAGCAGTGCCCAGGGATTCATGGCCACAACCGTAGTTGCGGCCCCAACGGTCACCAGGGCCAGCAGGGCCAGCAGCTCGTATACCCCAGTTCCGGGAGTCACGACCGCCAGCGCCGCCAGCCACAGGCCGGCGACCAGCACCACGTAGAGCAGATCGGGCAGCAGCGGAGATTCGAGCATGACCGGCTAACTACACGGTAACCGAGCGGGTCCCAGATTTGGTCCGCGACCCGCCCGACCCTCCAAGGGCAGGTTGGCTACAGGGGCTTCTCGTAGATCCGGTAGGTCTTGTAGACCTTTCCGTGCATGAGCTCGATGGTCCGTCGGACTTTGTCGTTGCTCTCCAGAATCCAGCTCATCTCGCCAAATTGATAGCCTTTGCGATAGGCCGTCTCGACCAGCTGGCCCAACATCAGCGCTTCCAGTCCCTGCCCGCGGTACTCGGGAACGATGCCAAGCGCCCAGGCCCGCACCCAGGTGGCGACTTTGCGCACCTTCCAGTGCCAGAGCAGCTTCGCGAAGGTGAGCACTTCGGGGGTACCGGGGCTCGGATAGGCTAGCCGGAGCGGCTGGTTGAGATCGGGTAAGGCGATGGCGAAGCCCACCAGCTTGTGGTCACGTTCGACAATCAGTGTGAAGTCCGGGTCGATGATGGTCTTGAGTTGTTTGGCCAGCACCCCCACTTCGCGATCGGTCAGGGGGACGAACCCCCAGTTGAGCTCCCAGCTGGCGTTGTACATCTCTTGCACTCGATCTACTTCCCGATCGAAGTCCTTCATATTGACCGGCCGGACCTCGAGATTCCAGCGCTTGAGAATCTTCTGGCCGACCCGGCCGACCTTTTCCGGCAGGCCGTCGTGCAATTCGGCGACGTTCACCGAGTACGCCAAGAGATCCATTGCCTTCCGGTAGCCGGCCCCTTCGAGATACCCCTGATAGCTCGGCGGGTTGTACGTCATCAGGATCCGGGGTGGATCGTCGAATCCGTCAATCAGCAGGCCCAGCTCGTCATTGGTGGAGTATTGCATCGGTCCGAGCACTCGATCGTGGCCGGCCTGACGGGCCCAGTCCTCGGCGGTGGTTAAGAGGGCCCGGGCGGTCTCCGGCTCGTCGAGCACCTCAAAGAAACCAAAGAACCCGGATTTCTCGCCGTGCACCTGGTTGTAGAGGTGGTTGCTGAAGGCCCCAATTGTTCCGACCGCCTGGCCGTTACGCCGGGCGATGAAGAAGGTTGCCTTGGCATGCTCGAAGAATGGGTTGCGGTCCGGATCGAGAAATTGTTTTCGTTCGGAAATCAGCGGAGGAACCCAATGTGGATTGGACTTGTACACCTGCCACGGAAAGGCGATGAATTGTTCCAGCTCGGATTTGTTTGAGACTGCGCTGATCTTGAGTTCTGGCATTGCGACCGGGGATTGGCTCGAGGATTATAGCTTCTGGGATTGAAATGGTAAACTTCCCGGCGCCCGCTGGAACCAGCCATGTCGAACGCTTATCCGTTGGCCTTTGCAGCGGGCGCACTGCTCGGGTTGCTGTGGCTGGGCCTCGCACCGCTCGAGCGACAGACCGGGGCCGACGATTCGGTTGCCCGGATTGACGCCGGGTTGGTCGCCTTGTTCGCCGGGCTATTGGGCGGGCGGCTCGCTTACGTTCTCACTCACTGGGGGTACTACGGCAGCCGAGTCATCGAATCCATCTGGTTTTGGCGGGGTGGACTGAGCTGGGCTGGCGGGGCGCTGGCCGCCTTGATGGGGTTGGCGGTTTACGACCGGCTGACCCGCCGGCCATTCTGGGCCGCGGCCGATGCGCTGGCGATCCCGGCCGCAACCCTGGGAGCGACCAGCTGGCTGGGGTGCCTGATCGACGCCTGCGCTTATGGGCGGAGGGCCTCCGCCGGGCTACTGACCCCGCCGGCTCCCGACTTACTCGGGAACCTGGCTCCCCGCTGGCCGACGCAGGCAATCGGAGGAGTGTATTCCCTGCTTATCGTGCTCCTGCTGTTTCGATTGGCGCAACGTGACCTACGCTCGGGTCTGCTGGCCGCCATCGCCCTCTCGCTGCTCTCCGCCGGTCCGTTGGCGCTCGCCTGGATCCGGGGCGATCCGATGCCGGTGATGGCCGGATTGCGCCTCGATGGGGTGGCCTCCGCCGCGCTGCTGGCGCTCGGGCTGTTCGGGGTGGTACTGAGAATTCGGGCGTGATCACGGTCGCGTTGGCCCAGATCGACACCCGGTTGGGTGAAGTTCAGTCCAATCTGGACAAGCACCTGGCCAGGATCGAGGCGGCCCGCCAGGCCGGGGCGGATCTGGTGGTCTTCCCGGAGCTCTCGCTGACCGGGTATCAGCTGCAAGACCTGACCCCCACCGTCGCCCGGAGAGCGGCGGCCGAGGATCCGGTCTTCAAGCCGCTGCTTGCGGCGAGCCGCAAGCTCGACATCCTGCTGGGATTTGTCGAATCCGACGACCGGCACCGGGTCTTCAATTCTGCCGCCTACCTTTCCCAGGGCGAGTTCGTGCATGTGCACCGCAAGGTCTATCTCCCGACTTACGGGATGTTCGATGAGGGCCGCTTCTTCGCCTGGGGCGATCAGATCCGGGCCTTCGACACCCGCTTCGGACGGTTTGGAAACTTGATCTGCGAAGACTTCTGGCACGCCTCCCCTCCTTACTTGCTCTGGCTGGATGGGGCGGACGTATTCCTCTTCATGTCGGCTTCACCTGGCCGCGGCCTGGACTCGGAGCCGGCGCTCGAATCGGCGCGCTGGGTAGAGCATGTCACGCAGGCCTATGCCAGTCTGTTCACCTCGTTTGTGGGCAATGTCGGCCGGGTAGGGTTTGAGGATGGGCTCGGTTTTTGGGGCGGTTCGACGATGTTCGATCCGCAGGGTGACTTGCTGGTCCGGGCCCCTTACCACGAGGAATCGCTCACCCTGGCCGAGTTGGATCTTGAGCAGCTGCAGCGGGCCCGGGCCCGACTGCCGCTGCTGCGCGATGAACGAACCGCGCTCGTCTATCGAGAACTGACCCGCATCTTGGAAGAAGATCCCAGTCGAGGCTTCCGTGAAGGCGAATGAGATCAGCTTAACGATCAACACCGATCTGGCCCGCAAAATCCTGACCGGGTTCATTCGGAGCGAGACGACTCGGAGCGGACACCCGCGGGCGGTGGTCGGGCTGTCCGGCGGAGTTGACTCCGCCCTGGCCTGCATGTTGGCGGCGGAGGCGTTGGGTGCTGAGAACGTGCTGGCGGTCCGCCTGCCTTATACCAGCTCCGCGCCCGACTCGCTGGAGCACGCCGGGCTGGTGATTCAGGCGACCGGAGTACTGGAAAAGACCGTCTCGATCACCGCAGCCGTCGATGACTTATTAAAGGAAGTCCCAGCGCAGGATCGAATCCGACGGGGAAATGTGATGGCCCGCACCCGCATGACCGTGCTCTATGATCAGTCGGCCGCGTTTGGCGGTTTGGTGATCGGCACCGGCAACAAGACCGAGATCTTGCTGGGGTACACCACCCAATTCGGCGACG